>CAZVOP010000025.1:0-26811 GCA_964628445.1 uncultured Pseudobdellovibrionaceae bacterium | reverse complement strand
GACAAAGCCGATTTAGGTTTAAGCCTCAGCAGCCGCGCAGACGGCGTACTGTTCGACATCCTTGGGCTGAATTCCTATCCGCGGGCACATGCGAAAAAACAAATTTCTTGGATTAAAAATCCTGACTACATGTTTGTCGCCCTACCGCGCAAGACCCGAGTCGACGGGATCGATCAGCTCTTCGGCAACAACACCTTCGGCCCGGATTATGCCTTCGCCGACAATGGCTTTGCCGCTTTGGCCAAATTTGACCGCAATCATGACGGCCTCATCGACGCCAAAGACTCCATCTTCCGCGAATTGCGCCTATGGTCCGACACGAACTTCGACGGTGTGTCGCAAGCGGGCGAGTTGAAGAGCTTCGGCGCCATGGGCATTACCGAAATCGATCTCAACTTTGATCCCACATACTTCGAGCAAGATCAGTACGGAAACGAGTCAAGACTGCGCTCGACGGTCAAAACCCTGGACAGACAACTGCACATGATCTTTGACCTCTGGTTCTCACTTCGATAAGGAGATTGAAAATGAAGACCGTTGAAATGAAACAAATAAATTTATTCCAGGCGCTCACAACATTGGCCATGACCGCATTGATGGTGAATTGTTCGGCGGTCAATTTCGGAAAATCATCGGATGCCGCTCAAACAGCCAGCTCGGCGGACGCGACGGGAGAAGATCCCGGCGCTTCGGGCGCCATCACCGACATCGGCGACACCAACATCAATGGCGCAGGCCCCGGCGGCGGCGATATTTCCAACTCGGGCGGCGCCTCAGGCGTCATCACGGGCACCGGCAATGCGACACCCGCGGAGTTACCTAAAGTTCAATTTATCGGGCCGCCGTGCAGGCGCTTAACCAATTGCGTGGTGACCTTTCAGTTGGACAAAGCTTATCCGCGCGCCACCGAATTCGACTGGAAAACAAATGATTCGCTTTATGGCACCCCACCCCAATCGGGACTGCCACCGTGGGGGAAGCCCGGCTTGCCGGGCGACCTCACGGCCCAATATGTCCCGACTTCGGGACATATTGTTTTTTCCGCGGGAGAAACGCAGGCGACGGTTTATGTGCGCAACATCAATCAACAAGATGTGACGATCAGCATCGGCGTGCTCATGAACAACTGCAGCTACAACACGCTGCTTGAAAGTTGTCAGAAGTTTTTCGGACAGTGAATCACGGGCCGGGAGTGGCGGCGTCAAACCCGCCTACGATTGAAAATTGTTAGGTCATGGCGTAGACTCCATTTAGGAGCTAAGTTGAAAAACACGCCGCTGTCTCACATCTTTATTTCCGCTCTTCAGGTTGCATCTCAGTCTGGACGAGGCAATCTTATCTTCCTCTAGCCTGCGCGGCTTGGCGGATAGCCAATTCAGCGCCGGCCGCTCTTCACGATAATTCTCAATAAAATTCTTTCGCGGCTCGATTCGCATGATTTGCGCGTCCGAGCTTATAAACATAAGGAATTTAATAAATGAAGACAGCCGTCGTAGCCATAGATGCAGCCCGTGAACAATCGCATGATATCCAGAACTTCTGCAACGCCCTCATTCGCATACAAAACCTGGGATTGCTGGAAGACCTGCATATCGGCTCGGTGATTCACCCAGGCAGTTTTCTGCTGCCCTATTCGTACTATCGCGCCGAGAAACACAATTTAGGCAAACAAGTTGAGGCCGATTTAGCAAGGAAGCTCGATCCCAACCTCAGGGTCGGTTCCGTGAACCTCATTATTTCCGAGCATCAAGAAATGGACTCTCACGTCCAATCCATCTATGAACTTGGCCGCCAAACGGCGGCCGAAGTATTGGTCGTGCGCACGCAGCCCAAATCGACGCTCTCTTATCTCATTCAAGGAAGCTTTTCCGAGGCCGCCAGTTTGAAGGCCCCTCTGCCTGTTCTTGTTCTGGGCGATGGCATGGATCATATTCAAAATAGTCCGACCCCGACTGTCCTCGTGGCATTTTGCATTTCCAATCCGCCATCAGCCGCGTCTAAGAAGTGGATCGTGAATCTTGCCCTTCAACTGAAGGCCCGAATTCATTTACTGCCCGTGGATGACCTTGGTGGCTGGTGGTATATGGATCGGAAGCTGGATCCAAAAACCGCAGCCATGATTCACCGAGAATTTAAAATGGAAGGCCTGCTGTCGGTAAGGCTCCTCACCGCCGATCCCGTAAGGCCGATGCAAATACCAGCCATCGCGGATCAAAACCAAGCGTGCCTCACGATTTGGTGCCCATCGTCCGCCACGATGAAAAGGCCGATGTTCGCGCCGTCCGTCAGCGGTCGCCTAATTTCGGAAATGTCGCGGCCGATTCTCATTTTAAAAGAGGAAAATAAATGCATTGCCTATGATCAGGCCCGGCGCCCCATGCGAGCGAAAGGTACACGCTAACCAATTACGCAGCGCGAATGCCGCGCATTTTTCCCGATCTTACATCGATCAATCATTGAACTTTGTGGTACAGAAAATGGTGCATCAATAGGAATATTATGAACCATTTGCCCCCAATGATTGTCGATCTGGCCCTAATACTCGGCGCGGCCGCAATCAGTACTCTGGTCTTCAGCCGCCTTCGCCAGCCCATCGTACTTGGATATCTTATCGCCGGTTTTGCCGTGGGCCCCCACTTCCCGCTATGGCCGAATGTCGTTGATCTTGAAGGAGTGCATCTCTGGGCCGAAATCGGCGTGATCTTTTTGCTGTTCGGCCTGGGCCTTGAATTCAGCTTTAAGAAGCTGGCGAAGGTCGGAAAAAGCGCCTTTATTTCCGCCCTTTTTGAAATCATCACCATGAGCGCGGTGGGATATCTGTTCGGACGCGCCATCGGATGGAGCGAAATGGACAGCATCTATTTGGGCGCCATTCTTTCGATGTCCTCCACCACCATTATCATCCGCGCCTTCGACGAGGCCGGTTTAAAAGGCAAAGCCTTTGCGAGTTTGGTGTTCGGCATTTTGATCGTTGAAGATCTCATGGCCATTTTGTTGATGGTGATTTTGTCGGCCATCAGCGTGCCGGGATCGTTTTCGGGATCCAACTTGGCCTATCTCTCCGGACGGCTGATCTTCTTTCTTCTGATTTGGTTTTTGGTCGGCATTTATCTTTTGCCGTCGGCCTTAAAACGGGTGCGCCGCTTGTTGAGCAATGAAATCATGCTCATCGTGTCCATTAGTCTTTGTCTCTTGATGGTGGTGCTGGCCACTCAAGCCAACTTCTCCGCCGCGCTCGGCGCCTTTATTATGGGCTCGATCTTAGCCGAGACCGAAGAGGGCGAGCGCATCGAGCACCTGATGGTGTCGGTCAAAGATTTGTTCGCCGCGGTTTTCTTTGTTTCCGTGGGGATGATGATCGATCCGGGAGTTTTGCGTGAGCATTTTGGAGTCGTGGTCATGATCACGATCCTCACGGTGGTCGGAAAACTTATGGGTTCGGGCTTTGGCGCCGTGCTTTCGGGCCGAAGCCTCAGACAGTCGACCCAAGCGGGCATGAGCCTTGCGCAAATCGGCGAGTTCTCGTTTATCATCGCCAGCCTTGGGGTAAGCCTCAAAGTTTTAAGCGAGTACGTTTATCCCATTATTATCGCGGTATCCGCCGTCACCACGTTCACTACTCCCTATATGATTCGCTATTCCGGCCCGATGTTCACCTGGATCGAGGCGCGCCTGCCGCAACGATTGCTGGAACGGTTGAGCCAATATGAGCATGCGATGTCCGTTCACGGCAAAGAGCACGCCTTAAGCCTTCTGTGGCGAACCTACGGTTTGTTGGTTTTGTTAAACGCCGTGGTCGTCATGGCGATCGGAATCGCGGCGGCAAAACTGGCGCTGCCCCTTTTGCTTTCGGCCACCGGCGATCAGCCGCTGATCCGCTTTGTCGCCTGTGTGGTCACGCTTACCGCCTGCTCTCCGTTTCTTTTCGCCATTTTTCTTAAAGCGCCGAAGAAAATCTCGGGCGAGCTGACGCCGACCCTGTTACGCCTCACCAGGCTGCAATTCGGTATCATGTTCTTGCGTTTCGGGATCGGCCTGGTTCTGATCGAAGTGATCATCAACCAATTCGCGACCACTCATATCTTGCCTCTTGCCGTGCTGGCGGGGGCGATCTTGCTGATTTTTATTTTTAGGGGCGCGATCGAGCGTCTTTACTCGGCGGTTGAAGGCCGCTTTCTACAGAACTTGAATGCTAAGGAGCTGGCCGAGGTCGAAACCCTCGCGCGCATGCCCCAATTGGCCCCGTGGGACGCGACTCTCACCCACATGACGCTCACTTCGGATTCGCCGATCGCCGGGCAATCGCTTGAAGAATTGAAATTCCGCAGCCGCACCGGCGCGACCATCGCGATGATCGACCGCGGACGCCGCCGGATATTCGCCCCCAGCCGCTCCGAAAGGCTTCTCCCCAATGACGAACTTTTCCTGATCGGCCTGGAAGAACAATTGACCGCCGCGCACGAATTGATCGAGCCCAAAGAAATCCAAGGTACGCTGGCCCACGACGAGATGTTCAATCTTGAATCCGTATTGATCGAAGACGGCTCCCGCTATGCCAACAAATCGATCCGGGAAATCGGTTTAGGTGAAGAGTCCGGAGGCCTGATCGTCGGCGTCGAAAGCAGCGGCGTGCGGATTCTCAATCCGGAAAGTTCCGTCGTGCTTAAGCCCGGCGACCTGATCTGGGTCTTCGGGCACAAAAGCAATATCCGAAAGATTAAACAAGGAACGCTTCCCGCGCTATAGGCCTAGCGCGGGGATTTCTTTTGCTTTGGCTTTTTTGCCGACAGCGCCTTGTAGGTCGAATCAATCGCGCCGATCTCGCCTTCGATCTTTTGCATGCGCGCCTGTAGCCGCTCAAGCTTTTGCTTTCGCGATGAAGACGTCAATTCGGTCAAAAGGTCATTCTGAGACAATTTGCTATACTCCACCCTAAAGCGCATCAATTCAGATTTTAGTTCGGCCACTCGCTGCCTGTTGTGCAGCAGCCCTTGTCGCGCCATTCTCTCTTTCATCGCCTCAGCTTGAGGTGCGGGTCGCGCATAAGCCAACGTCGCCCATGCCGTCATCAAGACTAAACTATAAAACAAAAGTTTTTGCATCGTACCTCCAAAAAAAGCCCCGATCATATGATCGAGGCCTTTTCATCATGTTAGTTGTGGAACAAACTATTTCGTCAGATACATCAGCCAATTTTGGTTTTCAGTATCGTTTCTCAAATTTCTGTTACTTTCAGAATAAGGTGCATTCATCGCCGCGACGCAAGCCGGGTCACGGTTGATCAGCGTTCCCGATTGGCTGATGTCCATCAAGATTTTAGTCTCTGAAACTTGAGTGCCCTTCAATTGCAAATTCACATTGATTCGGCAAACCGTTCCATTGGGAAGATCCGCAACCGACTCATTATGGCTATTCAAGAAGAAGGTTTTTCCGTCCGCCGAATAATCCGCGATATTGGTGGCGATGGCCACTTGCGGGCTTTGACCGCGAATCTTCAATACGAAATCTTCCGCGGTCTCAGCAGCCCAATTCGTTTCCAGAGGCGGGAGACATGACTCTTCGTCGTTGCCGTTCTGCCAATAGTATTGTGCCAAGCATCTTAAGCGTGCCAATTTTTCGTCGCCAGTCGTCGCACCGACGGCACAACTATCGCCTTGGGCGACAAATATGACCGGCGTGCCGCCGAACTCGTCGCTCGCTCTCACGGTTGTCAATTCACGATCGTTGAAGCGCCCATATCCATTGTCACAAAGTACGGTAGTCGCCGTCGCGTCCGAAACTTGAAGCTTACGAACATATGTGCAAGTCGACTCCTTCATGCCAGGAAAAATCTCGCTTCCTTCTTCACAGCCTTCGCCCGCTCCGGGAGTCGCGGACCAAAAATCATTGCTCGGCTGAACCGAAGTTCCGTCTTCCAATTTGCAGTTGTTTCCGCCGGCCAGATACGCCTCGTAGCGGGGTGTGGGAGTGCCGCTATCGTCCCAGATAATTTTGCAAGAATTGAATGTCAGAATTCCCTTGGTGGTCGTCTTCGTGACGTTTTTGCAATCACCGGTATCCCATTGTGCTATCGCATTGGAATTGTGCCACCAGTTGTCTCCCGCTCCCCAGCCGCTTCCGGGAAGGCTCGAGTAGACGTAACGCCCGAACGAAAGTTGACCTACGCTACCGCCCACGTTGGGAAGATTTGCCGAAGGGATGTGAATACGCCCATAGGCGCGGAATTCATCCGCAGTGAGTCCTGTTTTTTTACCGCAAGTGTAAATGCCGCCGGCAGTGCTATTGTCACCCTGCCAAAGCGAAACAGCGTAGCGGTCTGCTCCCAAAGTTCCGTCTGTCTCAGCGCAGCCCGTTCCGTTAACGTCCGAGTAGACGTCATCGGGATCGCATGTTCCGTCGTTTTTAACGAACGTTTTTCCCGTATAACGGATCAAGCTCAAAGCCATGTCGGTGTCGAAGCAGGGCATGGGAGCTATCACTCCGTTGTTACTATCCATGCGGCAATCCGCGGCAAAGGGATTTTTGTAGCCTGCGGGAAAAGAACCCGTATACGGCTTGGCCGTCCAACTTCCCGTTGGATCAAATGCCACTCCCACAGCGACCGGCGTGTTGTCGATGTTGCTCGCAATGTCGACGACTTTCACAACCACGTCGCCTTTTTCACTCAAAGTCAGGGCGCCAAGGCTCACGCTTCCTTTTAAGGAAATCGTGTCGGATAATTTCGGATTCGCGCCAAGATCGGTGTCCGACGAGTCTTCGAACTTCACCGTGCCGACCGTGTTGTTATTGTTGTCGCGAAAGATTAACGTCACCGGGCTGCCGGCTGCGGCCGCCAAAGTCAGGCTAAATGAACCGTCCGCATTCAGGGGCGCCGTCGCGATGACCGGCGGATTTGAAAATGCAACTCCGTAAAGACTCAAGTCGGTAATAGCCAGACCGCTATTGCGCGGACCGATCGCCAATCCACTCACCGATGTCCCACTCAAACTTCCACTGACGACAATACTTGAATTGCCGGCGCTAGGCGCCGATGAACCGCCGCCGCCGCCACCACAACCGGTAAGGGCCATCGCAAAAGCGGTAAGGCCGAACACTATCTTCTTAGCAAACATCTCTGTTTCCCCCTCGTATCGCAAAATAAATTGTTGTTCTGTGCTCCACGAATTCTGTGGGGGTGCATTTTTTGTGTCTATCGAAAATCGGCGATAAAATTCAATCTAGACCAAATTTTATATCTTTTCTCAGTCACAAAGAGGCCGTGTCAACGAAACCGCTTACACTGTAAGCGGTTTCGTTTTTCAAATAAAGCGCGCGCTCGCGACGTGAGTTGTTCGCGCGAAAAATGTTGGTTAATATAAGTTACTAATTGGGGGATTTTTATTGTGAACGCAAAACGGCTGAGAACCATCCGCGAATTTCTTGGCTATTCTCAACGCGAACTCGCCCGGGACTTCCAAGTCACCAACGGCGCAATCGCCCATTGGGAATCGGGCGACCGTCCGATCCCGGGCCCAATATTGAAGATCATGGGGATATACGAACAATCGCTGCGCTTAAACGCGGATCAAGAAAATTTGATATCCGAGGAAGCCCTGCGTGCCTCCCGAGATCTATTTAAAAAGACGGTTCAAATTTTGAAGCAAGAGGGCGTTTCCTTTCACGAAACGACACAACACAAGATCGACGCATTTATTCGCAGCTTCTTACGGGAAAGCTTCGCCAAGGATCCTATCGGCGGCCGTATTAAGATCGCCGTGATCAAGCAGATCTTAAAATCTTTCAAAGGCTCGCGTGGATTGTCCATTAAGGCGGCCCAACTGGCGAGTTTCTTAGAGTGGGGGCTGCCACCGGAAATTCCCATTCTGCTCGACGATTTACAACATATGGCCAAAGGCCTGACTTACACCCAAATTCAGAAGATCGTGCGCGACGCCTATGGGCGCCCGCCCGATCACGTCTTCTCCAAGTTTCAGTCCCAGCCTCTTGCCGTTACGAGCTTGGCCCAGCTTCACAAGGCCACCCTGATCACCGGCGAAGAAGTCGTTGTTAAAATTCAACACCCTCAGATCCGTGAAACTTTAAAGGGGCAATTCCGCAATCTCTCCCTTATCGTTTTTCTCAGCAAAATACTCGGCCCCTCTCTCGACGAAGCCTTCACCGAAATTCAAAGATTGGTGTTCCTCGAATTGGACTATGAGCATGAAGCCAAGCAACAGGAACTCTTTCGCAAAATCTTCGAACACGAGCCACGTATCGTTGTTCCCAAGATCCATGTCGAGCTTTGCAAGAAGAACATAATCGTCAGCCAATTCGAACCCGGCATCCCGTTTTCGGCGTTCTCGGTCAGAGCCGCCGCCAACGAGAAATCGCAGGCCGCCCTCTTGATCGCGTATTTCCACGGCTTTGCAATATTTCGACACGGCCTTATGCATGTCGACGCCCATCCGAGCAATTTTCTTTTTCGCAAAGACCAAGTCGTGTTCCTGGATTTCGGGCGAGTCGCCCATTATGAGCCGGCCGAGATAGAGCCAGAGCGGGCTCTCTACATGGCCTTACTGAATCACGATAAAGAACGTTTTTTAGATCTCCTTTTCAAACGCGGCCAAATCCCGAGCAGCGGCGCATTCGATCATGAAAAATTTTGGTGGCTGACGCAAAAACAAGAAGCACATCATTTGACCGATGGGCGCTTTAAAATCACAAAAGACCATATCAAATCGGTTAACTTTGAAAGCCAAAGTTTTCGACACCGCAGTAAAATACGGATCGACCGGTACCTATTAAGATCTTTGTGGATCAACGTCAGCCTGTGGAACTTATTTGCAAGCCTCGAGGCCGAAGCTCCGTGGCGGGCGCAAGCGCTGGATATCTTGAATCCAGAATGCCGCTTGCCACGCTTTAAGCCCTTCGTTTAGGAATTCCTATTCACATTTGCTGGAGCCGCAATCGATGCAGGTGAAGCATCCCTCTTGCAGCTTAATATTGTGGCTGGAGCATTCCGAGCACTTCATCGACGAAATTTCTTTTACGTACTTTTTCAAGGTGCGCGCGATCGCTTTGGAGAACGAAGTGATATTCCCTTCGCTCTTGATCAATTGCGAAACGATGAATTCGATGTCGGCGCCGTGGCGCAGAGACGTCGAAATCATACGGGTCAAAGCTTCTTGCTCGTTCGATTCGAAGAAAGTGCGGATATCGGCCAAAACCCAGCCATCCGCGGTTTCAAGATTGTAAGTGCCCGACTTCTCTTTGATCAATTTGCCGTTGGTCACATGAAGCGGAAGTCTGAGCTTATTTTGCTTCATCGCAAAGACTTCGTAGGGATCGTCGTTCAACAAACCGACCATCACCACCCATTTTTCGCCCGCCGAAGTGATCTGACGGATTTCGCAATCCAATTCCTTCGGACGTGGAGTGGCTTTAGTCCGTCTTACGCCGCTAAAAACTTCCGGCTCCGCAGCCGCGGTGCCCGAGGCCGACAAAACCGTCGCCATCGTGCCTTCACGGTAGGACGTGCAACCTTTGATGGTGCCGGTGTCATAAACCTCTTGATACAGACGCTTGAAATCCTCGTAGGGGTAATCGGCCGGAATATTCACGGTTTTCGACATCGCCGAATCGATGTATCTAGAGAACGCGGCCATGGTGCGCACGTGATCGTCGATCTTCAAATTATAAGATGTCGCATTCCATTCGGCGTCTTCATCCCAGCTTCCGTTTTCCTCGTGGTAGCGGACGGCATAATCGCGCACGCGGGATTCTTTCAAGAGACCGCGCGTGGAATCGAATTTCCAATTTTCGCCTTCGAAGGTCGTGACCAAAACATTCTCGTCACTCTCTTTGCTCCACTTCCAATCGGTCTTCGGGCCGCTCACTTCATAGGTCTTGGCTTCCCAGTTCACATTCTTTGGAATTCCCAAGCCCTCGGGGCCGTACGGCTGCATCGAAGTGCGGGTGTATGAAGTCAGGAACAAAGGTTCCAAGCCGCCCGAAACGTTGTTCGCGAACACCGAACTGTTGCCGGTCGGTTGAATCGACAGCAAATGGCTGTTGCGCAAGCCGTGTTTGGAAACGATCTCCAAAGTCTCAGGTTTTAAATTTTTGATGAACTGGCCGCGCAAGTAACGCTCGCGATCGAACAGCGGGAACGCTCCCTTTTCCTTGGCGATCATGGCCGAGGCTTTGTAAGCCTCGTTCATTACGAACTGCCCCAAAGATTCCGTCAGCTCAAGGGCCTTATCGGATCCATAGCGAACTTTCAACATCATCAAAGCCGAGCCGTAACCGAGAACGCCCAAACCGATGCGGCGTTTTTCGATCAAGTTTTCCTCTTGCTCAGGCAGCGGAACTTTGGTCCGGTCATTGACGTTGTCCATAAAACGCACGGCGATGGGAATGATCTCGCGCAGTTTGCCATAATCCCAATCTTGATTCTTCACATCGACAAATTGAGTCAGGTTGAGTGAACCCAGAAGGCAGCAACCGCCAACGGGTAAAACTTGTTCACCGCACGGGTTGGTGGCGTTGATGTACTCGACGTAATAAAGATTGTTCAGCCGATTGATGGTGTCGATAAACAAAATGCCAGGTTCGTTGCGGTTGTAGGTGGACTTCATGATCAGTTCCCACAACTCCGAAGCCTGCGAGTAAGTTTTGTAAACGCGTACGGGCAAGCCACGGGCTTTCCATGCCTTTAGGTTTCCATCCCAATAGGATTTGTACTCGGCTTTCGCCTTTTCATAATCGGGGAATTCCAGATTCCACGGCTTATTGGTTTTAACGGCGTCCATGAACTCGTCGCTCACCAATACGGACATATTGAATTTTGTCAGGCGGCCCGGTGTCTGCTTGGCCGTGATGTAGTCTTCGATATCGGGGTGATAAACCGACATGGTCACCATTTGTGCGCCCTTGCGGATTTTTTTCTTTCCGCGCTCGTCTTTACGCTTAATGCCGCTGCCGGCGGTGATCACCGAGCTTTGCGTGTCCCACATCTCAAGCAGCTTTACGGCGCCGGGCGAATCCCCGCCGATTCCTTCCACAAAAGCACCGCGTGGGCGCATGACATCCGAACAAAAGCCGTAGCCTCCCTCGGATTTCAAAATCAAAGCCTGGCGCTTGAGTTCATCCATGATCCCATTCATGGAATCTTGGTCCTCACCGCGAAAACCGCTGACGAAGCAATTAATATAGGTGGTGCCCTTCAATCCCGTGCCGGCGTTTGACGTGATCCGGCCTCCGGGGACGAAACGAAAATCCTCAAGCAAGTCCAAAAACTTAGATGTCCAAAATTCCTGCAATTCGGGCTTTTCGACCGAAGCCAAATCTTTGGCGATATTTAAATGACGTTCGTTCACGTCCTTTTCGCTGCCGTAACGATAAGTCAGATTGAACACTTCTTCCGAGAATTTGTCGGTGAACTGAGTGTTGCGTTTAGCGATACGGCTATCGTTATCGGCGGTCTTGGCGGGCTTTACGGGGCGGTCGACTAGGATTTCCAATTCTTTCCTCTGCTGATAGATCTTTTGAAAGATCATAGAACAGACCCGCCTGCGGACAAGATTTTTTCCGCCTCCTAGGCCAAAAAATTCCCAGTGAAAAGCAAACGACTCTAAGGGATTTTTTTGATGCGGCGGTCTTGCCCTGGCTTAACCCTTGACCGAACCCGCTTGCCGATATGCCGATTCGGCCCTTCTAGATGCGGTTCTTCGATCTCTTGAGAAATGTCGGGATAAAAATTAAAGTGTTTATGCCGCCGCCTTTATCGGACCGGTAGTTGAAGTAAGCCTCCCACATAAGAACGTAAAGCGCGATAGCCGCCGGCAACAAGAAACCATTGTACCGAAAACGAAGAAAAAACACGGCACCGACGGTCGCCCCGAGGGCAAAAGAGGCAATGATCCCGGCGCGCAATCCCATCGCGCGGACCTCATCCGCGCGCGACTCCGCGTCCTTTCCCATGCAAATGGCTCGCACAATCCCGATGCCCAGATCCGTGGTGTTGCCGGTCATGTGCGTGATGCGAACCGTATGTCCGGAAGCGATTGAAACCGCAGCATTTTGTAATCCACTGGCCGTACACAGCAGGGCCAACAATCCGTATGCGGTAACGAGTTCCGTTTCGCCAAAACCGCCAAAAAAACCGTAACGTCCCAGAATGACCACTGCGCTCAAACAACCGCAGACCAAAGCCATCACCAGAATATAGTGCGGCTTTTCTTTGCGATAAATCGGACGCGCCACCAATAAAGCCGAAATGATCACCCCGATCAAAAAACAAAAAGGAATGGAGAAAATCCCCAAAGCGGCTCCCCATTTGAGCATAGCCACATCTTCGCCAAATAAAGTGTAAAAGCCGGTCACATGTGAAACGAATCGCCCGCACGCCATAAGGCCGCCGGCATTGATGTTGCCCCCCAAAAAACTCAACAGCAGCCAGTGAAAAACGACAACCTTGGGAGTATCCCGATCAATTTTGTGGTGAAACATGATCTAAAAAATATCGCCGAAGCCGGCGACAATCCACAGTAAAAATCAGGCCTTCCACGACTTCGCATGACGTCATTTTTAAAAAGCACCTAATCCGGCGCCAGATCTTGACAATGCCAATAATGTAACTATACTTGTTACATATGGCAGCGAATAGCCGATTTGCGATGGCAACTCATATCATGACGGCCCTGGCGGTTAAGCAGGATAAGCTCAACTCGACCTTCTTGGCCGACTCGCTCAACACCAACCCCGTGGTGGTGCGCAGGATTTTAAGCGAACTGCACAAGGCCGGATTGCTTGAAACCGAGGCCGGAAGATCCGGCGGAGCACGCTTGGCCAAGAAGGCCACGGCGATATCCTTATATGATGTCTATGCGGCCGTGGATGACGGCGATCTCTTTGCCTACAATCCCAACGACCCCAATAAGAAATGCTCGTTAAGCTGCAAAATGAAGTCGGTCCTGGCGCCGGTTTTCGATGCCGCAAATAGCGCCTTGGCGGAAAAACTAAAAAAGATCAAATTGTCGGATTTAGTTGAGGACGTGGATACGGCATAACATTTTTTTGCCTTAAATTGTAACTAATATGGTGACTATATATTAAGCAACCGACCGGAGAAAACAAAATGAAATTGTTCGAAAAAACCAAGCTAGGCTCCTTCGATTTGAAAAATAAATTCGTGATGGCACCCATGACCCGTTCCCGAGCCATCGGCAATATCCCCAACCCCATTATGGCGCGGTACTACATTCAACGTGCTACCGCGGGTCTGATCATCACGGAAGGAACGAGTCCCTCACCCAACGGACTCGGCTATGCGCGCATCCCTGGGCTGTTCAACAAAGAACAGGCCCAGGGTTGGCGAGTAGTTACCGATGAAGTTCATGCCACGGGCGGGAAAATTTTCGTGCAGCTTATGCATACGGGAAGGATTTCGCACCCTCTCAATATGCCGAAGGGAGCAAGGATTCTGGCACCGTCAGCCATTGCGGCTAAAGGCGAAATGTGGACGAACCAACAAGGCAATCAACCGTTTCCCACGCCACAAGAAATGAGCCCGCAAGAAATCGAGCAGGCCATTCAAGAGTTCGTCACTTCGTCCACGCTCGCCGTGAACGAAGCCGGCTTCGACGGCGTAGAGATACATGCGGCGAATGGATATTTGATCGAACAATTTTTAAACCCTGGTTCCAACCAAAGAGGAGACAGCTATGGCAAAGACAGAATGGAATTCGCTCTCAAAGTCGCAAAAAGCGTGGCTCAGGCGATCGGCGCCGAAAAAACGGGTATACGGATCTCGCCCTATGGAACGCTCAACGATATGGCAAGCTTTGAAGGAGTTGACGAGTTCTATGCTCAGTTCGCGAATCGACTTTCGGAACTTGGGCTAGTGTACATTCACGTGATCGATCACGGTAAGGGCGACGTCAAGCGTCTGGTGCGCAAGAATTTCAAAGGCGTTTATATTCTATCGACTGGTTACGACGTCGCAAGAGCCGAAACGGATTTGATTGAGGGTCGCGGAGATCTGGTGGCCTTCGGCAGACCGTTCATCGCCAATCCCGATTTTGTCGAGAGAGTGCGCCTGGGCTTGCCGCTGCAGGATATGGACGCGACAAAACTCTACACGGCTGGGCCTGAAGGATATGTCGATTACCAAAAATAAAATCGAATCCATTTTGGGACCGCGATATCCGCGCCTGAACGGTGTGATGAGTAACGCAAAGAGAGATGTCGGATCAAGTCAAAGTATTCAAACTAAATTGCTATGAGGACCGCTCCCATTTATACATGAAGACCGAACTTCAATCTTGGGAGCAAAATGAAATATCAAATTCTTATTATCTTGGCTTCACTCAGTTGCGTGGCGGGTGCCGATCCCGTTGGAAAATACAACCTAGAGATCGCAGCCGTAACCAGGGATTGCGGTGACGCCAAAGGCTTAACGGCCCATGACATATGGTATTTCGGACAGACCGATGTCGCGACGGGAAAATGCACCGACATCAATAAGAAGTGCAATCAGGCCATCGGATTTGCCGTTTTTGACAATGCAAATATTCTTTCCGCATCGGCGCAAGACCGTCTGGAAGATCTGTGCGACATGAGGACAAATGCAAATTTGTGCGCGGGCCTCGGCCTGTGGATCGACAAATCTTCGGAAGGGGACGTTTTGAGAACGATCACGCAATTCAGTCAAGGCAGCACAAGACTCAGCACCAATCACTCGATCCCGATGGCAAAAATTTTGGATAAGGACAATAAATTTTCGATATCCGCCGATGGTTGCTTCTCTTATGAGATCACCGTGAAGGCGGAGTTAAGAAGATAAGTGCGGCGAAACTCAAAGCAAAATGCCGCCGGCGGCCGCGCTGACAAGCACGACTTTCCACGAAGGAAGTCGCCAGACAGCCAAAAGCAGAAATGCGAAAAGCGCGAGACTAAAATCTTTCGGCGATAAGATCGCACTCGTCCACACCGGGTTATAAAATGCCGCCAACAACAGTCCGACCACGGCGGCGTTGATTCCTTGCATGGCGGCCCTCATGCCTTTCAACTGGCGGATTCCGTTCCAAAACGGAAGGATTCCAAAAATCAAAAGGAATGACGGCAAAAATATCGCCATCAAGCAAATCCCCGCGCCGGCCCAACCTGCGGGCGGCACACTTGAGGCCGCTCCGAGGTATGCCGAAAACGCAAACAGTGGGCCGGGGATAGCCTGGGCTGCTCCATATCCCGCCAAGAACACATCGTTTGAAATCCAGCCAGGATTGACAACCTCGGCCTTCAACAAAGGTAATACGACATGCCCACCGCCAAACACCAATGAGCCGACACGATAAAAGCTATCAAACAATTTGAGTGAGGGAATCCCCGCGGTATTCGCAAGCCAAGGAAGAAAGGCCAGCAGCGCAGAAAAAATAATCAAACTGATCGTGCCTGCCCGGCGACTTACGCCGATCTTCATCGGCGCATGCGGAAGCTGAGCCGCCGACTCTTGCAGCAAAAGCCATCCGGCAATTCCGCCTAAGCTTATCACTCCAATTTGGCCAAAGGCATTTGGCAGGTACGAGGCCACCACCGCGCCGATCAACGCTATCGTCGAGCGTCTTTGTCCTATGCACAGCTTTGTACCCATAATCCAAAGTGCCTGCGCAACAACAGCCACCGCGACAATCTTCAACCCATGGAGCCATCCACTATTCAAATCGACAGAAAACTTCGCCACACCCATCGCAAATAACGCCAGCGCCGCAGCTGAAGGACTGGTAAATCCAATCCAAGCGGCAATTCCACCCAAAACGCCCGCACGCGATTGTCCGATGGCTATGCCCACCTGACTGCTCGCGGGGCCCGGCAGAAACTGACAAAGAGCCACCAGGTCGGCATAGGGCTGCTCATCAAGCCATTTTCTTCGATTTACAAATTCGTCATGAAAATAACTAAGGTGCGCAATCGGCCCGCCGAATGAGGTGAGGCCCAAGCGCAAGAAGATCAAAAAGATTTCAACAACAGAACGGGTCATAGTTCACTATGTCTCACCAATAAATATCCCATTACAATAATTTAAATATCTTCCTCTTCGAGCGATGCCCGCCGACCAACTCGATGCTGGTCTTGGGGCGCTTAAGGAATTTAGCCAATAGCTCAACGACCCGCTCATTCGCCGCTCCTTCAACCGGAGGCGCATTGACTCGAACGACGTAAGCGCCATCGGCACCCAGCTCCACCGACTCCTTTTTCGAATTTGGCTTCACTTGTACGGTGATTTTCATTTCATGTCCTGCCGTCCATCATGCTCAAGAACTCTTCGAGCGGAAGATCTTCGATGGATCGGTCGACATGCGCCACATTAAAGGTCAGCCGACGGATTTGCGAAAGAAGATCACGCGGCCGGGCGACCTTATACACTTCAGAGGTGAACCCGCGCATAAGCCTTTCCGCGTAAACCAGATTTTTCCGGAAATCCGGCTCGCTATGCAAATTGTATGAATAAACCAAATAGTCGAGAGGAACTAACCGATAACCTTGATAGGCTTCGGGCTTTTGCACTCCAAAGCCATCGTTTTTATTTACATTCGGAAAATAAAAACGTCCCCGCTCTATCAGAGCCGAAAGCCGCGCAAGCTCGCATGCGCGCTTTTCAGGGTTGTCGAAATCCTCTTTCACGCAAAGGCCTTTAAGAACAAGAATGGTTTCGGCATACCACTTCATCAGGTCGCCAAGATAAGTCATTTGAAGTGAAATCGCAGCATGCTCCCGATCACGAAACTGTCGGTAAGCCACGATCCCCGAGATCATAAGAGATCCCAGTGCTATGATATTGGAAGTGGTTGCGGCGCTGATTTCCATATGATTTCGAAATTCATCCGTATTTAGAGTTAATATCTTATTTCCTCTAGTTTGGTACCGGAATACTCGGACATCAAGTCTTTCGACGTAACCGCCGGCTGGGCCGCCACTGTCTCAAACTGGCTCTTGAGATTTGGGACGAATGCCACTATTCTATAGATCTCTGGGTAAACCCAGAGATCTATGGAAATAGCATAAACAAACCGTCTTAATCCAATTTCCAATTCATTTTTAAAATAAGCGCATCGTTATGCGCGGGGTTTGTTTATGAAATCAATAGTCACCGTGCGCGGTGTTTCGTTCGAATTGCCGAACGGCCGCGAGCTGTTCAATAGCTTAAATTTTACTTTAGATCGCAGGCTGACGGCTTTGGTCGGGCCAAATGGCGTCGGCAAGACGACTTTGGCTAAACTTTTATGCGGAGAATTACCGCCGGCAAGTGGAACCATTCAAAGAAATGAGCCAATCACATTCTTCCCACAACGAAAAGACCCCGAGCCGATAACGGTCGATGAATTCCTAACCCTCAATTACGCTTGGTCGCCTTTGGGCGAAAGCCTTCTCGAAGGCATAAACCGCCAAGCCCTCTGCACCACCTTAAGTGGCGGCCAATGGATGCGCGTAAGGCTCGCCGGCACGCTCGATGATCAATTCCTGGTTCTAGATGAACCGACAAACGATCTCGACCGCGGGGCCCGAGAAAAAATCCTGCAATTTCTAAAACAACGCGACGGCGGCGCCCTACTTATTTCACACGACCGCGAATGTCTCGAGTTGTGCGCAGAGATCCTTGAACTTTCAAACCGCGGGCTTAAAAAATTCGGAGGCGGCTGGCTTGCCTATTCGGAGCAAAAAGAAAGGGAGCGCGAAAACCTAGCCTCAGCATTGGAACAAGCCAAACGCGAGCGCGACGCCGCAAAAGCAGATCGCAACGAACAGCGCGCCAGACAAGAAAAGCGCAATAAACGCGGAGCCGAAGCGGCGGCGCGCGGAGGCCAAGCCAAAATTCTGCTCGGTGGCCGCAAAAGAAAAGCCCATGCCACGACCGGGAAAATCGATTCCGCAACCCTCGAGCGCGCCAACGCAACGGTTCGCGACATTCACCAAGCCTTCAGTGAATTGAAAATCGAGCCGGTAATGTACGCCGATCCCATCGGCCAAGAAATCCCCGCACAAAAGTTAGTTGCCGAGGCCACTGACTTCAACATCCGCTTTCAAGATTGGATTTATAAGGGGGGTTTAAACTTCAGCTGGCGCGGACCGATACGCATGGCCCTAAAAGGCGAAAATGGCTCGGGCAAATCAACCCTATTAAAAGCCATCCTCGGAGCCGAACTCAACACCCGCGGCATCCTCCGCCGAGGAAATCTGGCCACCCTCTATATTGACCAAAGATGCGCCTCGCTGGATGACGAAAAAACCATCTTAGAAAATATCCGCGACACCTCTATTCTAAGCGAAAGCGAAATCCGCAGCGGCCTGGCCAGATTTCTATTCGCCAAAGAATCCGTATTCCAAAAAGCAGGTTCCTTAAGCGGAGGCGAAAGGTTACGAGCCACCCTAGCCCGCGGCTTTCTCAGTAAAGAAAAACCCGAGCTCCTAATTCTGGATGAGCCGACCAACAACCTGGATCTGATCAATATAGAATTTCTAGAAAACCTAACAAAAGGATTCCGTAGTGCCCTAATCATCGTTTCTCACGATGAGGTATTTCTAAAAAATTGCGGCATCACCCGAGAGCTTTTCCTCGCCGGGGGCTAGATGAGAAAGCATTGCTTTACTTCGCATTTCCGCTTTGCCATCATTTCATAAAACGGAGGTCCCTCAATGAACAAAGTCACTTTGATCGTACGTCTTCTGCTCGGCGCGGTCTTCTTTGGCTCCGGAATCCCTTTCTTCTTCTCGACCCCGCCCCCCATGGAGGGCGCGATGGGTGCGTTCTTCAATGGGATGGCGGCGACCGGATATTTTTTCTATCTGCTTAAAGGGACCGAGATCGTTTGCGGCCTGTTGCTGTTGAGCGGAATGTTCGTTCCTCTGGCGCTGGTTGTTTTGGCTCCGGTCGCCTTAAACATTTTTCTCGTGCACGCCTTTATGATGCCGCAAGGCCTCCCCTTGGCGATCGTCATCGGCGTATTGGAATCTTACCTGGCGTTCTTCTCTAAAGAGTACAGCCCGGCCATTAAGCAGCTCTTTCGAAAGCGCTAACCGAAAAGCTGCGGGCTCAAGTCCTCTCGTAGCACCAGTGCCCGATACTCTTCCATCCTGGGTGCTCGAAGTATTCGGGATTCGTATGCAAAATCATGAGAGGTAATTTATATCGGAAGAATTTAACTAGCCCGCTTCGCTTGTCGGGGGCGATTCCACAAACTGATATCCACAATGTTTGCATTTTCTAGCCTGCGCAATAATCAACTCCGCGCAATCCGGACATCTCTTCATTTCTTGATCAGCCGCCATCGCTGAAGCGCCCTCTCGTCCCATGAAATGAAAAAGAAAAAAACCGATGGCACAGAATAGTGCCATCCCGATACTGATGCCGCCCGTAAAAATCGCGATTAACCCGCCTCCAAGTGCGGCGCCAGTGGATGGTCCTACTGACGAAGCAATTTTGCCGGAATAGATTAGTCCGACCAAAACCATCATCAGCCATTCGCAAGAGCCAATTAAGAACGCTCGTGCCATAGGCTTTGCAAACCCCTTTGTGCTTTGAACGATTGCCGCATGACTTATTATCCAACCGCCAACGAAAAATACGAGAACAAAGACTAGACCGGGAGTTTTAACATCTTTTGATGTTAGATCCAAAAATAACATTGAAGCCATCATATAGATGAGAAAACCCGAGCAGAATCCACCGATAGTTCCGGCAATATGTCGCACACAGCCTCCACGCTTGATATCCACTTATAATTAATATGAATACATTTTATTTGTTTATCAGCAATATTTTACTGAATTCTTTAATAACGGTCTTTGGCCCCGTAAAATAATTCAACCTGGATTTTACATTTAAACGACAGTTAATCTCTAAATGATTGATTTAGTCTTCCGGCACAATCTAAAGACAATTAGCAACGATCACGTCATTGAGAGGGCAGGCCCATCAAGGCTCCTCTTGGGAAATTACGTCTCTTGTATAGACAACGAATAGAAAGTATCCAGCAGGAGAGTGCAGCATATGCCTTTTGACCCGATAACCGAGCCCTTTCGAAGTGGAGTTCGTTTTTCATTGGAACATACTCCGGAGTACTTAAGACCAATTCCTCAAAGTGGATCCATTCAACGGAATCAAGACCTGAGCTTGCGGGTTAAAATGAATGCCTCCGCCCCAGGCTGTCGAGAGGTTATTGACGGTCCAAGTCTTTTGACCGGAGAGATGGGACTTGCAGACCTATTCAAAGGCACCGTAGACTCACCCTCCGCACAAATTGAATATTATGGCTGGCTGGACGGCGACAGCAGCGGCTATCTTTTTCATTCGGGAACTTTTGAATATTCGGGGCCAGCGACCGAAGTCCGCCTCTCGCTTGACAGGGCGTGCTTGAATAAAAGATGCATTGTTAGATGTTCTTCTGGACCTAAAATCTTTGGCCCTTATTCCACGAAAATTGAACTTGCGACTACTGAATATAAAATCCTCGTTCAAAAGAGCCCTGGCACCCCTCCGCATATGAATTGTATTTCAATAGATATCGAGTCGGAAGTCGAAATAGGGGCGGACCGAGTTAAAGAAATTGTCACCGCACTGAGTTTTGTCTGCGGTCGTCGAATTGCGATCTACGAAATGGTGTTTCTCAATGAGGCAGGGAGTCCTTCCCTTATTATTGCCAATCCCCCACATATATATTCCCTAAAAGAATATAGCGAAGCAAGTCGATGTCCATTTTCAAATTCACCATTTCTTCGACAGAATGATGCAAAGCTATGGTCACATGTACTCGATTTGACCATAGCCTTTGGAAAACGCCTTCCATTGCGAAATGTGCTAATTAACATTTGGTTTGCGAGACCCCTTCCCCTGGGTGGTAATTTAGTATTTTACGCAGCGGCCATTGAATCTTTAGTTAAATATTGGTTCAAATTGCCAGACAATCGACTACAGGCTGATCGGTTGCCTCACGCTGAATTCATGGAAGTCATAACCCCGATAATCACTCAATTGGAGGATCTTGAGAAAGCCAATTCTCGCTGGGGAAAGGTGCGCGAGATCATTCATCAATCCAATCAATATTCTGGCAGCTCCAAGTTACTTCGGCTTTATGAAATTCAAGAGTTAACTACCGGCGCTGTCGAAAAAGCGATACGTGATGGGCGCAATCGATTCGCACATGGGGCAGACTTTTCATCTGAAGAGGATGCTCTTCTACTTGCTTTAACCAATGCCGGAGAAGCCTTACTAAACAGATTAATTCTGAAGCTAATCGGCTATGAAGGGAAATATGTCGACTACTCGACCTACGACTTCCCAATGAGAGAACTGAAAGAAGCGCTTGGAGGACCAAGGGGAGATGGAAAACCCTCCATTTGATTTTTTTAAATTATTTTTGTCGTTTTAGAGTCCAAAAATCTACTATGGCTGAATTTGTTTTGTGAATAGGCGATTTAATCCCTTCACAAGAAGAATGAAGACCTCGTACCGATTATATATTGAATATACGCCAATTTTTTGATCGACGCTCCGATGAAGTCACATCACTCCCGATTCAGATAATTCTTCTCCAAAAATTCAGATCTGAACTCTTGTGGCGGCGTGAGGCGATCAGGCCGGCCCTCGGGCGTAAAGTCCATAAGGTTCCAATAGGGCCACACGGTGTCCACATGATTTGACATTGTCTCCGTTGCCCAGAAATGAAAGATCTTTCCATCCTGCTTCTTAAATACGTGCATCACCGGCATTTGCATATCCTCAGAGCCCGACTGGCATTTGTAATCGGCCTGAAAGGAAGACTCAAATCCAGAAACCAACTCCATCTGCGTCCAACCTCGCTCCTTGGCCCATGCATTGATCCGCTCCGCCGGCGCCTTGGCAATCGCGACGAATGCCGCATCTCGAGAGACTTGATACCAAGTTCGATCAAACCCATCGACCAGCGATGTGCAAGAAGGGCACGGCTTGTCCCAGCCCGGACCAAACATGAATGAATAAAGCAAAAGAGTGTTCTTATCCCCAAAGAGCTCGGAGAATCTCACGCTCTTTCCTAGTTTTCCGTCGTTGGCCCATTGGAAGACATAGTCTTCTTTCAGCTGCCCGCCGCGAGGAAGCTGGCGGCGTTTTTCTGCCACCGCTTTGACTTTGTCGATTAGCTCTTGTTCGTCTTTGAGCAATAAGTCGCGCGCCTCACGATACTCTCTGCTTTCGTTTGGATACCGTAGTTCACTCATGTTCGCCTCCTCAAAAGAGTAGAATATATCGACTACCACGGTGTAGGCTATGTTACTTTAGAGGCGCATGAGGTGAATTTTATGGATTCTCAGTTTTGGATAAAGGCCTGGAACGAAGGCCGGACAAATTTTCATCAGAAAAACTACAACGATAAACTCATGAAGTACTTTCCCCAACTGAATCCGCAGAAGGGACAACGGGTGCTTGTTCCGCTTTGTGGAAAGTCTAAAGATCTTCTTTGGCTCCGTGAGCTCGGGCTTAATGTTCACGGCGTGGAATTGTACGATCAGGTGGCGCAATCTTTCTTTGACGAGAATAAGCTTTCAATCAAGGCAAAGGCCAACGATCAAAATTTTATTCATTACACTCACGACAATCTCACCATTAGCTCCGGCGACTTTTTTAAACTCAATGAAACGGACTCCTACGATTTAATTTATGACCGCGCATCACTCGTCGCTCTTCCCAAGGAAATGAGATCGAACTATGCCCAGGTCATCACCAATGCGCTAAAAAAGGGGGGCGCATATCTTCTTATTTCCTTTGAGTACGACCAATCCCAACTTGATGGGCCGCCCTTTAGCGTAAAAGAAAATGAAGTCCGTGAACTCTATGAGGATCACTTCTCGATCGAGCTTAAGGAAAGCGAGCGAGCGCTGACTGAAAATCCACGATTCGCCACTATGGGCGGCCTCGAGGAAAAGGTCTATATCCTCAAAAAGCGGCCCTAATGCTTGCCGTCCGCATCGCCCATTTTTTTGAGCACAATCGCGATCGTTTCTGAATCGACGTTCGCGCGCCTCATCAGCGATTGGGCTTTGCCGAAGTCATCCGAATCGATGGCCGCAAAGAAATCGTCGAGCCTATTTATTTCCGCAAGCTTCTCAAGGACTAGCGTTCCCTCAAAATCACTCTCATCCATAATTTGATTATGCCGGGCCTGTTGAAAAATGGATAGGGTCAGGCACAAGGTCGGGGGTTTGTTTTCTCCGGATCGCTGGGCGGCGACCCACGCGGGCCTTAGCCCTGGGGTCTTGGACAGCTCGTGATCCTAAGGCATACTAAGTAAGATGAAACGACGGGACCTTGTCCAACTGATTACGCTCTCCGGTGTCGCTGCCGTTTGCGGGTATTGTCAGCTCCCTCGCATGGGTCAGTTCACACGATTTTTGGGTGAAGTTTGGGATCCAAAAAGTGATGACATCGGAGAAGTCCATGGCGCTTCACCCGCGGGTGGAAGCAAGCCGGCGCCGGAAAAAACGCTCACCCCGGAAATGCTCAAAGACGTCAGAGCGAAGAGCACCTACTTCTCGCGGGATTTTCCTGACGACATTTATTTTACCGGCCGCAAATTCGAGTTGGTGCAGGGTTTAGTTGTAAAATTCCGTGCCGTCCAAAATCTTGTGGGTCACGGCAATTTCAATGTGGTGGGAATGGATGAGTTCTTCCGCCGTGTCACGCTCACCCCCGAAGAAAAGCTTTTCTTAGAGGAGATATTTTCCACCGACGCTAAAATATACGGCTTTCAAGGCGAAAAGGTCGTCAATCAGTTCACCGAAACGGTCGACAAGAACTCCATTTTGAAGATTCCATTCACCGGTCACTTCCTGCGCAAAGGGCCGGCGACCGAGACTTACAATAAGATAAAGAAAGACGTCGGCGACTCGATCATTCTGACCTCCGGAATTCGGGGCTTGGCCAAACAGTACCACCTGTTTTTCGAGAAGGCCGTCGAGACCAAGGGCAATATGTCCAAGGCCTCAAGATCCCTGGCTCCTCCCGGTTACTCTTTTCATGGCCACGGCGATTTCGACGTCGGCAAACGCGGCTTCGGCCTAAAGAACTTCACCAGCGAACTCGTCTCAAGCGACGAGTACAAGAGGCTCGCGGATCTCGGCTACGTTCAGATCCGCTATACGGAGAGCAATGCTCTGGGCGTGCGCTTCGAACCGTGGCATATCAAGGTTCACGGATAGCTCGGCGGAAGGTTTAATGTGCACCTATTGGCCACTGTCTAATAGGTATTCCCTCGGGCGACGACGCCCCAAAGCGACGCAACTATTTTTGTTTGTTTTCAATTATTTAGCCTTCGTCTCAAAATCATCCATGGCCTAGGTCATGCATCATTAGTCTCTATGGGCAAAATGCGCATGATTGAAAAAATTTGTTTCAATATTGGAATCGCGCTTTGTTTGACAGCATGTTCAGGCGTTGGTTCGCCATCACAGCAAAAGTCCGGTCAATCCGACAGCACTTCTGTGGCCCCGCCGCCGGCCCCTACAATTCCCACTCCGACAACTCCCTCTGCGCCGGCTCCGACTTCGTTTCAACTTGGGCAGGTGCCTTTCTCAGCTTCGTCGTCATGGAATGCCCGCATTCCCTCTTCGGGCGTGAATTACTCAAATGTCGCTTGGCCGGCTTCGACGGGTTACAACTACACGGTGAGTTGGGATAGCTATTCCGCGGCGATCTTCGTTGCCTCAAGCGCGGATCCCGTTGTGAAGGTGAGCTACCCTGCGGGATGGGGATATCCCGGTGGAACTTTAAACATTCGGATGCCGGCGAATGCCGATGGCGCACCCGGTACGGACGGCGAGCTGTTAGTCATTGACGGCACGAAGGTTCATAACTTTTGGATCTTTAAGCGCACGAGTTCAACGACCGCCACCGCCCAGTCTTATGGAGTGTCGGATCTTCTGAGCGGAACCGGCTGGGGAAGTAAATCTCCGTTCTTAGGCGCAGGAATCACCGCCGTCGGCTCGAACCAAATGGCGGGTCTATTGATTCAAGCCGAAACCGACGCCGGCGAAATCAATCACGCGCTGAATCTTAGAGGCGACTCCGCGATCGTCGCGTCGGGCATAGTTGGCTACGCGATCTCCAGCGATGGAAGTGCGGCCGGTGGAATTCTTAAAGAAGGACAGCGCTACGCAATCCCCTACACCACGCCGATGCCCTCAGGCCTGTCTCCCTTGGGACAAAAGGTATTCAGGGCCATGCAAAATTACGGCGCCTATGTGACGGATGTCTCCGGTGGATGCACCACACTCGGCGCTCAACAAAATGCCTACGACAACGCCACGATGACGAATCTGTGGCACGACTCGAATGCTATTATTCCTCTGTTGAAGTTCGTGCCGATTCCTTAAATCCTGTGCCAGATCCGCTACCGCCGCTGGGATAAGCCCGCCTCAATCCACACTGTCGTCAGCACTTTGTCAGCGGCATCAAATGCGTGGATAACCTCAGTCTTGTGGTTGCCCGGATAATATCGATTCACATCAAATGAAATTCTTAGCCCCAATTATCCGCTCTTGATTGTGGCCAGACGGCAACAAAGTTTTGATGCAGCAGGGCCGCAGCATCGTTCCACTTTTGTTCACTAAAGAGTTTCCAAAATGTCTTTACGAGTTCGATCCTAGTCATAGAAGTTGCTCCAGCTGAACCATGTGGTTGCCCAATAATAGTTTCGTCTCCAATGCAGGCTTAACTATCGTCTCTAAGCCAATATGTTTTAAGAGGCCGACTGACGGCACATCGAGCTTCAGCAAGACCTCGTTCACAAAAAGCACTCGCTCGACTAACTCTTTACGTTCTTGTACTTCAATAAGCCCCGGAAACCCCGGGCGCGCTAGGTAAGCCGTCTGACTCTGCTTGATTGTCTTAATACTTGTTGGATGCAACAACCATCCCGAGCCCCTCAATGATTCTAAATATGGTTCCAAATCTAAGACATCAATCGCCAGATGGTGAAGACCCGGGCCGCGTTTCTCGAGTGCCCGTTGATAGGCGCCATGTTTAACCGGCTCCATTAGCAACAAAGAATTCGACTTATCTTTTTCAATGTAAATTTCTTTTGTCCCTTCGCCGTCCCAGATTTCTTCCTTTCCGATCTGAAAGTCGAATTGCGAAAGATAGTCGGCAGCTTTCCGGACCGAGGGGACAAGTATGGCGACGTGACTAGGAATGATTTTAAAATTCACAAAAACTTTTCCATCTCAACACAATCGAAGTATTGGCCATTCAGTTTACGATAGTGTTTGATGACGCCAATTTCAGTGAACCCACATTTTTTATAGAGTTGAATAGCCGCTGTATTGTTTGTATAGACGGTCAGCTCTACTTTTTCGAGACCAATATCTTTAGCATGGACCAAAACTTTATTTAGCAGTTGTGAACCGAGTCCCTGCCCTCTGAATTGTTTAAGTAAACCCATCCCCAAGAACCCACGATGAGAAAGTCTTGGATTTGAAGCCGGAGTAATATCAGCCCAACCGACGACCTCACTGTTATTGATCGCGTAATACACTGGCCAATTATTTACGACTAGCTTTGATTGGAAATCAGAAACGTCCTTGAAAGGTTTGGCCTCGATCATTTCTATATAAACTTGTTCCTTGGCGACTTGATCAAGGGTGTGATGAAAGCTCTTAAAATATTTCTCTGATGGGTAAGCAATTTCAGTGGACACTTGGCCCCCCAGACCGATTCTCAAAAATCAAAACGTCTCTCCAAGTTATTGGCTCCCTGTAGAATCACGGAACCAGAAGACTCCCGCCCCGAAGGGCGGTAATCAATCT
>CAZVOP010000024.1:0-46316 GCA_964628445.1 uncultured Pseudobdellovibrionaceae bacterium | reverse complement strand
GACCGGTGCCGAGTCCGCCAAGCCCAAGCCGCTGCGCGTCCTCCTCGTTACCGGTGGCTGCTGCCACGACTACGCCAAACAGCGCCTGATCCTCGCCGAGGGCCTCAGCGCCCGGGCCAACATCGAGGTCGAGTTCGCCCACACCGTCGATCATTTTCACTTTTGCTCCTTTGTTCGCCGCCACGTGAGTTGCCGCGACGGTCAGCGCGGCCGTTGGCGCAACCGGAACTGGAATATTTAAAGGAGGAACCGTAATCGTCGCCACGGGAGCGGGAGCGGGAGCGGGCGCAGGGGCTCTTTTCTTAGCCATTTCAGGCTTGATGGGCGGGGGGCTTCCCGCGCCTTCCATTTTGGTCCACGCGAAACGCTCGCTCAATAAGACCCAATCCTGCTTGGCGTCGTCGTACACATAATCGATCGGTAAGAATTCGCCGTTGGCCCATTTCGCTTTAAGAGTTTGCTCGTCAAACGGCCCTAATTGTTGATCTAAATGCGAAACCACGAATTTTGCGCTCATATAATGATATCGGCAGTTTACGCACAAGCTTTGAGCTTTCCGAGGGATCTCGACCGAAGGCGGGGTTCCTGCTATGTTTTGCAGGTCCAGAGGAGGACAAACATGTCTCGAAATATTTCACTCAGCATTTTATTGGTCTCCACCCTTTTGTTAAGTGCCTGCGGCATTCAAAGTATCCCGCAATCCGAAAACCAAGTCGACGCGGCCAGCGCCGAAGTCACGAACCAGTACAAGCGCCGCGCGGATCTGATCCCGAATTTGGTGAACACGGTTAAGGGCTATGCTTCCCACGAGAAGGAAACTCTGACCGCGGTCACTGAAGCGCGCGCCAAAGCAACCGCGATGAATATTGATCCGTCAAAAGCGACGCCTGAAGAAGTGGCCAAGTATCAACAGGCGCAAGGACAATTGTCACAAGCCCTGGGCCGCCTGATGGTGGTTTCGGAAAAATATCCGGATCTGAAAGCCGACGTCAATTTTCGCGATCTGCAAGCGCAACTTGAGGGCACCGAGAACCGCATCACGGTCGCGCGTAATCGTCTGATCGAATCCATTCGCGATTTCAACAACGTAGTGACCGTACCGCCGACCAGCTGGACGAATTCGCTGTTCTATCACAAAGAGAAAAAGGCCCAGTGGGATGTGGCGGCCGGTGAGAAAGAAAAAGTTCAAGGCGCGCCCGAAGTGAAGTTCTAAACGGATGAGAATTTCTGTACTTCTGTTTGCCTTTGCTCTTGTGGCATCGCCGAATATTTTTGCGCAAAGCCCTCCGGACTTTAAGGTGCCGGCGTTAACGGGACCGGTCGTGGACCAGGCGGGAATGCTTGCCGCAGGCACGCAGGAGAAGCTCTCACGCTTTTTGGTCAAGCTGCATGATCAAGGCGGAGCGCAGATTCAAGTCTTAACGGTACCGAACCTCGGCGGCCTTTCGATCGAAGAAGCTTCAATCAAGGCCGTCGATGCATGGAAGCTGGGAAGCGCGAAATCTGACAACGGGATTTTGCTTATGCTCTCACGCGATGAACGGCGCGTGCGCATAGAAGTCGGCCAAGGTTTTGAGGGTGATTTACCCGATGTAACCGCCTCTCGCATCGTGCGCGAAGTGATTATTCCGCGCTTCAAAGAAGGCGACATGGATCGTGGGATCGTCGACGGCGTGCTGGCGATCGTGCATTACGTGAATCCAAAATTTTTGGACGGGGAGAACGCCGCAGGTCCCGCGATCCAGGGTAAGCGTGGATTGACGCTTCATCATTTGTTTCTGTTGTTTTTCTTTGTCTTCATCTTGATGCCGCTTTTGTTCAGTCGAAGTGCAAGACGAAGCGGCCTGACCGGAGCATTACTGGGCTACGCTTTGGGTGGAGGATTCAGCGGTCGTGGTGGCGGTGGCTTTGGCGGCGGCGGCGGCGGTTGGTCCGGCGGTGGTGGCGGCTTTAGTGGCGGCGGCGCTTCGGGAGGTTGGTGATGAGTCCAATTCAAAATCTTCTTTCGCGCGAAGAACTGGATCATCTGGCCGACGTGATTGCGGAATCGGAATTGAAAACCTCCGGCGAGATCCGCTTGATGATTGTGGGACGCTCGAGCCGCTCGAGTCATGTGTTTCCGTTGATCGCTTGTTTTCTCAGTACACTTTTGATCGTCGCGATTTGGTATGAGCGCGAATGGATTTTGCTGAGTGGCCATAACTGGTGGGTGGTGAGCGCTTTGTGGTTCTCGGCGATTGCGGCTTGGGTGTTGTCGCGCTTTCAGTTTATTCAGCGCACTCTCACTTCGCCCGCCGATCTTGAACATCAAGTGGCAATGCGAGCCGAGATCGAATTTCACCGCGAGGGTTTAAGCAGGACTGCCGGTTCGACCGGCATCTTGATCTTCTTGTCGGTGATGGAGCGGCAAGCCGTAGTCCTTGCCGATAAAGGCATCGCCGAAAAACTGGATAAGAAAATTTGGCTGGAAGTGGTGAACTTGGTTATCGAGGGCGCGCGCTCAAACAAACTGGCCTCGAAACTTGAAGAGGCCGTTCGTCGCTGCGGAAATTTATTGAGTGCACACTTTCCCATTCAGCCCGGCGATGTGAACGAGCTTTCCAACACCGTCATCGTGAAAGAGTGATTCGCTAGTTCACCGTGATCCAAACATTGCGCACACCGTATTGGCGAACGAGGCTGTTAAAATATGCGGCATTGTCGGGATGAATGCGGATGCAGCCATGCGAAGCCGGGCGGCCCAAACGGCTCCAATTGCCGCGCGGAGTTCCGTGAATCGCAAAACCCCCGCTGATGAAAACGGCGTACGGCATATTCCCGAGACCATTGTAGTCGCCACCTGGAAACTTATTGGAAGTGTAGCGGCTGTACACGCGGCCGTCGGGATGCTTATCGAAATTGGGAGTGCGACCACCGACACCGGTCGACGTGGGAAAGCGGTCGACGGGGCTGCCCTCTATGTACAACGTCATCGTTTGCGACGCTTTGTTGACAAGCGCCCAGATCGGGCAACTTTGACGGTAGCAACCGCCGACGTCCATCAAGAATTCCATACCAGGTGCCGGCTTTTCAGCTATCCAGTTGGAAATTCCCGCGGCTTCGGCGTCTTGGTCGAATTGCTCAAGCATTTGCTCGGCATCTTTGGAGTACGGATCAAATTCATTCAGCGAAGCTTCATTCGTGTCGATCGACTCCAGCAAATTTTTGCTGGTTTGGACCGGCGTAACAAGAGCGTAGGCCGCTGAATTCAAGAAAACACTGCTGATTAAACAAACGATGAACAAAATCGTTTTCATATGTGTAGGCTCCCCCGAGAAGTTGATTGCAGACGGGAGAAAAATACGCAATCAGGCTAATTTGCGCAATGCGTTTGAAGGTCAATGAAATTGTTTCGCGGGTGAGTCACCAGGCCCCGGAAAGGGCTCCAGGTGCCCTAGTATTTCTTGTTTTGCACCATGAACGAACTCCAGCGCGAGACTTGGGCGGGAGTCAGTGTCGCATAACAGATGGTTCCAGTGCTCGCGGGTTCGGTCTTAACGATATGGCTCTCACGGCCGAGCTCATAAATCTTATGCTCTTCAGCCTTTGAGAAATAGAGTTCAACTTGTTCGTTAAGGGCCTGGGCGGCCACGGTCATCTGTTTGAGTAACTTATCGATACCTTCGCCTTTGAGCGCGCTCACCAGCACCCGTGGAAAAGCTTTCACCTGGAATTGGCGATCGACGGGCGCGCGATCGATTTTATTAAAGACATAGATGATCGGCTTTTTCTCCCAGCCGAATTCTTGAATGAGTTCATCCACCACGCGGATTTGTTGATCCATTTGTGGTGAAGCTAAATCGATCACGTGGAGTAAAACATCGGCCTCGCCGGATTCTTCAAGTGTCGCTTTAAAAGCTTCGATCAAGTGCGCCGGCAATTTGCGGATAAATCCCACGGTGTCGGTGACGACCGCGTCGCCGACTTCGGGTAAGAACACTTTGCGCGTGGTCGGATCAAGAGTCGCAAAAACCTGATCCTTCACTTCAACGTTCGAGTTGGTGAGTTGATTGAGCAAAGTGGATTTGCCGGAGTTGGTGTAGCCGATCAAAGCAAAGGTGGGGATGTTCATTTTTTTTCGCAAAGCGCGGTGCTGGCTGCGATGTTTGCGCACGCCTTCCAATTGCTTGCGAATGGCTTTCACGCGCTCGCGGATGCGGCGGCGATCGTTTTCCAAAGCCGTTTCACCCGGACCCCGGGTTCCAATGCCTCCGCCTTGGCGGCTTAAGGATCCCATCCAAGCTCCGACCATGCGCGGAAGTTGATCGAGCATTTGCGCAAGCTCCACTTGAAGTTTTCCCTCATGAGTCTTCGCGCGCTGAGCGAAAATGTCGACGATGACCTGGTTACGGTCCATCACTTCGACGCCTAAATCTTTTTGTAAGTTGCGAGCCTGAACGCCGGTGACCGAGTGATCGACGATCACCACAGTGGCCGCACCCTCAAAGGCCATATCCTTGATCTCTTGCACTTTGCCGGTGCCGATCAAGGTCGCTGAGTTGTAAGCGGAAAGAATTTGGACAACGTTGCCGACGACCTCTCCGCCCCAAGCGGTGACGAGTTCTTCAAGTTCGGCCAAGCTTTCTTTGATTTCGAGAAACGAGTCGGTTTTAAGTCCGACTCCAACGACGATCGCGCGGATTTTGGGATTTTGACGAGTACTCAGTTGGTCTGACTCCCGGTCTCAATCTGATACAATTCTCTTTGCTCCTATTCCTTGTAAGCCTGGGCTTCAAGGGCCGTTATCACCATTGTATTAACAATATCGTCTACCGTGCAAGTTCTCTGGAGCACATTAGCCGGTTTTTTAACCCCCATAAGGAACGGTCCTAAAACCTCGCCGCCGCCCAACTGTTGGACCAACTTGTAGGCAATATTCCCCGCTTCCATGGTCGGGAACATCAAGATATTGGCACCGCCTTTGATATCGCAAAATGGGAAAATCCGCTCGACGATGTCGGGATTGACGGCGGTATCGGCCTGCATTTCGCCATCGACAATGAGGTCGGGATGGCGCTGTTTCACCAACTGCGCCGCCTCACGCATCTTGCGCGGATTGTCTTTACGACCCGCAAAATTGGTGTAGGAGAGCATGGCGATTTTGGGAGTTAAACCAAAGTACTTTGCTACTTTTGAAGCATGAATCGAGATGGAAGCCAACATCTCGGCGGAGGGGTCGATATTCATCGTGGTGTCGGCAAAGAACAGCATTTTGTCATTCACCAGGACGATATTGAGGCCTGAGGCCACCTTGCTGCGCCCGGCCCCGATAATCTCCAAAATGGGCCTTACGCAATCGCCGTAGTTCATGGTCGCGCCGGTGACCAAGGCATCGGCATCGCCGCGGTGGACGGCCATAGCGGCGAAATAATTGTGGTCCACCATCAAACGCTCGGCTTCGGCGCGCATGACCCCTTTGCGTTTACGCTGGTCGTAGAGTTCTTGGACATAGGTCGCGTAGCGAGGATCTTTGCGCGGGTGCACGATCTCGATATTTTTCAAGCGGTCGAGTTCAAGCTCGGTGATCTTGGCGCGAATCTGATCGACGTCGCCCATCAATACGGGCGTGCAAACGTTTTCATCCAAAATGGTGTTCAATGCTTTTAAGATTTTGGTGCTGCGGCCTTCCGGCAGATAAATCCGCGGAAGATTCGATTTTTTAGTGGCGGCGACGGCTTTCACGCGGTTGATCACGGTGCGCACGAAACCGCGGGTTTTACTCTGCAGCATTTCCAACTGATGTGAGTAAGCGACCAGGTCCTCGATCGGCTTTTGCGCGACGCCGGTTTTCATCGCCGCTTTGGCGACGGCGGGAGCCACTTTTAGCAAAACGCGATTGTCGAAGGGCTTGGGAATTAAATATTCAGGTCCGAAATGGAAGTGGCGGTTGGCATAAGCCGCCGAAACGCTGTCGGGTACGTCTTCGCGCGCCAGTTCGGCCAGCGCCACCACCGCGGCCATTTTCATCTCTTCGTTAATTTGCGTTGCGCGCGTGTCGAGCGCTCCGCGGAAGATGGAAGGAAATCCCAAAACGTTATTCACTTGATTCGGAAAGTCGGAGCGGCCGGTGGCGATAAGAACGTCGGGCCGGACTTGTTTGGCAAGATTGGGATCAATTTCCGGATCGGGGTTGGCCATCGCGAAAACAATCGGGCTCTTGTTCATGCCTTTAAGCATGTCAGGCGTGAGAACGTTGGCCACGCTCAAGCCGATGAAGACGTCAGCGCCCTGAAGGGCATCGGTCAGCGTGCGCGCTTCGGTATCGACCAGGAATTCCTCTTTGTACTTATTCATGCCCTTGGTGCGGCCGCGGTAGACCACGCCTTGTGAATCGCACATCAAAATATTATTTTGTTTTACGCCGAGCGCTTTAAAAATTTTGGCGCAAGAAATCGCCGCGGCGCCGGCGCCGTTAAAAACGACGCGGACGTCCGTGGCTTTTCGTTTTGTGACGAGCAGAGCGTTGAGCAATGCCGCTCCGCAAATGATCGCGGTGCCGTGTTGATCGTCGTGGAAAACCGGGATGTTCATTTCCGCCTTCAGGCGCTCTTCGATCACGAAACACTCAGGCGCCGCGATGTCCTCTAAATTGATTCCGCCGAAAGTGGGCTCCAAGGCTTTGACCGCCGCGATCACTTCTTCGGTGGTCGTGGCGTTCAGTTCGATGTCAAAAACGTTAATTCCGGCGAACTGCTTAAAAAGTACGCCTTTACCTTCCATGACCGGTTTTCCGGCCAGCGGCCCGATGTTGCCTAAACCCAACACTGCGGTTCCGTTCGTGACCACGGCGACAAGATTGCCCTTAGTCGTGTAGTCATAAACTTTCGATGGATCCTTGGCGATTTCCTTACAAGGAGCGGCAACGCCTGGCGAATAGGCTAGTGAGAGATCATACTCCGTGTCACACGGTTTGCTCGAGATAACCTCCACTTTTCCGGGCTTGGGTTTGGTGTGGTACTCAAGTGCTTCTTTGTCCATGCTCGGACGGGCTTTAACCAAGGGAGAATCGGGTGAATTTATGTCTTCGTTCATCGGCTGAGCTTAGGAATCTAGCCTGGTAAAGTCAACCGCATGAGATTGACTTTTCAGGGGGGCGGACGCAGCTTAGACAGTGGCATTAGATAATCGACAATAGGAGAAACACCAAATGGCCGCGACCGATCGTGACGTCGTTCTCGTTGAAGGTGTCCGTACGCCTTTCGCTAAAGCAGACACCAAGTTAAAAGACGTTCATCCCGCCGAACTGGGGCGCGTGGCCGTGCACGAATTGATCGAGCGCGCCAACCTTGATGTCCATAATGTCGATGAAGTGATCATGGGCAATACCGGAACTCCGTCGGATGCCGTGAATATCGCACGCGTGATCGCGCTTCGTGCGGGTTTGCCGTTGCAAACTCCGGCGGTCAGCGTGCACCGCAATTGCGCCTCGGCTTTGGAAAGCATCACCGCCGGATACGAACGCATTCGCGCGGGCACTTGCGATGTCGTGATTTCGGGCGGCTCGGAAAACATGTCACAGATGCCTTTGATCATGAGCCGTCCTTTCGTTAAGGCCTTTCAGAGATTGATGGGCGCGCGCAGCACCGGCCAGCAGCTGAGTGCACTGGCGGGATTATTCAAAGCCGACATGAAGCAGATTTTGGAATTGATGACCACCGGACCGATGGCTTTTGCTCCGCATAAGCCGCGCGTGTCGATTGTTGAGGGGCTGACGGATCCTTTTGTCGGCATCAATATGGGTCAGACGGCCGAGATCTTGGCCAAGGATTTCGGCATCACGCGCGAAGAACAAGATCAATTCGCTTTGCAGAGCCATAAAAAAGCCGCCGCGGCTATGGCTTCGGGTCGCATGGCGGAAGAGATCGCGCCGGTATTCATGCCGCCCACTTTCAAAGAGTATGTCGCGCAGGATGTCGGCCCGCGCAGTGAGCAAACAATGGAGCAACTCGGAAAGTTGAAGCCTTTCTTCGACCGCAAGTACGGCACCATCACGGTCGGCAACGCTTGTCCTTTAACCGACGGCGCCGGAGCGGTTTTATTGATGAGCCGTGCACGCGCCAAAGAACTTGGTCACAAAGCGATCGCTTCGATCAAGGGTTACGCCTTTGCCGGCTGCGAGCCCGAGCGCATGGGTCTTGGCCCCGCCTATGCCACTCCGAAAGCTTTGAAGCGTGCGGGACTTACGATGAAAGATATCGGTTTGATCGAGTTGAATGAAGCCTTCGCCGCGCAAGTGATCGCCTGCGAAAAAGCGATGGCGAGCGATAAGTTCGCGCAAGAAAAATTGGGCCTGAGCGCTAAGGTCGGCGACATCGATCCTTCGATCGTCAATGTGAACGGCGGGGCGATCGCTTTGGGCCATCCGGTCGGGGCGACGGGCACCAGGCTGGTGATCACTTTGATGAAAGAGATGCAGAAAAAGAATATTCAGTTCGGTTTGGCGACGTTGTGTATCGGCGGCGGCCAAGGCGGCGCGGTGATTTTAGAGAGAGAGGCTTGAAGTTTATGAGTATCCAAGAGTCCTTAAGAATTGTTCCTAAAGGCGACATCGCTTTACTTGAATGGGATTTGGTTGGCGAGAAGGTCAATAAGCTTTCTTCGCCGGTGATGGCGCGTTTGAAGGAACTGGTCGGCGAATTAAGGTCGTCCAAATACAAAGCGGTCATCTTGATCTCTCGTAAACCAAAAATATTTATAGCCGGCGCGGACATCGAAGAGATCAAACGCATTAACTCCAAAGAGGAGTTCGGCCGGGTGTTGACTCAGGCGCACGAGATTTTCAATGCGCTTGAAGATCTGCCGATGGTCACGATCGCGGCGATTCATGGCGCCTGTATGGGCGGCGGCTGCGAGCTGGTTTTGTCGTGCGACTACCGCATGTGCTCGGATGCCCCCGAAACTAAAATCGGTTTGCCCGAAGTGAAATTGGGCATCATTCCCGGCTTCGGCGGCTGCATTCGTTTGCCGCGCACCGTGGGCTTGCCCGCGTCCTTAGATATTATTTTGGCCGGCAAAGCGGTCGATGGCCGTAAGGCCGAAAAAATCGGCTTGGTGGACGCTTCCGTTCCCGCCGGCCAGCTTGAGACTTTGGCGCTGAAGATGGCGCGCGAGAAAATCGATGCCGGCGGAGCCAAGCGCCGCAAGCGCTTTGTCCCGAAGGGCGCGATGAATACATTCATGGACTCCTTTCTCGGCAAACCCGTGGTTTTTTCACAAGCGCGCAAAGGCGTTTTGAAAGAGACCAAAGGTTTTTACCCGGCGCCGCTTAAGGCGCTTGAGGTCGTTGCGCGAACTTACGGTATGTCCAATCGCGAAAAGGCTTTGGCGATCGAGGCCGAGTGTTTTATCGAAGTCGCCACCACCGCGGTCTCGAAAAATTTGATCGATTTGTTCTACATGATGGAAGCGGTCAAAAAACAAACGGGCGTTGAAGGCAAAGAAGTCAAAGCGCACAAAGTGGAGCATATGGCTGTGCTTGGTGCAGGCACCATGGGCGGCGGTATCGCCCAAGTCGCGGCGGATCGCGGAATCAACGTGCGCATGAAGGATATCACCAATGAGGCCCTGGCTCTTGGTTTTCGTCACGCGGCGGGAATCTTCGCAAAATACGTCAAGCGCAAGAAAATCACCCAGCATGACTATGAAGCAAAAATGGCCAAGATTTCGGGAGGCCTTGATTTTGCGGGTTTCAAGCAAATGGACGTCGTCGTTGAAGCCATCGTCGAAGACATGAACATCAAGAAAAAAGTCATCGCCGAAGTGGTGAAGAACGTCCGCACGGACGCGATCATCGCGACCAATACGTCCTCGCTTTCCGTGACCGAGATGGCCGAGGCGCATCCGAATCCGGAAAATTTCGTGGGCATGCATTTCTTCAATCCAGTCGATAAAATGCCGTTGGTCGAAGTGATCCGCGGCCCCAAAACCAGCGACGAAGCTACGGCGACGATCTTTGAATTGTCGAAGCGCATGGGCAAAACTCCGGTCGTCGTCAAAGACGGTCCGGGATTTCTGGTGAACCGTTTGCTTATGCCTTATTTGATCGAGACCATGTTTATTCTGCAGGACGGTATGGCGATCGACGTGGTCGACCGTTATTACACACACAAATTCGGTATGCCCATGGGGCCGTTCCGTTTAATGGACGAGGTGGGTTTAGATGTTTGCATCAAGGTTGTTAAAATCTTCCGTAAATCTTTGGGAGAGCGAATTGAAGTTCCTAAGATCCTCGATGCCCTCTACGACTCCAAACGACTGGGAAAAAAGAGTGGACGCGGCTTCTATCTCTATGATGACAAAGGCCAACAGCTTTCGGTGGACCGTGGTGTTTATGCTGAGCTTGGTTTAAGCGCTCCCACCAATCCGTTAAGCGAAAAAGAATGCATCGAGCGCGGCGTGTTCACCATGATCAATGAAGCGGCCCTGGCCTTGATCGAAGATCACATCGTGAATCATCCCGAGGACGTGGATCTGGCGATGATCATGGGCACCGGCTTTCCTCCATTTCGCGGAGGCCTCCTGAAGTACGCCGATTCCCTAGGCACGCAAACCATCGTGCAGGAGCTCGAGCTTTACGCCTCAAAGTGCGGCGCGCGCCTAAAACCCTCTCGCCCCTTAGAAAACCTCGCGAAGAACAACCGCAAGTTTTATTCCTAAAAGGTACGTGGTACCTTTTAGGGGTGCTAGGCGTTATTGCGAGGTGATGTATAGCCGCTGAATCTTTTGGCGGTGATGGCCGTCTTGGAGGATGTGGTGCGCCCCTATGCGGACGGCATCCGGAAGTTCCTGCCTTTGTTCAAGCACTTCTTCCATTTTAAAGCGGTACACGGTGGTGGGCTCAAAGGCTTCAAAGATGTATTTTTGCGCCATCGTTTGTGCGGCTTTTTGCAAGATGCTTTGAAAGGCTGCGGGGTTCTTTTGAAATTCGGCGATATCGATCCCTAATTTATTCAAATCGAGATGGATGTCCACCTTGCCCGATTTTCCGTTATTGCGTACCCGCAGGCCTTGCAGGGGCGATCCTCCCAGAATCGGGAGTTCACGTTTTACGATCGGATCCGCACTGGCGAAAATCAGATCGTAAGTTTCCAGGAATGTGGCCAAGTTTATTTCGTTCAGGCCGATTTTGGATAGATTTTTACGAACGCGAATTTTGCTCATCTCAGTATGAACGAATGTTAGATCCGCATGATTGAGGCCGCGCAATCGATTTTCAATTTTCGCACTGGCCGCCAACAGTATTGACCCCAAGTACTGCGGCAATTCTTTTGATGGGACGCCGGGGTCAAGGTTGGAGACGATCATCGCTGGGATGAAATCCTCTTTCGCGTTGAGATCATGGGGCATCGGAAAATAAAAATTCCGCTCGAACCATTCTTGTTGCGCAAAATCGGGATCGATATTCACGCTGTGCTCGGGAAAAATCTTGAGCACCCGGCTGATGTTCTCATCGTTGCGCGGGACGCCCTGCTTTTCCATGGCATCGATAAGATTAAGAAGCAGGAGCGGAGTTCCAAAGTCGCGGATTTGAACGGGCTTGCGATGGCCAGGGCGGTGCGGATCATACCATTTGTAATCGTAGTCTTGGCGCAGGGCCGCCGAGAAATCGCGAATAAAAGCCAAGCGATTTTCGCCCGGCCCCGGCATCACGTCTTTAAGCTTATCCGCCATTTCCGAAACAAGATCGGCAGGCCACTTTGTCTTTAGCGCTTCGAGTGAGCCGACCGCGATCGCATCTTCAAATTGCTTCCAGTCGTTTTTGCCAGGCATCGGCCTTTCTTGATAGTGAGCGAGAAATTCGCGCGGATTGCTTTCCACTTCGCTTTGCATCTCGGGCGTCAGTGGACGCGCGGGAAAGATCAGCGAGAACAATCTTAAGTGTTGCGCATCGAAACTGTGGCCGAATAGTGCGAATTCCTTTGCGTCCAGGTTAAGAACCCGGGCGTCGGCGGCAAGGGCTGAGCCAAGGATTTGCATGAGCCTTGGGAACTCATCGCGCGAGGCGCCTTCCTCGATGAGTGCCCGGCCGATTTCCGCGGCTGCGGTGAGGTGGGTGCGATCCAAAGGCCTTTTAAGCGAGGCGGGGACCTGGCCCACCTGCCAGGGGAGCGGCAATTGCTTAAGTTGAAAGGTTCCTGAGCCTTTGCGCTCAAGCTCGTAGCCGCGCACAAAAAAAAGTGACCCGACATGAACGCGAACCAAAGGTTTGCCGCTCTCATTCGGAAGTTCCTCAAGTATCCGCTCCTGTTTAATGCCCCGGACTTTCACTTCTTCGGGCGTCAGATCTAAAAACGAAGTCGCTAAAATATACTGGCTGAGTTTATGCGCGCGCCCGCGCGGGTCGGTGAGAGCACTATAAAGTTCGCGCGTGATGTAGCGGTTTTTCAACATGATATCCAGCGCGCGCTTTTGGTGCTGGCTGAGTAAATCGGCACAATCGTCGCTCGAGGATTTAAATAAGGCTTCGATGACATCCGTGTGATAGCGGTTGTTTGCGATGGGTTTGTAGATGGTTTGCGCGGCTTCCCAGGCGTTGTCGCCGTTAAAGGTGATCACACGAATGGAGGGACGCTCGTCACCGGCCATAGCACGGGTGGATAAAACCGTCAGCAGCGCGAAGACCAATATCATCGATGATGAGATAAAAAGGCGCTTCTTCACCTGGCCACTTTCGCGAAATAGTTTTGTTTAAAGATTTCGTCTTTGCTTGGCTTGGTAAAATTGAAAATTTCAAGGGCTTTGCGCTCTTCTGAAGTCAGCAATTGGCGGCCCAAGTAAATTTCATCGCTCGAGCGGCCGTTCAAATTTCTATTGTCGCTGAGAAAATTTAACGGATACGTTTTGCCGTTCATTTTAAGCTTAGCGCGAATGACGGTGATGTCTTTAGATGAGTCGATATGAAGGGCTCGCACGCTGAATTCGTATTCGGCCTTTCCCAATCTGGAGTCGGCGAAACTGAATTGGCCGTTCACACGGCTCTCTTCATAACTTGCGCCGATGCCTTGATTTTGTTCGACGCGAATTTTGCAATGGCTGAGGCGGGTGCTTGAAATGATCCCGATGTCTTTTTGTTGGCGCGCATCGAGGTAGCTGCTTTGCGCTTGAAGGGTGGCGGTGCCGTAAACGACAAGACGGCGAGCCGTCGTGTTGTTCTCGATCAGCCGTATGCGTGCGGTTTTATGAGAGCTTAAGACGGCGGTGCATTTCGCGCCCGAGGTGGAGTTGGTCAACGTGACCGACTCGCTTTGACCGGGTTGGGGGGCGTCGAGCAGCATTTCGATTTTCTTCGGATCGGTCGCGCATTCGGCGAGCAGGCTTTTTACGCTTAGTTGAACTGGGCCGGATGCTTTTGACAAACGCCCGGCGCGATCGGTTCTCTCTTCACCCGATTCCGTTTGGGGCGGTAAGATCTGCTCGTCGATCGCGCGAATGTTTTTTAATAATTGCAGATCCCTTAAAAACACGGCTCGGTCTTGTGCACTGACTTCGGGGAATGCTTTTTCATTGAAGGATAAATCTTCGGGGATTGCATTGAGGCCCTTAGGATGGCTTTCGTCCTTAGTGCAGGCACTGAGGACGAAGGCCGCCACCATAGCAAGGGCCAGAATCTGTTTTGAAATTGCGGAATAGGACATCCGGCTGAATGTAACAGGTCTCGCTTAGGGCGGATAGGGCCATGAAATGTTTGGATAGAGCCGCCGTAAATTGTCATTCGGGCGGCTTCGGCGCCGGGGGCTATTCTTCCAGCGCGCTCAGCGAGACTTCGTCGTCGTCGATTTTCTTCAATGAGACCTTCTGCAAGGTCAATGAAGTCTTGCGATTGTCTTGGACGTTATGGACTACGACCTGCTTGGCGCGCCAAAACTTGTCGCCGACTTTTTGGTAGCCTTTGAACTGCGCGCGCTTCAAAAGCTTGCCGCCTTTGTCATAGTATTCGACCTTGTCGAGGTGATGTTCGGGCTTAGTGAGCCAAGTCACGATACGCGAGTAAGAAGACTCGGAGTCGGGCTTCGCCTTGCTCTCGATCTGGATGGTCTTCGCATCTTCCTTAACGACTTTATTATTGAATCCTTTGTAAGTCGAAATGCTCATGTCTTCAAAAGCGATTTCCGAATCCAGAAATTTGCCTTTTTTATTGGAGCCCAAAATCCGCCGGCTCTTTTTGTCGGACGGCAGATACAACCACTGATCTTCTTTGCCATCGCCGGCCACCGTTAACAAACTCAAGCCTTTCAGGTCGGAGGGTTGCAGCAAGCGCACCAAAGCGCGGCCTTCCGAAGGCTTGTCGTTCTTGCGTAAAATCGAAATGACCCGTGTTTTCTTCGTGCCATCGGCGTCTTGAATCACCATTTTCAGCTGCACACGCTCACTAGGAGGCGCGCCCTTAACTTCGATTTCCTTCAAAAGTGTGGCGACATCGGTGCCGGCGCCTGAAGCGTAAGAATTGTGAAGGGCGATCATGCCAAGGAACAACAATATAATATAAGGGCTAAGACGCATGACTCTCTCCTGCAGTTTGAGGCTTCCCATTCTCACACGGAGAGGAGAGTCGAGCAAGAGCCATGGGAAACGGCGCAGGATGGCCGGCAACCAAACCAGATCGCCTAAAAGACCGGCAACAATTGAGATCAACACGAACAGACCGAACATACGGTTCACGGGGAACACCGAGAAGATAAAAATGGAGAAGCCGGCGAACAAGCACATGGCCGAAACCAAGCACGGCATGGTTTCTTTTTTCATCAGAGTGTAAATGGGTAGGGTTGACTCACGTGGCCGTTCTTTAAGCAGATGCTTTAATCGCCCCAAAATATAAATCGTGTTGTCGAACGCGATCCCCAAGCTGATGGAGAAAATAATTGCGATGCCCGGCTTAATCGAAACGTCGAAGTAGGCCAAGAAACCAAGCAGTACCGCCGGCGGCACCAAGTTTGGAACGACACCGACCAAGGCCCAGCGCAAAGATCTAAAATTGATCGAAAGCACAAGCACGATACCGAACAAGGCTTCAAAAAATCCCCACATGAGTTTCTTTGAAAGTTCTTTGTTCATTTGTGGAACCATCGCCGCCATGCCGAACGTTTTCACCTGCATGCCTGGAAAAGTCTTTTCGATCTTTGAGGCGAGTGCTGCGACCGCGGCATCGTTGCGATCCGCCGGCAAATCAGGAAGGCGAATCGCAATCCGCGTCCATTTTTCATTCGAAGACAAAAACTGCTGCAGAGGACTTTGGCCCGACATCGCATAGAGGAATTGCATTTCGGCGATCGCCGCACGGCTCTTCGGAAGCTTTCCGCCGCTTTGCAGGAAGTCGGCGAGGCTGACCACGCTGCCGACGTCATGGCGTTTGCGCAAGTCCAGCGCCAGCTGATTCAGCTTCGCGATATTCTGGGGGCTCTTCCACGGATCTTTAAGTTTATCGCCGCCGACCGAGAACTCAAGGCTTGCGACGCCGCCCAATTTTTTGGAAATCAAATCGGTCGAATGCAAAGCGGTGTGGCCTTTGGGCAGGTCATCAAATAATTTCGCGGTCCAACTGAGCTTCGTGCCGACGATGGCGAAAGTCAGCGCAAGCACGGCTATACCGGGGGTGAGCCAACGGGCATTGCGCACCAAGAAGTAAGCAAAGCGTTTGGGCTCGCGTAAGAACGGGCGCGGCTTCGGCCACTTCACCCAAACATAAAGACTGGGCACCAAGAGCAGAGTCGAAAATGATGAAACCAATACGCCGAGTGAAACCGCCAAGCCGTAATCCGAAATCAATTGCACGTCCGAGGGGATCAAGCATGCAAAGCCCACGCTGGTCGAGATACCGGTCAATAAAATGGTGGTCGAAATTTCAAGCGTCAGGCTTTTCAAAAACTTCATGCGTTCTATAAACGGCAAGTGCGCGGCTTCTCCCATGCGCACAAGTAAATGCGTGAAGATGCCTAAGCTTGATACGGTCACGATAATCGGCAGGGTCGAAGCCAAAATATTAAAAGAGATGCCAAGAAAACCCATCACCCCAAGCGCCAAGGTGTTGCCGATGATTAATATATAGAGAGCATGCAGCAGCACCATTTTGCCGTGGAACATGATCTTTAGCATGATGATCGAGCACAAAAGCGCCAGACCGATAAAAATCAAAACTTCGTGCGAGAGCAAATCGATCAGCTGTGTTCGTATCGCCGCGGGCCCGCCCAATTGAACTTTGGCTTGCGGCGTATGTTTTAATGCGATGGCGCGCGCTTTTTTCATCAGCGTGCGGTGGGCATCCAAAGTGAGATCGCCGGGAATCAAGAAGATCGCCGTATTCAATCCGTCCTTAGACATAAGGTTCGGCGTGTAAAGCGGGTTGTCTATAATTTGCTGGCTCGGATAGCCGATCTTCTGCAGATCATTTAAAGGTCCAACGGTGAGTTCACCCTTCGTTTCGAAAGCTGAAGAAATGTTCCCCAAACTGACGACGGATTTTACACCCTTGAGGGCGCCGATTTCGGCCGACATTTTGTTTAGCCGTTGCAGATTCGCTTTTTGATACCAGCGCGAGGGTCCATTTTTGGGAAGTGAAAGAAGAACGATGTGCGGCGAACTGTCGGAAATATGGAAAACTTTTTTACTTTCGCGATCGACCTTCAATAGATTGTGCTTCTTAGGAAGAAACTGCTCCATCGAATAGTTGGTCGGAATCTTCAAAGCGAAGTAAGTGCCGACGGCGCTGCCAAGGGTAAACAACCACAGTGCAGTGAGGGAGAATATTTTGATTTTCGTCGAAGAGTTGTTCATCTCTTTTTTTACTCTCTTATTATGAGAAGGCACCTAGCTTAACGGCTAGGTCGCTGTCATACTTAAGTCTATGTTCACGAATATTTTTTTAAGGATGACTGCTATGAAACCAACATCGTTGTTGCTCACGCTCGCGCTGATTTTTTCTTTGAACGCATTCGCGGCTTCGAAGGAATTGAAAATCCAAGGCGACTTGATGATTCATCCCGATCAGATCGCGCAGTTCTTCGCGATCGCGGCTTCAAAAATCGGAACGAGTTCAACTTGGGATTGGCCGCAACTCAATTTTACCAAGCCTTACAAAACGTCTTGGGCGCAAGTCGTCGCCAAAGGCCCGTTCGAAGTGCAATTTCAAACGGCGGATCTCAGTAAACAAGAAGTCGGATTTGAATTGACTTGGAATGATCCCGTCATCAACGTCGGCCGCTTCGAAGTTCACGACACAATCACCCGCAGCATCGGCGGCGCGGATGTGATCATCAATCTCGACGGCGCTTGTAACGACATGATCGTGCGTATGCCGGCTGGAAATTGGAAAGTGAAGGGCACGCTCAAATATATATGGACGGCCCAAGGGATGCAGGCCTCGTGGAAGGATTTCCAGTTCGCAATGGGTGCCGCCAATACAACCATAGACATCGGCCAATGTGAAGGCGCGCAAGCTTTGCAAGCCGAGCTTCGCGGCACTATTGAAAGCGTCAGTAAAGACCAGGCGTGGATGCAGGACGTGCTTCAGGGCGGCGTGCTGGACTGGGTGGAGAGCTCACTCGGTACATTGCAAGGCGAGTTGCTGAAGACCCGAGTGGTCGAAGTGAAGCCGGGTTTGAACATGACTTGGCGGCCGGGAGAAATCCAACAAGGCGACAAAGGCCTGATGCGCGTGAGCGGCGAAATGTCTCTCGAGAGAGAAGCGGCTACGGCCTCCAGCGAAACTCTCTCGCGTACTTATGCGGTTTCGTCGTTAATGTCGGTTAAAGAATCCGGTTTTTTATTTCCCAACAACACTTTGCAAAAGATTGTGGGTTTTCTGCAAGCCAGCGGCGATCTGGGTTACCGCTTGAACTCGAATGACGTGAGCGCATTTAAAGGTTTGATGGAGAGCCGTTTCATGCAGTTCTTCGTGTGGCCCGATCTGATGAGCTTTAAAACCGACACCGCATTTTATTTCGATATTTCGGCGTCAAGCCCGCCGGTATTGAGCGGTGGCCACATGCTTGAAAAAGGTGGAATCTCTTTTGACGTCGAAGCCCCGCTCTTGGTTCGCCAGTGGGCGCCGGCGAAAGGCGTTTATGTTCCCTATATGGATTTCTCAAGCCCCATGCAGGGGCAGCTGACGGCCAAAGTCAGCGGCGGAAATCTGGTCATGCAGATCGTGCCGAATCAACTGCAGATCACGAACAAGGTGCGCAGTGAGTATTCGAAAGTGCGCCAAGTGAACGGATGGATTGCGACCTCGCTCCTCGGCAGCCAGGTTTCAAGCTCATTGCAAGAAAAGCCGTTTTCGCTGGCTGTACCCACATTTGAGCTTGGCGGCGGCATGAGCTTGGGTCTGCGTGACGTGCAGATGTGGACGCAAAGTTTCCGCATCCCGTTGGAATTCAAAAGTAATAAGTAAGATCTAAGTTGGCGTGATCGTTTTTGTCGAAGGTTTTAATCAAGCCGTCCTCGGCCGCCGAAAAATCACGCCAGCCGAGTCCCCAGCGCAACGAATCGCTGAGCTTCTGCTCAAAGCCCGCCATCCAAAAAATCCCACGCGTTTTGGTCTCAAAAAGTATGGAGCCCGTCAAAAGCAGAGTGTCAGTCGCGGGCCAGCGAAAACCCAAAACGCCGGTACGGTCGAACAAACGATATGAAGAAGAAATTAAATTGTCGGCCGCTTGCGGATTTTGGGTGTAATAAAATTGCCCAAGCACGGTCATCGTCGATTTGCCCAGATTCACATTCGTTTCGGCAGCGGCAACATTCGACCAGCTCCATGGCTGAAGTTGATAAAGGGGGTCTTGCGAAACGGTGTGCTGATAGGCCGATTCAAAACGTAAGATCCAATTCTCAAGCGCCCACACGGCACCAATGGAACTTGTGCGCACGCGGTAGATCACCGGCCGCAGGCCCACGGGAGATGCCGCCACGTTTTTCCCGCTTGAAGTGTTGATCACCAGCCGGGGGCGTATTTTGGGTTGCGGCGCGGCTCCCTCGAAATGCATCAAGAAAAGATCGACGCGGCCTAAGTGTGAACTCATGCGTAAACCGGCATTGTGATCGAGTGCGTGATCGAGAACTTTATCGCCCAGATATTCATATTCAAGAAATTCGGGCAGCACGACGCGGCCATAAGCCGAATCCAGATTCACCAGTAGCGTGCGCGGCAGCCAGCGCGAATCCTTCGACGGCATCAGCGGATGTTGCTGCCGCGGAATATAAATCGCATGAAGCCCGATCGACTCTTTATCCCAGTCAAGTTCAAGCATCGGCGCGCCACGCTTCAGTGTGCGCAAGGGGTGAAAAAAAGCGGAAGGGTTGACCACGTCGGAGGGGCTTGAAACGTCGACTACGCCCCAATTGACGGTGTTCATCCCGGCGCGTACGCGAAATTCACTCGCGGCTTTCCATTCCAAGAAGGCTTCCGGCAGATCACCGTAAAAATTTTCTGGCGCCGATTTCGATTCCGGATTCGATAATCCGTAGCCGCGCCATTGAAAACGCAGTTTTTTGTTGAGCTTATATTTTCCGTTCACGTCCAATATCAAATACGGCACGACATCGTCGGTCGGCTCGCCAAGATGGGCGGAATAAAAATCACTGGAAGATTTAAATGTTCCCGAAAATGAAGCAAAGGCAGGGCAAGCGCAAAAGACCGAAAATAAAAGAACGATGGATTTCAAAACACTCCTTAAAGCGCCGCGAGTTCGGTGCGCAGTTTGCTGATTTCATCATTGAGGGTTCTTAATTCCGATTCTCGACTCGAAATTTCCAAATCGACATTATTGGCTTGATTGGTCAGACCATCGCGCCGCATTTGCGCGTCGAGATCCGGCTGCTGAGTGGTCTGTTCGTGGTAGGTGCCCGTCAACGCGTCGTAAACTTGTTCGCGGTGAATAATGGGAATAGCCACGATCGAATTGGCCTGCGCCCGCAGCGAGTTCCGTTTGGATTGCAGCGACCAAATTTCCCCTTGAATATCCTGGCGTTTGAATTCCTTTTCACGGATGACGGAGGTCAGCCAAATTTTGCGGCCTTTTCGGTATTCATTAATCCAGGCTTCTTCTTTGTCTTTCGGGCAAACATTTTTGTAAATGCCGCCGGCACTGCCGAAACGCTGGGCGTTTTCAGGAGTGCAAAAAACTTGCAGACCCTCAGCGTATTTGGCCTTCATCTTTTTCATGCTTTCGCCGTCGCACATTTCAAAGGCAAACGGATCGCCGGCTTTGCCTACCGCGAAGATGTTGTCTTGGGTGCAGTATTTGCCCATGCCCGCTTTAAAACCGGTATCCAATTCCGCGAAGCTCATCTTGGCTTCGACCTTTTGGCATTCTTTGACTAAACCATCGGCATCGAGCCGTTTGCCCGACATCGCCACGTCAAATCCATGCTGATACCAATTGGCTTTTTCACAGGCTTGGCGTTTGAAGTAGCTTGCGCATCCGCCTAAAAAAAGAGCTGCGATCGCCATTGAAATAATGCGTTTCATATAGGGGAAAACCTTGTCTCATTTTGGGACGCTCGTCAACCGGCCGTCAAAGTCCCGAACGATGGGGCGACAAGAATTGTCATGATTCAAGGGCAGCGAGTTCAGCTCCAAAATAACAAGGGAACACGGGCATACGGCTTGTAATAGTTAAAGCCAACGGGAGGGACTTTATGTCTCCACTAAAATCAGTTTTTTGTTTTCTTCTGACCATCACCATCTTGGCGGGATGCCAACCCAAGAAGAATCCCAAGCAGCGCTTAGGGCGCGGCGGGCGCGGGTACTTCAATTCCGCATACAATTCCAATCCCAGCATCATGAATGCCGGCGCCAATCAATGCGGAAGCTACATTCCCGCAGGTGCAAACATGACCAACAAGATGTGGGGAGAAGTGACTTCGACTTACGGCGATCAACAATTTATGCAAGAGCTCTATCTTCTCACCGCACCGGTCTTGAGCAGTCTTCCCGCAGAAGACCAACTGGGCCAAGTGAGCGGTCAAAGCGGCCAATACACCGGCGTAAGATTTTGGGGAAACGCACGCACTTATTATCCCGGCATGAACGGCCAAATCGACATCAGCTCGTTGCAAGTGCGTATCGAAATCTATGACGACAAGGCTTGTCAGCCCAAATCCGACGGCACGGTTCGTCCGATGATCCCGATTGACATAGGTCCAAGCCAACCCGGTTTCGTACGTGGACAGGGAGCCGTATCCAATGGTCAAGCCAATATTTATGTGGAAGACATTTACGGCGCGATTTCGCTGCAAGGTGTGATCAACGGACAATATTTTACCGGCACCATGAGTTACAGCACGCCGCAAACGGGCGGACAATTGCGCCAGCTTGGAACCTTTAACGTTCCGACTTGCGGTTTTTTCCAGTGTAACTAACAATGAGGGAATGAAACTCAATCTCGAGTTCGATCCCGAAGTCTTTTGGTCTTTGATTGGCGGCCGCGCGGTTGTCGAAACTCCGCGCTTAAGCCTGCAATCCAAGGAAGAGGCCTACGCTTATCTGAAAAGCTACGGCTACGACATGGAAGTGGAGTCCGACCGCGAAAAACTTTGGGCCATCCATTCACGCGCCATCATTTATATCCGCACACAGCTGCTTAAAGACGGGGAGACGATTCCCGACGAGGTTTCCGATCCCAAACAGCTCGGTGACATCGCCAACTTGTTGCTGATCGCCAGCATGCGCGACAGCAGCAATGAGAGCCTGCACAGATGGTCATGCGCTTTGCTGCGCGTAATGCATGTCATCTCGCAACTGCATAACGATTTGTTCAATTATTTTTCGCTGGAAATTCAAGAAGAGATCTTTCGTTCGTATCGCCAGTTCGTGCAAAAAGACAGCGTGTCGGGGATTCGTCTTATGGGGAGCGTCGAGGCCGACTCCATTCCGCTGCAGAAATTCGACATTAAGCCTTTTAAAGATTCCGATTCGGCGATCACCAAGCTGCTCGCCAAACCGGACGAAGTGGCCTTCGGCCTGCTTGATAAAATCGGCGTGCGCTTTGTGACTCACAATATGTTCGATGTGTTTCGCGTGATGAGGTTTTTAGTTTTAAATCATGTCGTCAGTCCGGCCAATGTGATTCCGAATCAATCCAACAACACGCTTTATCCCGTGAATCTTTTTTTGGACGTGATGGAAGGCTTGCCAAAAATTTCCGAGATGGATCCGCTGGAAATCGATCGTTTGCTCAATGAACGCTTAACCGCCAACACCGATAAGGCGAAATTTCTTGAGAAGCACAACATGTTCACCAGCCGGGATTACCGCTTTATTAAATTCATCACTCGCCAATTGGTGCGCGTGATGCATCCTGAGACCGGTAAATCGTTCAGCTTCTTTTATCCGTATGAAGTGCAGATCCTCGACTACGAACATTATTTGCGCTCCTTAAGTGGTCCAGCTTCGCATGACGAATACAAAGCCCGGCAGAAATCGCGCGCGCGCGAGCGAGTCTTGAATTCCAGCGGGTCTTAAGGCGAGCCTGAGCAACGCGTTAAGTTGTCGATTCTAAATGGTTTGGGTACCATGATAGAGAGTGAAATTCCTCTCTTCCCTTAGCCTTATTTTGGCCACAGTCTGCATTTTTTCTGCGCACGCGACGGTGCTGCGCGAAGACATCGGTGAGCTCAAAATTCACGATCTCCTTTTGCGCCCGAATTTTTTATTGAAAGAACCCAGCGAAGGCGCATTTTCGATCGGCGAAAGCTCATTCGCGTTGCGCTGGGAGCTGGAACAAAAATACGCCGGCGTGATCCGCATCGGACCGCGCACGCTGATGAATATTCCTTCGCATTATTTGGGCACGGTCAATTCCGACGTGATGCTGGTCGAAGCTTACGCCGAATTCAACGATCCCTTTGGGCGCGTGCGGCTGGGAAGAATTCCCGTGGAGTTCGGTTACGAGGGGCGTTTGTGGGAGCGTGAGTTGATTTTCCCGCGTAGCCTTTTCTTTCAGAATCGCGCAATGATTTTGCGCGACGTGGGGCTTTCGTACGAAATCGCTCACAATGGCTTTTTCACCGGCTTCGTCGTGCACAACGGCGAAGGTGACGGCGATCAAGACGGGCAGATTTGGTATACGGCAAGATGGGGTTACCGCGCCGATAAATTCGAAGTCGGGATGAGCGGCCAAACCGGTTTCACCAAGCCGGTGTCGACTTCGGCCAGCGGCGACACACTTGCCGGTGTGGATCCCTTAAAAGACGCTAAGTGGCGCATCGGCGGCGTGCATGCCGCTCTCTCGGGAAAAAAAATGGAATGGGTCCTTGAGATCAACGCCGGCGAGCGCGAACAAGAGCGAAAGATCGGCAAATTTTCGGCCGCGCACACGGATTTGGGCTATCAATTGACCAAGACCTTCTCCGGCCACTTGCGCTACGATCAAATGGATCCCAATCAAAGCCTTGGTGGCGACATGCAGAAACAAGCGAGTGTGGCTTTTGTGCTCTCTAACGGCACCAGATCCAGCAACTTGATCTTGGTCGGCACCAAAGTCATTGAGGATCGCCATGAGATCGCCAACGATGAAGTGCGTATAATTTGGAGCCTGTCTCCAAGCGGCGTCGTGCGCTTTTAACCGCTTCGATTTTGACCGCCGCCTCCTAAGGGGCTATAAATAACAACTCAATTTGCGAGATGGAGAATCGAGTATGCTTCCAAAGCGAGTCGGCGTGTTAGGTGCGGGTCAAATGGGAAATGGAATCGCGCAAGTGGTGGCGAGCCACGGGATCGCGGTCCATATGGTGGACGTGATGCCGGCGGCGCTTGAAAAGGGCATGGCCACGATCGCCTCAAGCTGCGATCGCTTGATCAAAAAAGAATTGATGACGGACGCGGCAAAAAAAGAGCTGCTTGGAAAAATTTCGACAGGGGGTTCGTTAAACGATTTTAAAGATTGCGATTTCGTGATCGAAGCTATCGCCGAAAACATCGATTTGAAATTGAAAGTCTTTAAAGAGCTCGATTCGCTTTGTCCGGCTCACGCCGTTTTATGCAGCAACACTTCAAGCATTTCGATCACCAAAATCGCGGCGGCGACCAAGCGCCCCGGCCAAGTCGCCGGCATGCACTTTATGAATCCCGTTCCGCTGATGAAGTTGGTTGAAGGGATTCGCGGGCTTCAGACCTCCGACGACACCTTCGCGCGGGTCGCAGGTTTTGCCGAAAAATTGGGAAAGACATTCGTCGAAGTCAAAGACATGCCCGGCTTCGCCGTCAACCGCATTCTGATGCCGATGATCAACGAAGCGGTTTACACGCTCCACGAAGGCATCGCTTCGGTTGAAGACATCGATCAAGCGATGAAGCTTGGCACCAATCAACCCATGGGCCCTTTGCAGCTTGCCGATTTTATCGGCCTCGACACCTGCCTTGCGATCATGAACGTTCTGCATGACGGCCTTGGCGACACCAAGTACCGGCCCTGTCCGTTGCTGGTGAAATACGTTGAAGCGGGTTGGCTTGGCCGCAAAGCGGGCCGCGGCTTTTACAATTATGAGAGTGGAAAATAAATGGAATTAAAAACCATTCGTTATGAAGTTCAAGAATTGGCTTCGGGCAACAAGATCGGCGTGATGCGCATCGCGCGGCCTGAAGCGATGAATGCTCTCAATAAGAACGTGTTGAACGATTTAAAAATTCTTTTAGGCGACCTTGGCTCCAAACGTGACATCCGCTGTCTGATCGTGACCGGCGAAGGTGAAAAAGCCTTCGTGGCCGGCGCCGACATTAAAGAGATGGAATCCCTCTCCAGCGCGCAAGCCCGCGAGATGGCTCTCTCCGGCCAAGGCATCATGCAGAAATTCGAAGAGCTCCCCTTTCCCGTGATCGCCGCGATGAACGGCTTTGCCCTCGGCGGCGGTTTGGAATTGGCTCTGGCTTGCGATTTTATTTTGGCCAGCCAAAAAGCCAAGTGGGGTTTGCCGGAGGTGACCTTGGGTTTAATCCCCGGCTACGGCGGGACTCAGCGCCTCTCGCGCGTGGTGGGTCGTGCCTGCGCACGAAGAATCGCGATGAGCGGCGAGATGTTCAGCGCGCAGCAAGGGTTTGAGTGGGGGCTTTTCTGCCAAGTGCTTGAGCCCGATCAATTGATGCCGGCGGCGCTAAAGCTTGCCGGGACTTTAAGTGATCGCGCGCCGATGGCCGTCGCTTGGGTGAAAGAGGCGATCAATCACGGCTCCGACAAAACTCTGCCTGAAGGTTTAAAATTGGAGGCCGACCTTTTCGGCCGCACGTTTGAAACCAAAGACCGTTCCGAGGGCATCAAGGCCTTTATCGAAAAACGCAAAGCTATTTTTAGCGGGAATTAAATGAGCCAACCGACTGCCTCAAAATGGAAAAACCCGATCCGTATCGTCACCGCGGCGTCGCTCTTCGACGGGCACGATGCCGCGATCAACGTGATCCGCCGGGTGCTTCAGGATAACGGCGCCGAGGTGATTCACTTGGGCCACAACCGTTCGGTGCTTGAGGTGGCCGAAGCCGTTTTGCAAGAGGGGGCGCAAGGTGTGTGCATCAGCTCTTATCAGGGCGGGCACATGGAGTACTTCAAATACTTGCGCGATCTGCTGAATGCCGCGGGCGCCTCGTACGTTAAGATTTTCGGCGGCGGCGGCGGGGTGATCGTGCACTCCGAGAAAAAAGAACTCGAAGAGTACGGCATCGCGCAGATCTTTCATCCCGACGACGGCCGCAGGCTCGGCCTTGAGGGCATGATTTTAAATATTTTAAAAGAATGCGATTTCGATTTATTGAGTGCCGCAAGCGGCAGCGACTTCGGCGCGAAGAGCGAGATGTTCGGCAACAGCCCGATTCCGCAAACGGCATTGGGTGTCGCGATCACCGCGATCGAGAACGAAGAAAAGTTCGACAACAAATTCCTTGAGGCCTTTAAACGTAAAGACGGCAAAAAGCCCTTGGTGTTGGGAATCACCGGCACGGGCGGTGCCGGCAAAAGCAGCTTGATCGACGAACTGCTGGTGCGCTTCATGAATGCTTTTCCGGACGCTAAAGTCGGCGTGGTCTGCGTTGATCCCAGCAAGCGCCGCACGGGCGGGGCTCTTCTTGGTGACCGCATTCGCATGAACGCGCTGGCAAGACGTGGGACGTTTATGCGCTCGATCGCGTCGCGCGGTTCCGGCAGCGAGATCGCCTTGGCGCTGCCGAAAGTTTTGGATTTTTTAAAGGGCTATGAATTCGACTTGTTGATCGCGGAAAGCTCGGGCATCGGCCAAGCCAGCTCAAAAATTTTGGAGATCAGCGACTTGAGCTTGTACGTGATGACGTCCGAATTCGGCGCGCAAAGCCAACTCGAAAAGATCGACATGATCGATTACGCCGATTTGATTGCGATCAACAAAGCGGACCGGCGCGGATCGCTTGACGCCCACCGCGATGTGCAGAAACAGTATCGCCGCGCGCGTAAGATTTTCGATCACAGCACGCCTGTGCCGGTGTACCTCACCCAGGCTTCGAATTTTAACGACCGCGGTGTCAGCGAACTGTTCGTGGCTTTAAGCGGACAGCTCAGCGCCAAAGGCGCAGCACTTTTCAGTCTTTCCGCCGAGCAAAAGGCGGCCTTGGGCGGCTCACAAAAGCAGTCGATCGTACCGGCTGAAAAACAAAATTATCTTGCTGAAATTGTCGCCACGGTCCGCCAATACAAAAAAGACGTTGAAGACAAGGCGCAAAAGGCCTCGCTGCTCGGCAGCCTTGCGAATTTGCAAAACGTTCTTGGAAATATTTCGCCCGAGGCGGATTTAAAGTCCAAAGAATGGAGAAAATCCTTTTCTGACGAAGAATTAAAAGAGCTCGACGGATTTGATGACTTAAGACGCGCTTACGGCGGAGCGGAGTTCTCCTACGAAGTGCGCGGCAAAATCATCAAACAGCCGCTCTTGAGGAAATCGCTTAGTGGAATCGATATTCCGCGCGTGACTCTTCCGAACTACGCCGACTGGGGCGATCGCTACCGTTATTTGAAACTCGAGAACGTCCCGGGTTCATTCCCGTACACCGCCGGGGTTTTCCCTCTGAAAAGAACGGAAGAAGACCCCGCCCGTCAGTTCGCGGGTGAAGGAACGCCGGAAAGAACAAACAAACGCTTTCATTATTTAAGCAAAGGCCAGGCGGCCAAGCGGCTCTCGACCGCATTCGATTCGGTCACCCTGTATGGTGAAGATCCCCATTTACGTCCCGATATTTACGGCAAGGTCGGCGAATCCGGCGTTTCGATCGCGACTCTTGAAGATATGAAAAAGCTTTATGCGGGTTTCGATCTTTGCGATCCCAGCACCAGTGTTTCGATGACCATTAACGGACCTGCGCCGATGATCCTCGCGTTTTTTATGAATACGGCAATCGATCAGCAGGTCGTCAAGAAGGAAGCGGAACTCAAGCGTAAAGTGACGGCGGCGGAGCTCGAAGAAATTAAAAAATTCACGTTCTCCACCGTGCGCGGAACGGTTCAAGCCGACATCTTGAAGGAAGATCAAGGGCAGAACACTTGCATCTTCTCCATCGATTTCGCGTTAAGAATGATGGCCGATATCCAAGAATTTTTCGTCCACAATAATGTACGCAATTTTTATTCGGTCAGTATCAGCGGCTATCATATCGCCGAGGCCGGCGCCAATCCCATAACTCAGTTGGCGCTCACACTCTCAAACGCTTTCACTTACATCGAATATTATCTCGCGCGCGGTCTGAAGATCGACGAATTCGCGCCGAATCTTTCGTTCTTCTTCTCCAACGGGCTTGATCCCGAGTACGCGGTGATCGGCCGTGTGGCCCGGCGCATTTGGTCGATCGCACTACGCGATAAATATCGCGCGGGTGAGCGCTCGCAAAAGCTCAAGTATCACATTCAAACCTCGGGCCGCAGCCTGCACGCGCAAGAAATCGATTTCAACGACATTCGCACCACGCTGCAAGCGCTGATCGCGATTTTCGATCAATGCAACAGCTTGCACACCAATGCCTACGATGAGGCGATCACGACGCCGACCGAAGAGAGCGTCAGAAGGGCGCAGGCGATTCAGCTCATCATCAATAAAGAATTCGGTCTGACCAAGAACGAAAATCCCATGCAGGGCAGTTTCTTTAACCAATGGCTGACCGAAGCGGTCGAAGAAGCGGTGCTCGAAGAATTTTTACGCATCAACGAGCGCGGAGGTGTTCTGGGAGCCATGGAAACCCAGTACCAGCGCGGGCGTATCCAGGACGAATCGCTTTATTACGAAACGCTTAAGCACAACGGCCAATTGCCGATCGTCGGCGTAAATACATTCGTCGATCCTAAGACCTTGGCCGCCGGTTTTATCCCGCCGGTGATCGAAATGGCGCGCGCCACACCTGAAGGAAAGAAGCAGCAGCTCGACAATGTCGAAGGCTATCACCGTCAGCACTCCAAGGAGTGCGAGAGTGAGTTAAATAAACTCAAAGCCGCTGCGACCAGCGGGGCGAATCTATTTGCCGCCCTCATGTCAGCCGCACGGGTCTGCAGCCTCGGGCAAATGACTTATGCCCTTTATGAAGTGGGCGGGAAGTACCGCCGCAATATCTAGACTTAAGGGTTGGCGAAAATAGCGCCCAGTCAGCCGATGTTTATTTATGTCTAAACAGAAAAGGACGCCCGAATTTGACTTCGTCCAGATGGAAAAGCTGGCGGAACACTTGGTGGATGGGCGGCCGTTGATGGATATCTTAAGTGAAGATTTCTTCACACAAGGACCAAGATTGATCGCTAAGGTCCGTATTTCACTGCAAAATCGGGATTTCGAAGCCATGCGTGATGGCGCTCATGCCCTCAGAGGGCCGAGTTCGACCCTGGGCCTGAGCGGATTTGCTGATTTGTGCAGGCGTCTCGAAGAGTGTACGGATTTGAGTGTCGAAGACCTAACGATTGCCGCCAAAGAGCTGGAACGGTCATTTTCATTAAGCTCCCAGTGGCTTCGCTCACAGGTCCGTATCCATAAAGCCAGCTAAGCCGTAGGCCTCGCCCTCGGAGCCAGTCTGTAAAAGCCTCAGAGGGAGCTTCCATTAAATTCAGTTGAGTCACTTTCCGGTTGTGAGGGTCTGCTTAGCCCCTTATACCTTGGTAACGGAGAGCTCCATGAACCTACGAAGACTAGCTTTTTATTTCGGCGTCATCGTCGTCGCCTTGGTCGCCAACACTTTCGTTCTCTATCAAAATCTCGAGCGCATGAATGAGCACCAGTACTGGGTCAATCACACCAATCAAGTGATCGGTTCACTCAGCTCGATTGACGCAAAAATGCGCTCGGCCGAGGCGGCAAGCCGGGGTTATATTTTGGCTCCCAAAGAGGCCGAATTTTTAGCCGATTTCGAAAACACCAACAAAGACATTTCGACCAGCATCGACCAATTGCAAAATCTGACTATCGACAATGTCGCCCAACAACCCGCGATCCAAGAATTGCGGAAGCTTGTTGAGGAGCGGGTCAATCTGATTCAAAAGAATATTCCACTGATTCGCCAGGGCTTGCTAAAAGGGGCCGACGTGACTCAAGTGGTGCGCTCTGGAAAAACATCGATGGACCGCTTCTCCTCCCACCTTCAGACCATGGCGACGATCGAAAACCAGTTGTTGAGTAAACGCACGGCCGAAGCCAGTCGCAGCCGGCAATTGGTTTACGGCACTTTTGGCGCTTCGTTTCTGGTGAATCTTATTTTGGCGATGGCGGCGTTTTGGCTGTTTCGCGGCCAACTGATCGCGCAGAATAAGGCTCTACAAGAGCAAATTTACAAAAACTGGATCCAGGACGGTATCGGCAAGATCGGCTCGCTTCTGGCCGGCCAAATCACGCCGGAAAAGGTGGGCGAGCGCGCGCTCAATTTTTTCACCCAAATATTCAAGATTCCCGCCGGTAAATTCTTTGCGCTTCAAGACGGCTATCTTGATCTTCTGGCCGCGCACGCAGGTCCCCTGCGGGACAGCGGCATTACGCGCTACAAATTGGGTGAAGGATTGATCGGAACCGCCGCTAAAAGTACCGAGATTCATGAGATCAACGAAATTCCGCAAGGCTATTTTCCGATTGGATCTTCGCTCGGCGCTTCGACCCCGCAAGTTTTAAGTTTTGTGCCGCTCTCTTTTCAAGGTATTACCATCGGTATTATCGAATTCGCGGCCTTCAGCAAACTGACTCCTCGCGAACTCGATCTCTTGACCCAAGTGCAGGAACGTATCGGCATCGTCTTGAACGCCGCTTTAAATTTGCGCAAGCAAACCGAGCTTCTTGAAGAAACCCAGCGCCAGTCGGAAGAGCTGCAAGCCCAACAAGAGGAACTCCGCACCAACAACGAAGAGCTCGAGGAGCAAGCCAATGCGTTGTTGCGCTCACAAGAGCGTCAACACGCACAACAAGAAGAGTTGCGCCAGATTAACGAAGAGCTCGAAGCCCAGACGCGCACACTCGAGCACCAGCAAGAGGTTGTCGGCCAACGCAATATCGAGCTTGAGGCCGCCCGGCGCGAGACCGATATCCGCGCCAACGAACTGGAGCGAACCAATCAATACAAGTCCGAATTCCTGGCGAAAATGTCGCACGAATTGCGTACGCCCCTTAACAGCATGCTGATTTTGTCCTCGCTGCTCAGCGAGAACAAAGATAGAAATTTAAGCGCTCAACAAGTCGAGTTCTCCGAAACGATCCACGATGCCGGTTCGGATCTGCTGAACTTGATCAATGACATCTTGGATTTGTCAAAGCTTGAGGCGCGTAAACTTCTGTTGCGCGCCGACCCGTTCGCCGTACAATCTCTGGTCGATTCGATCGACGCGCAGTTTGCGCCGCTATTGAAGAAAAAGAACGTCGCGCTAAAGGTCACCGTCGCCGCCAATGTCCCCGGCATTTTACGCACGGATCGCCAGCGCATCGAACAGGTTTTGCGCAACTTCTTGTCGAATGCGGCTAAGTTCACCGACAAAGGCGAAGTGAAGCTGACGATCCGGCGCTCCGACAAAGGTCACAATTTAATCCGTTTTGAAGTCAAAGATACGGGTATCGGGATCGCGCCCGAAAAGAAGCAAAAGATTTTCGATGCATTTGAGCAAGTGGACAGTTCGATCAGCCGCAAGTACGGCGGCACGGGCTTGGGTCTTACGATTTCGCGCGAACTCGCGCTTTTGTTGCAGGGCCGAATCGAGGTCGAAAGCGAAGAGAACGTCGGCAGCACGTTCGCGCTTGAAATTCCCGCAGAAATTATTGTTCTCGATCAATCCGGCGGCGGCGCCGGCACTCCGCCAAAGCCGGTTGAAGAGGACTTTGCTCCCAAGTTAAAAATGGCCGCTGCTGAAGCCATTGGCCGCCGTAATGTGGACGACTTGCTTGTGCAGATAAGGGAGCGAGTTAAAGGCGAGGCGCGCTCGCTTCTTATTGTCGAAGACGATTCCGCTTTCGTGAAGGCGCTCGAAAATTCAGCGCTCTCGCATGGCTTTACGCCGATTACGGTCGAAGACGGGGAGACCGCGTTCGAATTACTCAAGCAGTATGTGCCGGCCGCGATTTTGCTCGACATAAAGTTGCCCGGCATCAGTGGGATGACGGTGCTTGAGAGGATCAAACAAAAATCCGAGCTGCGCCATATTCCGATTCATATGATTTCAGGGCTCGAGTACCAGATTCCCGCTCTGCGTTTGGGCGCGGTCGGCTATTTGGGCAAACCGGTTTCAATGGAAGGAATCAAAACCGCGTTCGACAAAATTGAACGTATGCTCGATAAGAAGGTCAAACAGGTTTTGATCGTCGAGGACGATGGCCGCCAAGTCAAAGCGATGCAGCAGCTTCTCAGCGGCCCCGGCGTGCAGATCGTGGCCGCGCACTCGGCCAAAGAAGCACTCAGCCAAATATCGGAACTTGAGTTCGAATGCATCATCGTCGATTTGTCTTTGCCCGACACCAAAGATTTCGAATTACTTGAACAAATTCATGCCGAGCTCGGTGAGAATGTTCCTCCGATCATCATCTACACGGGCCGCGATCTCACGCGCGAAGAAGAAGAACGCCTGCGTTCTTTCTCGGAAAGCATCATCATCAAGGGCGCCAAGTCGCCCGAACGCTTGCTTGACGAGGTGAATCTGTTCCTTCACCGCGTGGAGAGCGAATTGCCCGAAGGCCAGCGCAGCATGCTGAGCGAGCTGCGTATGCGCGAAAAAAGCTTCGACGGCCGCTCGGTTCTTCTGGTCGACGACGATCTTCGCAATATCTTCGCCTTGACCAGCGCGCTTGAGAGCAAGGGCTTAAAAGTCGTCGCGGCCAGAAACGGCTTCGAAGCGCTCGAAGCGCTTGAGAAAAACCCCGAAGTCGACGCCGTGCTGATGGATATCATGATGCCGAAGATGGACGGTTTCGAAGCGATCCGCCGCATCCGCCAATTGCCGGACTTTAAGAATCTGCCGATTATCGCGCTCACCGCGAAAGCGATGAAGGGCGACCAGGAAAAATGCATCGAGGCCGGTGCAAACGATTATATGCCGAAACCCGTGAACTTGATGAATTTGATTTCCGTGTTGAAGGTTTGGATGACGGGCAAGAAAGCTTGGACGTGAGCAGCGAGATTGAAGAAATTGAATTCAAACTTTTGCTCGAAGCCGTGCATTTGAAGTACGGCTACGACTTTCGTGGCTATGCGCAGTCTTCGATGGAGAGAAGAATCAAGGCGATTGTCAGTAAATTCGGCTCACAGGGAATCGGCGCCCTGATGACGCGCATTTTGTCCGACGCCGATTTTTTTCGCCTCATTCTTCCGCATTTGACGATCACGACGACCGAAATGTTCCGCGATCCATCGTTTTACCGGCAATTGCGCAGCGATGTGCTGCCGGTTTTAAAAACTTATCCTTCACTGAATATTTGGGTGGCCGGCTGTTCGCATGGGCAAGAGGCTTACAGCCTCGCGATCTTGCTTGCTGAAGAGGGGCTTCTTGACCGCAGCGTGATTTTCGCGACGGACGTGAATCCGCAAGCTCTTAAGAACGCGCGCGAGGGTATTTTCGGCACCGACAACATTCAAATTTACACGCGCAATTATATCGAGTCGGGGGGGAGCCGGGCCTTCTCGAACTACTACACCGCCGATTATGGCTATGCGCGCATGAGTTCGAACCTTAAAGACAACATGGTGTTCTCCGAACACAATCTTGGAACCGACGGGGTGTTCACGGAAACGCATCTGATTTTATGTCGTAATGTTTTGATTTACTTCGATAAGAATTTGCAAAATAAAGTCCTCGGTTTGTTCCGTGAATCGCTAGGGCACCGCGGTTTTTTGGGCCTGGGCTCAAAAGAGAACTTACGCTTTTCCGATCACGCCTATGCTTTCGAGATCGTCGACGAAAAGCAAAAAATCTACCAGAAGCGGCAGGGGAACTTATGATTTCCTCTAAAGTCATCATTGTGGGCGCTTCCGCGGGCGGCGTGACGATCATTCACGATTTGCTCTCCAATCTTAGTCCTGAGTTTTCTCTCCCCATCGTGGTCGTTCAACATTTGCCCGATTCGAATCATGTGAATGTGGCCTCGGTTTATTCTTCAGGCCCGCGTGAAGTTGTGGAAGTCGAAGACAAGATGCCGATCGAAGCCGGGCATATATATTTCGCCCCGGGCGGCTATCATTTGCTGATTGAGAAAGATCACACATTTTGCCTCACTCAAGACGAGCCGGTAAATTTCTCTCGCCCGTCGATCGATCTTTGCTTCCAAAGTGCCGCCGAAATTCTTAAAGCACGCGTGGTCGGCGTATTGTTGACGGGTGCGAATAGGGATGGAGCGCTCGGCTTAACAATGATCAAGGCGGCCGGTGGGGTGACCATCGTGCAAGATCCCGACGGCGCCGAATTCCCCGAAATGCCCAAGGCCGCTCTACAATTGCAGACGCCCGATTTTATTGTTAACGCAAAAGAGTTGCCCGGCCTACTTTTGAATCAACAAGTGGAGCCGACCCGATGAAATCCAAGATACTGATTGTCGACGATATCCACGAAAATATTTTAGCTTTGCAAGCTCTCATCGAAGCGCCCGATCTCGAGATATTTCACGCGCAAGACGCCGACACCGCCTTAAATCTGGTGTTCGAGCATGAATTCGCGCTTGCCCTGCTCGACGTGCAAATGCCTTCGTTGAATGGATTTGATCTTGCTCGCCTTATTCGCGGCGTCGAGCGCAGCCGCCACCTGCCGGTCATTTTCGTGACCGCGCAAGACAAGGGTTCGTCCCTCGAATTCGCGGGTTACGAAATGGGCGCGGTCGATCTTCTCTTTAAGCCGCTGGATCCCCACGTCGTGCGCAGCAAAGTGCGCGTGTTCGTGATGCTCGATCGCCAAAGTAAGCAATTGCAAGAGCAAATCCGCATCGCCTCCAACCTGCGCGAGCAGGCGGTGGATGCAAGCTTGGCCAAGAGCCGTTTCCTGGCCAACATGTCCCACGAGATCAGAACCCCTTTGGCCTCCGTTCTTGGCTTCGCAGAGCTTCTGGCTGACCCGAGCACGCGCCCCAGTGAGCGCAAAAGATTATGGGAGGCGATCGACCGTAACGGCGATCTCTTGATGCGCGTGATCGACGATGTGTTGGATCTCTCCAAGGTCGAGGCTCAAAAACTCGAGATGACGCCGACCATTTTCTCGCTGCGCGAGATGTTGCGCGATATCGAACTGACTCTTGGGCACAAGGCGCGCGAGAAGGGGCTCGAGTTCAAAATTAAATACAGCCCGGAAGAGCGCGACTTGTTTCTTGCCGACTCCACCCGCGTGAAGCAAGTTCTTCTGAATGTGATGAACAATGCCGTGAAGTTCACCAATTCCGGCCATATAGCGGTCGATGTTGAAGTCAAACATGACGAGAACTCATTAAGCCTGCTTAAATTTACGGTCAGCGACACCGGGATCGGGCTTGATGCCGAACAACGCGAGCGCTTATTTCAGCCTTTCGCGCAGGCCGATTCCACCACCAGCAAAAAATTCGGCGGGACGGGCTTGGGCTTGGTGATCTCCCGCCAACTTGCTTTGCAATTGGGTGGGGATGTGACCTTGATTAAAAGTAAGGCGGGCCAAGGCAGCCGTTTTCAAGTTTCCATCCGTATCCCACGCGCCGACGAGAGCGCGCGCCTTGTGCCCGTCAAGCCGAGCGCTCAACAAGAGATCAAAGGTTTGCTTAAAGGCCGGCGCATCATGGTGGTCGATGATGTGATCGATAACCGCGAACTGATGGAATTATTCTTGGAGCCCACGGGCGCCGAAATTATTTTGGCGGAAAGTGGTGAGGAGGCGATCCGGCAAATCGCTAAGGATGGAACGACCGAGCTGATTCTGATGGACATTCAAATGCCGGGGATGGACGGCTATGCGGCCACCAAACAGCTGCGCGCCAATGGTTTTGTAAAGCCGATCGTCGCTTTGACCGCCCATGCCATGCGGGCCGAAATCGCACGCTGTCTCGATTCGGGATGCGATTTGGTTATGACAAAGCCCGTCAATCGCGGCGAGCTGATTCGTACGCTCAGTAGCCTACTGCCTTAGCGGCGCGATCTTCTTACCAAGATGAGCAAAACCCCATTTTCAAATCATTCCGGTGCTTTTGGCAGGCTGTATTCTTTGGTTAACAGGCAGCTGCTGCCTTTAACTGACTCTAAAGGAGTATGATAATGAAAAACGTAATCTTGGCTACTTTGTTTGCTTTCGGCGTTTCGGCTTTTGCTACGGACGCTAAATCTGCTGCTCCCGAATCCACCCCCGCAGCTTCTTCTTCTGAAGGCATGCCCGCTCACGAAGGAATGACTAAAAAAGAAGACGCTAAAAAAGCGAAGCATGCAAAAGGCCACAAAAAAGCTGACAAAAAAGTTGAAGCCGGCAAGTAATTGCTGACCAGACTTTGAGTTCTGATAAGGCGGTCTCCTCGGGCCGCCTTTTTTTTGTTCCTCTCTTTCCAAGAGGGCATTAGCATGTCGGACATGCATCTTCTCCTTGTCGAAGACGATCCTAGGCTTTCCGAATATATGCGCGAAGCGCTTGGCCGCGAAGGCTACACGCTTGAGGTCTGTGCGTCAGTTGACGAAGTGAATGCCTATATGGCGACACCAAGCGAGGCCCCGCGGGTGGTGATCTTGGACCGTATGCTTGGCCGCCTGGACGGCGCGTCTTTAATTCCCAAATTGAAAACCCGTTACCCTGAGGTGGGCATCTTGGTGTTGTCCTCGCTCGATATGCCGTCGGAAAAAGCGCGCATCATCGACGCCGGGGCGGATGAGTATGTCTCAAAGCCTTTTTCCTTGGATGAACTGACGGCGCGGCTGCGCTTGGTGGTTCGACGCTCTCAAAATGCGCCGGTTGCCGAGATGACTGTTCGAGCACTTGGAAATTTAAGCCTCGATTTGCGCACGCAAAACGCTTCGGTGGGCGCGACCAAACTGGATCTTACGCGCAAAGAATTTCAGTTGCTGAGCTTGTTAATGGATAGCGCGGGGCGGGTGTTTAACCGCTTTCAGATTTTGGACCGTGTGTGGGAAATCGAGCGTGTGTCCGAATCGAATGTGGTCGAGACCACGATCAAAAATTTGCGTAGGAAACTTGAGGAAGCCGGCGCCGATGTGCGTATCGAGAGCAAGCGCAATCAGGGCTACTGGATCGAGGCTTAAAGAAATGCGGCGCAAATTCTTCCTTATCGTTTTTGCTTTTCTGGTCTCTTCGATCGTCGTGGTCAGCACGCTGCAAGTTTTGTTTTTCGAGAGCGAGCGCTTACGTTTGCTCGATCAGCGTTTGGAGACCATCGCCTCTTCGCTGATTGCCTCAGGCCTTTCTTTAAGCATGATTCAAAATTTGGAATCGACCGACGATTTGATCAACGATCTGTTGGGTGAAGAGCGGGTCGATCATATCATCAACGTGTACTCGCTCAGCGGCAAGGTGCTGGCGCAGAACTTCACGGCGATGGAAATCCCTTTGCGCTTTAGCCCCGATGAGATTCACCAGACCTACGACGTCAGCCGCAGATCAGTCCGGGTTTTGAATATCAAGAACGGCCGTTTGGTGGTGCAGGTGGGCGTGGTCTTGGGGCCTGGGCCGCTCAATTATTTTTTGTCGGGCAATTCGCGCTCGCTGATGTTCACGTTATTGATTTTTATGTTGCTGGTGATCGCCGCCTACTTCAGCTCGGGTGTTTTGTTCCGCCCTTTGCGCAATCTCACGCGCGAGCTGCGCTCGATGTCCGCGCAGCTCGACAGGAAGCTCGGTCAATCGTTGAGCGGTTTCGTGATCGGGCCGGAACTCGCCAGACTTTCGCGCGGCAGACAGAACACCAAGGATGAGTTCGAGATCCTGTGCGCCGAGATCGAAATTTTTTTAAAGAAGCTCGGCACCTACACGCGCTCGTTTAACGCGCAGACGGCCATTCTGACCCACGAATTAAAAACGCCATTAACGATTCTGCGCAATTACCTGGAAGAATTGGTGCGCGCGAAAGATTTGGCGAAGACTTTGGATCTTGGCAAAAACGCTTTGGAAGAAATCGACCGCCTCACCAGATTGATTAACGATTACTTGCAGTGGAGCGTTCTGACTTCGAACCCTGAGCAGCCGGCCGAGATCTACGCGGTCAAGCTGAACGACTTGGTGGGGCGGGTGGTTTCGGATTTAAACCGCATCCATGGTGAGCGCATCAAGCTTTTGAACGAGGGCGAGGCTCTGGTTTTCGCAATGCCCGATCATGTGCGCCAGTTGGTTTCCAATCTCCTAAGCAATGCGCTCAATTATTCGGACGACACGGTCGAAGTCTCATTGACCGCCCAGCGCCTGGTGATCGCCGACCACGGGCAAGGCATGCCGGCCGACGTGCTTGAACACTTAGGCAGCCCCTTTAACCGCGGCACCATCAAGGCCGGCACCAAAAGCTCCGGCCTCGGCTTAGCTTGGGTGCATTCGCTGTGCGAGAAGTATGGGTGGAAGCTGGATATCGTTTCCGGCTCTGCCGGCACAACGGTGAAGGTTCTGTTCACCTGATTCGCCTGTCCGTGCCGAAGGTGCAAGGGTGCTCCCATTCTTCAGTCCATTAAATCATCTACGCGAAATCTTGGAAATGCTCTTTTAATGAGGAGAAGCGTCTGCCATTCGGGGTTTGCTCTTTCGGGATCTTCGAGTCGTTGATAGTTGGATAAATTCTTAATACCCAAGCGATCTTTCATGGCCACCTGTGTGAGCTTACTCTTCAAGCGCAATTCACGAATTCGGTTAGCCATGGCAACGGAAGGATGGGCAAATACGACCACAATATTTTTTCCAGAAAGGGATTTTTTAGGCGGCGGGAAAATATGTTTAGAATCTTGTGGCTCAGAAAGATAGAGGTTCAACGCTTCTACCATATTTCCATCAAGTTCTGCTCTCGTATGGGCTTGCGTGCGGCAGCCTTCCAGTTCAATACACTCAGCCCAATAGCCACCAGATCGCTCTTTGTGAATTTTAAAATGGTACTTCATTTTTTAACACCCAATCTTTTAAGCAGCGATCTCTCGAGACCCTTTTTCAATTCCCTGTGCATGGGAATCGTTTCGCGCTGCTCTTCCATTCCCATAATAACATGGCTGCCATTTTGACGAAGCTCTTGCCAACCATTCTGTTCAAAGAGCTTCTTCATTTCCTTACCACTCATCGGCATAAGGCGCCTGAGTATAATCCAATAATACCACTTTTAAGTGGTATTTAAAAGTCTTCGATTTGACCATAAGGTAACACTCCATAAATCACTAAAATTATTAGTAAAAGCAATGTGCAATACTCGGACTGCAATTGCGTTTCACCTGTCCGTGCCGAAGGTAAAAGGTGCTCCCGCAAGCCCACACACTTAGATCAACCCATCCGGGGATTTTACGTCCCTTCCTTAGTCCGGTTGAACACGTTGGAGGCCCTCCGACTATCGTAAAACTAGAGCGAGTTTCGAATCAGCGCGAGGATGGCGAGAATGATTCGTAAAACCAGCTCAAGTAATCTTAAAAGACGCCGATAACGTAAATAACGTGATTTACGCATGTGGGCCTCCTGCCTTAACCAGACAGGAGATCCATCCAAAAGCGAAGCCTGCGGAAGCGGTCTTCGCTTTTGCATTTTTAGAGCCGGGACAAAGCCGTTTAGGTCGGTAACATAGGGTATCTAGTTCTACGCAGGTCGGATCCCTAATTGGAAAATCGGACGACCGCTTTGCTTCTTATGTTTTTAACCAAAATTCTCAAGCTGAAACACTCATCTATGAGTTATCGCGTATAAACAATTTCTTACTTAGAGACAGGGCTATCCGGTAAAATAAAAGGTGTTCAGGAGGTGGTACGTGAATTCTTCAATTCTGAATAAAGCCCTGCGCTATGGCGTCGCGATTGCGGCTTCACTGGCTCTATCCTCATGCTTACAAATCGAACAAACAGAGAACTCTTCATCAGGAATCGATTGCGCCGCCGAGGGTTGCGTCGCGGCGAAGGCGAGTTCTTGCGAGCAGCTCTCGGGCGCCAACCGCAGCTACACGAGCCAACTTGAATTGGATGCCGTGAATCCCACATTGATCGGGATTCAAAGCGGAGAATTCCATCCGGATGCGAGCTTTAATAAAATCGAAGAGCTTGGCCGCATTGGTTGCGCAAGCTCCGCGGACATCTTGGTTTCCGAAGCGGGAAGAGAATTGGCCACCGCTCAGTTATCAACTGGTGGTGTTTACCAGCTTGAATATTTAGGGACACGCAGAGTCCAAGCGATTGTCGATGCTCTCCGTTACATTCCGGGAGAAAGATCGTCGATCATACCCTTATTGTCATGGATCGCCGCGGATCAAAGACTATTTGGAGACGGTTATGCGGGAAATAACATCCAACTTCATGCGCAAGATGCGCTGGCGTATTTGAGGTCTTCTATTCCAGCTCAGTTCGCCAGTGTCATCAAAAGAACCCCGGTTTCTTGGGACTCGAATTGGCTGGGTGTGTGCTCCTCGAATTATCTCTTGGTCGACGGCTCGCGTTCAGGATACATCGCAAACTTCTCGACATATATTGAGCAATGGGAAGCTCTCTCACCAAGTGCGTCTATTCTACAAGATATGATTCAAGAGCCATTTTACTGTGATGGGCAGAATGGATTTTCAGCCCAATCCGCGGCCCTTGCGCGATTGGCGATGAGTGATCCCGACCAAGAAGCCCATCTTGTGACAAACGTACTTGTTACCTCAAATTATCGAGGGCATCCGTTCATTCCGGATCTGATCCAACATTTGGCGACTCTTGGCCTAGATCAGACTTCGCCGGCATCGAGCACCTTCGATGATGAGTTGGCGTCGGTTATCGATACCGCAAATCCCCATCGCGATGAAACGGCCCGCGCCGGTGTCATCGAGATCTTGTCACGCCGATGCTCGTATGGAAATGCCACGGCAGAGTTCTGTCACGACACATTTTTGCCGCTTGTCCGGCATTACGCGAAAAAGGATTTATACTTTATTGTAAGATTCGAGGCCCACCGTGCGATAAAAGCCGCTGAAGGTTGGGAACAAAATTAGGTGCGGCGGGAATTGAGCCTCAGTAGGATCCGCAAGTTTAGTGACCTCATTACCTTCGGCGCCGAAGGTGAAAAAGTGCTCCCGCAAGCCCTCGGCACTTGGATCAACCCATCCGGGGATTTTACGTCCCTTCCTTAGTCCGGTTGAACACGTTGGAGGCCCTCCGACTATCGTAAAACTAGAGCGAGTTTCGAATCAGCGCGAGGATGGCGAGAATGATTCGTAAAACCAGCTCAAGTAATCTTAAAAGACGCCGATAACGTAAATAGTTGGATTTACGCATGTGGGCCCCCTGCCTTAACCAGACAGGAGATCCATCCAAAAAGCGAAGCCTGCGGAAGCGGTCTTCGCTTTTGCATTTTAAGGACCATCGTAAAGTCGTTTAGGTTGATAACATACAATATCTAGTTTGATGCATGTCGGATACATCACTGAAAATCGGACGGAGATTCATAAAATCCGCGGCCTTTACCGAGTGGATCAGATCCAGGGATCCGGCTCGGCAAACTTAGTCGCTGGCGGGCTATCCCCATTTTTTTCGAAGGATATTTCAATCCCAGCCTTCATGTGTGCCATCATCGCAATCAGCGGCACGTAAGCGAGCAGTAAAAACCAAGTCGCTTGCAGCGGATAAAGAACGCTCGCCGCAGCCATGGGCCCCAGCCAAAATGCAGTGACCGCATTCCACATGATATTCACGCGCCGATGACTAAATCCGCGCTGGACTGCATGTTGAAAGGCATGATCGCGATGAGCTTGATAAACGCGCTTTCCCTGCACCAAGCGCAGCAACAACGTGTAAGTGGCGTCACAAATAAAAACGCCCAGCAAAATCATATGCGCATGGATCGAATGTCCCGCATACACCTTGCTGATCAAAGCCAAGGCCGCAAACGCGAAGCCCAAAAAGTAAGCTCCGCAATCGCCCATAAAGATCTTCGCGGGCGACCAATTGTGAAATAAAAATCCAGCGACGGAGGCCGCAAGCAAAAGATAAATCGCCCCCAGCGCCGGGCCACCTTGCCAAAAACTAAGACCTGCCGAAAACAGCGCCGCGATCACGCCTTGGGTTCCGGCCATCCCGTCGATGCCGTCCATAAAGTTATAAAGGTTCACCATCCACATGACGTACAAAATGCAAAACACGCTGAGCAAAATCTGATTGCTCGGCAGAAATGAGATTTCCATCTGATAAGAAAACATCTTGGAAATGATCGCGTAAGTCGCAACGGCCGCCACCAAATGCACGATCAAGCGCACGCCGGCAGGAAGCGATTTACGATCGTCCAAAAAGCCGATGATCGCGACCAAAGGTCCACCGATGATCAAAGCCAACATCCAATCGCCACCGACCACGCCGAACGCAAAAAGCAGCAACAAGCCGAAATAAAATGTGATCGTAAAAACAGCACCGCCGCCACGAGGCGTGGGGGTCGAATGCGAGCTGCGGATATTCGGGATATCGATCAGCCCCAGGTCCTCGGCGTTTTTGATCACCCAAAGGGTCAGCGCGTAGCTCGAAGCCAGCACCAGAGCCAGAACGAATATGGTGATCGATATGAGGAGGGGCGACATGGCCCCAATCTATGAAATCTTCCGCCGGATGAAAAGCTGAAAGCTCAAATGGGTTAAGAATTGATAGCGGACCTCAGAATCGCCGAAGTTGTACTCGGTCAGGCCGCCGACAATGAAGATGGCCAGCGCACCCACTCCCGCCAACGCGAAATAGTAGAGCCAGGAGCGCTCCCGGCTAAGGGCGACGACGTTTTTGTACCCGATCCAGAAGGTGCCCAAGACGAAAAAGAGATATAGCCCCAATCCAACAATGCCGGTCCCCGATAAGAAATTCAGATAAACGTTATGGGCATGGCTGGCAAAAGCGCCTTTTTCGCCCATTTTTTCGAAGTATTGATCGAGCAGAGGCGGGCCGTTTTGCTGATAGCCCACGCCAAAGATCGGTTGGTCTTTAAACTCTTCGATGTTCCCACGCCAGATGGTCATGCGCTCGGAATTGGATTTGTGCTTCATATCCGTAAAGCTCTCCATGCGCGCTTGGAGTGCTGGCGAAACCGCCATGGAAATCCCGATGACCGCGACGCTAACGAATGCGGCGACCATCAAGACCCGGCGCTCAAGAATCCACAGCATGACGGCGATTGTGGGGATCATCACTAACCAGATGCCGCGAGAAAAGGTCAGGAAGACACTCAGAAAAATCAACCAGCTTGCGAGCTGTAAAAATCCAAACGCCAACTTATTTTTATGCAAATAGTAAAACGAGATGCAAAACGGAAACAGGCCGAACATCGCGTACGAGCAGGCGTAGGTTAGAGTCATGCGGAATAAACCATAAGGGCGGTATCTGAGTGCTTCTGTCCCTCGGGTTTCTTCGACAAGCAACATCGGTGATCTATCGCCGCGCAAGAAATCGTAGCCACCCCAATATTGTTGGATGCTGTAGATCGCGACGATTCCAGCGATGGCGGACAGGATAAAAAGTAAACGACGGGCTAAATGCTCTTCATAAGTGTGATTTAAGGCGAGCGTTAGCGCGACAAATGTAAACACCCAGCGCATCTCGCTAAAGGCGATCCAGGGTTTGGCTATATGGCCTTGGTTCCACAGAATTCCAATGCCGACCCAAATTAATAGGCCGTAGATCGCCAACAAAACGGGCTGTTTCAAATCCTTGCGGTCGTCAGGATACATAAAAAGTCCGCCTAAGGTTGTCGCGACTAGCGTCCAGCCGAATATTTCCATCCCAGCCATTGAAACCAGGAGCGACGTCAGGAATAAAACGATCAGCGGCTTTTCAATTTTAGACATTTAAAATGCCTTTCTCATGTGAAGAATCTCTTCAGCCAGTTAGATAATTCGAGTTCTCGAAGCGACGGATGAATTTCGAAATCATTGGGCAGACGCAGAAAGTCGGGCGGAATGAACGGCGCATGACGATCGATAACTAGAATTTGCAGGGGGTTATAGAATGGATAGTCCTTAATGCTTGGGTCAGTTGTGATCACCTTAAAGCCTAAGGCCAGGCTTTCTAGGGTACGAATGGTCAGTCCTCCTTGCTGTGGATGCACAATATCCAAGATGGCGGACGCACCTGTGACGACGCCCTCCCATTCAGGGCCAAACTTCGGTTTCAGACTAAGTTGATCTTTGCGGAAGTATCTAAACGCTGGATCGAAAAATTTCCGCGCGTAATACATGATTGGGCTTTGGAAATAGAGAAAAACATAAAAGCGTATATCCTTTGGTAGTGCATACCCGATCCTTGAAAGCACTTTCAGCCGGTCACCATGAGCGGTACCGAAGAAAACCAATTCCCAATCGAAATCTCTAACGGGTGCTTTCTTGCCAAGTAATGAGTCGCTCAGGACATAAAAGTTAAGCGTAAATTTCAGCTCGGGATATTTCTTTGCGTCGCGCGAGTCATATGTCCATGCTTGATCGGCGTGGGGAATTAATTCCATGCAACCGCGGCTACGCGCTACAGAATCCCAAAGATAGAGTTGCACACGAGCCCTTGGAAAACGGCTCTTTAGTTCAAGTAATGCAGTTTCACTGAGGCCTTCGCCACGAATGATGAAAATTTCGTCGGCCGAGTCAGCCTGAATTTCCGCAGCCTTCGCACGAAAGTGAGAGTCCAAATAACCCTTGAGAAAAAATCGGGCTTTACGAATAAAAATTTTAATCAGCGCATTTTTCGACGGGCGATCGGGAATAAAGTGAACTTTGTTCCCGGCCAATTCCAGCGCGGTCTGTATCTGCCGATGAAAATTAAAAAATTCGGGAGCAATGAAGACGATAGTCTTCTCTTTCACTTAATTTTACCTTGCCGCTTTTCGAAGCGCTCGAAGTACCAATCGACTGTCTTGGAGATACCTGTCGCGAAGGTCTCTTTAGCTTTCCAGCCAAGTCCTTCTTCAATCTTAGTGGCGTCAATTGCGTAGCGGAGATCGTGTCCTGGCCGGTCGGCAACGTAGGTGATGAATTGCTTATAGGACCCATTCTTAAGAGGGCGTTTTTCGTCGAGCAGGTCGCAGATCTTTTCAACAATGCGAAGGTTCTGCCACTCGTTTCTTCCTCCGATATTGTAAGTTTCGCCGCTTTTTCCATTTTGAAATGCCAAATCTATACCGCGGCAGTGGTCAAGGACGTACAGCCAATCGCGAACGTTGGCGCCTTTTCCGTAGACGGGGATGGGCTCCTTCGATAGGGCCTTGCGCAAGACCGTAGGGATCAATTTTTCGTCGTGCTGCTTGGGCCCGTAGTTGTTACTGCAATTCGTGGTGACGACATTCATGCCAAAGGTGTGATGATAGCTGCGCACGATCATGTCTGAGCTTGCTTTTGAAGCACTGTATGGCGAATTCGGGGCATAGGGAGTTTGTTCGGTGAACAATCCTTCGGCGCCAAGTGAACCATAGACTTCGTCGGTCGAGATGTGCAGAAAGCGGGCATTGCGATAGTTCTCGGTGGGAGTGAATGGTTTTTCCAGCCACTTTTTACGGGCGACATCCAGCAATGTGAATGTTCCGACGACATTCGTCTGAATAAATGCTCCGGGCCCGGAAATCGAGTTATCGACGTGCGACTCGGCGGCGAAATGGATTACACCTTGAATATTATATTTCTCGAACAGCGATTCAACTAACGGCCGGTCACAAATGTCGCCTTGAACGAATTTATATAAAGGATTTGATTCGACTTCGCGCAAGTGTTCCGGGTTGCCCGCGTAGGTGAGCTTATCTAAGTTCACCAATCGAACTTCCGGATGAGCCTCCAAGTAGTACGGTACGAAGTTCGAGCCGATGAAGCCGGCTCCTCCGGTAACTAAGATAGTTCGTTGAGACATTTTTCTAAGCTCTCCATCCAATGAGGAATTTTAATTGCAAAGCAGTCTTTAAATTTTTCTTTGCTTAAAAGTGAGAATGCCGGCCGTCGGGCTGGCGTAGGGTATTGTGATGTAGAAATAGGATTGATATCGATTTCTAATTTCGTCAAATGCTTAATCGCGCTGGCGACGTCAAACCAGCTGCAGACACCCTCATTCGAGAAGTGAAAAATACCTTTTTCATCCTTCGCGGTCACTATCGCCCCTGCTAAATCGGCAGCCCAAGTCAGGCTTCCGATTTGATCTGCGACGACATTCATATTTTTCCGCTCCTTGCCCATACGCAACACCGTTTTGACAAAATTGTGGCCGTGGGATGAATAAAGCCAACTGGTGCGCAGAATAAGGGCGTCAGAATTTCCTTTTAGAATCTCCAATTCGCCAGCCGCCTTTGACTTCCCATAGGCGTTTTGTGGATCGATATCGGTGTTCTCGGTAAGGGGGTAGCAAGACCTGCCGTTGAACACGTAATCCGTCGACACGTGGATCATCTTGAACGAAAGCTTTCGAGAAAGCTCGGCCAAACGCGCTGGAGCCTTTGCGTTGATCAAATTTGCCTTCTCTAGTTCTGTCTCCGCTTTATCAACGGCCGTATATGCCGCAGCGTTGATTAGATAGGTGGGCCGTAAATCTCGCAAAACGCCTTCAAAAAGATCTGGAGTTTCGAGATCGAAATCATTTCGTGTGAGGTAAATGGCCTTCTCGCGGAGAATGCGTTTTAACTCAAAGCCAAGTTGTCCATTAGCTCCCGTAACTACAATCATTGTCGAGCTGGTCTCGTGAGCAAATTCAAAAGATATTCGCCGTATTGATTTTTTCTTAAAGCTGATCCTAATTTTTCAAGTTGGACGGCATCGAT
>CAZVOP010000023.1:0-46462 GCA_964628445.1 uncultured Pseudobdellovibrionaceae bacterium | reverse complement strand
CCCGCAACCTGCTGATTACAAATCAGCTGCTCTACCAATTGAGCTAAACCAGCGAATCACAAGCAAACCTTGCCATTGCCGAAGCGATGGAAAAGCCAGAATCATGACGTGCAAAGGACTCTTCTACTGAGCACTGAGATGGCAGTCAAAAAGTATTTCTAAAGAAACCGAGCAGTTATGCCGGTTTTCGAAACTCAAAAACGCCCAATAACGCAGCACATTTTGGACAAAATCAGCCCTGCAAACGCTGTCGGAAGGTCTCGCCCATGGCCATGGCCGCGGCGACGGAAACGTTATAACTGGCGTTGGCTTCGCCTTGAGGAATGGAAATCAGGTCATCACAAGCCCCTTCGACCGACTTACGAAGCCCCGAAGATTCGGAGCCCAGCACCCACACCACCTTCTTTGGAACCTCAAATCCATACAGCCCTTGCGTGGCTTTATGGGATAGCCCGATGACCCAAAAGCCGTATTCTTTCAAGCGCTTAAGGCGCTCCGGGAGTGCATTATCGCGCTCGACCGGAAGATACTCCACCGCCCCTTGGGCAACCTTACTGACGGCAGGCGACAGGTAGGCCGAACGATGTTCAGGGGTCAAAATTCCATCGGCTCCGAGCAACCAAGCCGTGCGCATGATCGCCCCAAGATTGTGCGGATCTTCGACCTCGTCCAACGCAATAAGGGTCGCGGTTTCGGCCTTTTCGAGGCGGGCCCAATTCAATTCAGGCTGCTCCTGGGTGAAGGCTAAAATTCCCTGGTGCGAAGCGATAACGCGGTCAAGAACGGCCGGATTGTGTAATTTCACCTGGATCCGAAGTTTTTTGGCGAGTTCGAAGATTCGCGCCAGGTCCGGATGATCTATATATTGGTCGCGTAACCACAACTGATCGACCGCATTGGGGCGGACCTTGAGGAGCTCTTGCACGGCGTGAATGCCCACCACACATCGCCCTTTGGGTGGTGCAGCGGATGACGGATTGGTGCTTCGATCGGGACGATGATGAGCGCTATTTCGCGCGCCACCCTTTGGTGCCCCACCCCTGGATTTGTTGGCCTCAGGCCTTTTGAATTTCTTCATAATACATCTTTGCGGCGTTCGCGGGTTCGAGGGATTCACATATAGGACGGCCGACCACCAAAGCCGAAGCACCCCGGTTCAGCGCGGTCAGCGGATCGGAAACGCGTTTTTGATCGCCCTTGTCTTCGCCGCTTAAGCGCACGCCGGGCGTGACCAGATAACTTTGCGGAAAATGTTTACGAAGCGCTTCGACCTCGTCGGGCGAACAGACTAGGCCGGTGAGACCGGAATCAATCACGAGTTTAGCCAACTGATGCGTTTGTTCCGCAATCGGAATTTTCTGTACGATCGAAGGCAAAGAGTCCTGCTTGAAGCTGGTGAGGATCGTTACCGCGAGAATGCGGAATGGGCGAATGGCGCAGAGTTCATTTTCCAAGCTCGCGAGCTGTGTCAGCGCTTCCCTTCCCGCCTGCGCGTGCACGGTGCAGAATGCGGCGCCGACCTCGAAGCTTGCGCGGACTGCGGACTCCATGGTGTTTGGGATATCAAAATATTTGTTATCGACGAACATCGAGCCGTGCTTGGCGACTTCCTTTAAAAAGGGTTCGCCGTAGCGCAAGGCCAAGCGCGGGCCGACTTTGTAGCCGCCGACGAAAGCGCGGGTCTGGCGGATCAGCGCAAGAGCCTGCTCGGCGCTGTCGACATCGAGGGCGACAAAGATAGGATTGTTGAGTTGAGCGCGCGGGTTCAAGTCTCATGCTCCTTCAACCAGCCTTGAATTTTGGCGACGATCTGGTCCGGCGAAATCTTATGCATGGCTTTCGTTTTGCGTTCAATCAGTTCAAGTTCGTTGCCCGCTAAACCGCGAGCCCCGATATTTACTCGGAGAGGCATCCCGAGAAGATCGGCGTCTTTAAATTTTACGCCGGGACGTTCCGCGCGATCATCCATCAGGACATCGATACCGAGAGCGTTCAATTGCGCGTACAATTTGTCGGAGAGCGTTTTCACTTCCGTGTTGTCGGGATCGAGAACCGCCAAGTGAACTTGGAAAGGTGCAATCGACACCGGCCAGATGATGCCGTCTTTGTCGTGATTTTGTTCGATCACCGCTTGCACGGTGCGCGTGATGCCGATGCCGTAACAGCCCATCTCAATGGGCTTTTGCGTTTGGTCTTGCGCTAAGTAATTGGCTTCCATTTTTTGCGAATACTTGGTGCCGAGATAAAAAATATGGCCGACTTCGATGCCGCGAAACGACTTGAGCTTACCCTTGCCGTCGGGGCTGAGATCGCCTTCTTTGGCCATACGCAAATCGACGATCGCCGTGGCTTTGAAATCGCGGCCGTGATTCACGTTCTTTAAGTGAAAATTGTCTTTGTTGGCGCCGACGATGTAATTGCGCATGTGCTCGACTCCGCTGTCGAGGTAAATGGGAATACTTAATCCCACCGGCCCGCAACTTCCAGGGTATGCACCCGTCAGGGCTTTGACTTCGTCATCGGTGAGCAGCAACGGCGGATTCGAAAGTTTTAAATAATTTTTCAGTTTGATCGGATTCACTTCGTCGGATCCGCGCAATAAAACAGCGATTGGCTTTGGCGACTTCGGATCGTCGCTTGCCGAGTAATACATGGTCTTCACTAATTCGTGCGCCGGGATCTTTAAGGCCGCAGACAATGAGGCGATCGACTTGAGCTTGGGCGTCGCGAATTCTTCCATCGCCTCAAGCTTTATCGAAGACGAATCCGCTTGGGGCGGATTGATGGCGGGACAAACCTCGGCGTTGGCCGCGAAGTCGCTTTCTTCGCAGACCATCAACTGATCTTCGCCGCTCTCGGCGAGAATATGGAATTCTTGCGATTGATTGCCGCCGATGTTGCCGCTGTCCGCTTGCACCACGCGAAACTTGGCGCCCAAGCGTTTAAAGACCGCGCTGTAGGCCTCGAACATATTTTTGTAAGACTTCTGCGCGCCCTCATTGTCCATGTCGAAGCTGTAGGCGTCCTTCATGATAAACTCGCGGCCGCGCATAAGGCCGAAGCGCGGGCGGATTTCATCGCGGAATTTAGTTTGAATCTGATAAAGATTAAACGGCAGATCGCGGTAACTCTTCACATCCCGCCTGACGAAATCGGTGATCACTTCTTCGTGGGTCGCGCCAAGACAGAAGTCATGGCCGTTACGGTTCTTTAGCTTCTGCAGGCCTTCACCCATTTCGCTCCAGCGGCCGGTCTCTTCCCAAAGTTCGCGCGGCTGCACCATCGGCATTAAAAGTTCAATGGCTCCGCGTTTATTGAGTTCTTCGCGCACGATGTTTTCGAATTTACGAATCGAGCGCAGAAGCATCGGGCCGTAGGTGAAAATGCCGGGCGCGACTTTGCGCATATAGCCGCCGCGCACCATCAGGATGTGACTGGGAATTTCGGCGTCGGCGGGAGCTTCTTTCAATGTGAACAGATAACCGGATGACCACTTCATGGATGTCTAGACCTCAATGCCGTAAGATTTGATTTTGCGGTGCAGGTAACTTCTCTCCAAACCGATGCTTTCGGCCGTTTTCGAGATGTTGCCTTGATGCTCTTCGATCTTTTGGATCAAAAATTCTTTTTCAAAATGCGCGCGGGCTTCGCGAAAAGTGATCAAGCCGTCGTCGCCGGCCTTTTCGATCGCATCGGTCAAGCCCGCGAATTTCAAATCGTGAACGTCGACGTAATCGCTGGGCGTAAGAATATAGACGCGTTCGACGAAGTTACGCAGCTCACGAACATTGCCGGGCCATGAGTGCATCTGCATTCTTTGTAAAGCGTCTTCTGAAAACACTTTGCGCTTGTATCCGTTGTTTCTCAGGAACTGATCGCCGAAATAATCGACCAACAAAAGAATATCTTCTTTGCGCTGCCGAAGCGGCGCAACGCGCAGGGGGACCACGTTCAAACGATAGTAAAGATCCTCGCGAAAACGGCCGGCCTTAATTTCTTCTTCCAGATTTTTATTGGTCGCGGCGATCACGCGCACGTCGACTTCAATCGGTTCATTGCCGCCCACCCGGTAGAATTTGCGCTCTTGCAAGATACGCAAGATCTTGGCTTGGGCTTCCATCGACATGTCGCCGATTTCATCCAAGAACAAAGTGCCACCGTTGGCGAAGTCGAATTTTCCTTTTTTGGCGCGGTCGGCGCCGGTGAAAGCCCCTTTTTCGTAACCAAAAAGTTCGCTCTCGATCAGCTCCGTGGGAATCGCCGCGCAGTTCACTTCGACCAGCGGACGGCCTGCGCGGTGGCTGAGGTAGTGAAGGTTCTGTGCGACCAGCTCTTTACCCGTTCCGTTTTCGCCGGTGATCAATATCCACGCGTTGCTGGTCGCGACCCGCGCGATCATTTGCTTTAAAGAGATCATGAGCGGGCTTTCGCCGATCAGCGCGATGTTCTTGCGCAAACGGTTAAGTAAAGCATTCTTCTCGGTCTGCTCACGTTTGAAGCTTAAAATGTTGGCGATCAAAATATTGATCTTGTCCATCGACAAAGGCTTTTCGACGAAATCCCAAGCGCCGTTCTTGACCGCACGCACCGCGGTTTCGATCGTGCCGTGCCCGGACATGATGATGAACTGGCAATCGGGGTAGCCGCCCTTTTTGACTTCTTCAAGAACTTGCAATCCGTCCATCTCGCCGGGCATCCAAATGTCTTGCAACACGATATCGGGCGCAAACTCGCGAATCTTTTCAAGACCCGCGCGGCCCGCAAACGCGAGGTCGACGATGAAGCCGTCGTCCCGCAGAGAGGCGGCCAGCAATTCGCCAATCGCCTTCTCATCGTCAATAATCAAAATTTTTGCCGTTGTTTTCATGCCCAGTTCTCCCCGCCCTTATCGCTCGCACGAACGATATTGGCTTTTTCCGCGGTCTCGACGACCGGCAGTTCAATGACGAATCGAGTTTCGCTCTGACCATCCGACAGCGCGCGAATAAAACCGTGATGATCTTCGACCATTCTTTTGACTATGGCTAAGCCTAAGCCCGTGCCGTGCGGTTTGGTCGTGACATACGGCTCGAAAATACGCTCGCGCAGATCGTTCGGAATTCCGGGGCCGTTATCTTCGACCTCAATGCGTGCGATCTTCAAAACATTATCATAATGAGTGCGGATAACAATACGGCCGTCACTCTTGTCGACCACCGCGGCGAGCGCGTTGTCGATTAAATTATTGATGATCCGGCGCATTTGATCGGGGTCGAAGAAAAACGAAGGAAGCGTGGTGTCGGGCTTGAAATCAAACGATTCACCCCGCCCGCCGGATTGGAAAAGGACCAACGTTTCAGATATCACTTTATTCAAATTGGAGGCTTCGGGACTTGAAGTCGGAAGCCTTGCGAATTGGTTGAATTCGTTCACCAGGTTTTTCAAGCTTTCCACTTGGTCGACGATACGCTGGGTGCATTCGCGGAAAGCAGGGTCGGTGATCTGATTGCCGAACTTTTTCTCCAAGCGCTCGGCCGAAAGTTTAATGGGCGTGAGCGGATTTTTAATTTCATGCGCGATACGGCGGGCGACTTCGGTCCAAGCGGCCGCGCGCTGCGCCCCGATCAGAGGCGAGAGATCGTCAAAAACCAAGACTTTGCCGATCTCGGTGTGATTCTCGTCGTTCAAGAAGGACAAGGTCATTTGCAAAGGCACGGAGCGCCCGCGGATTTGAATGCGCACTTCACGCTGAATGCTCTCGGCCTTGTGGCTCTTCATTTGTTGAATCATATTTTCCAGGATCTGCGCGTATTCTTTTTCGAAAACCTGGCCGATATGTTTGCCGATCAGTTTAGCGGGCGGCGTCTCCAAAAGTTTGGCCGCGTGCCGGTTGGCCACCGTGATGTAACCTTCCGGATCCAGCGAAATCACGCCGGTGCTGACGGTCGAGAGGACAACTTCGATATAGCGCGAGTGATCGTCAAGACGTGTAAGTGTCGAGCGCAAATTGGTGTTCGCCTCGCGCACCTCACGCTCCGAAGTCTCGAGAGTCTGGGTCATTTGATTGAAATGTGTGACCAACTGGTTGATTTCGCGCGAACCGGAGGTCAGCGTCACCCGCTGGTAATCGCGGTTCGCCACCCTCTGGGCCGCCTCGCCAAGCTCTTCGAGCGGAACGCTTAACTGGCGGGCAAGATAAAAACCGAACCAAGTCGCGCCCAGCATGATCGTTAAGGTGATCAGCAAAAGAATGATCAGATAAATGGACTTGATCGGCCCCTCAAGCGGATTGACGTCGCGAAAATCCTCATAGGCCGCGGCGATGTCGTCCATTTTTGCGATCAGCGAGAGCGGAATGAAGGTCGAGACCACCACCGCGCCCTCAAGTTTCGTGCTCCCGACCGGGAAGATGACCCGCACTAAATTTCCATTCTCAAATTGGTGGATCGTCGAAGCTTCATTGCGGTCCTCGATCCCGCGCTCCAAAAGCTCAAGTGAGAGCGGCGGAATCTCAGGCAAAGCTTCATCGGGGCTGACGCTGACGACCCGCTGGCCGAAAAGCGAAGGATAATACTCGACCGCATCCAGCGCGTAACGTTTACGCAAATCGACCAGCTTCTTGTTCCAATCGGGTCTTTTGGTGTCGCGCACTTCCTGCGCCACACGCTCGGCAAAGTGATAGTTTTTACGTTTAGCGCTTAAATAGTAAGCGTTGGTGACCTCAAGCGAGCTCTTCAAAACCCCGGCCATTTTTTCCGAGAACCATTTGTCGAAGCTGTTGTTGATGTAGAACACCGACACGATAAACATCAATGCAGTGGGCACGAAGCTGAAGGCCACGAAGGCCGCAATCAGTTTGGCTTTAAGCGTTTTACCGGTAAGGCCGGATTGCCGTTCGGAAAAAATCTTAACGACGTTACGAAAAATCAAAAAGAACAGCAGCAAGAACAGGATGATGTTGAAATTGACCAGCCCCAAGAAAAAAATCGAGTGGGCGAAAGGAAGTTGCTGACTCATCCCGAATAATTTGAATTCGATGGCGGTCAGCACCAAGAACAACACCGCTAAAAAAAATACGGTGCCGAGCTCGCGCCGGCGTTTTCGTCCCTCGATTAAAACTTCCGGGGTTTCGTTCATCAAATGGTGTCCAGAAGGTTCAGCATTTCAACCAAGGTGTCGGCCGCGTCGCGGCCCTTATGTCCGTGTGCGCCGCCCACACGCTCCTCAGCTTGTTTCTCGTCATTCGTGGTGAGCACCCCGAAGATCACCGGCTTCTTCGAGCTCAGCATCAATTCGGTGCAACCGCGCTCGACCGCATTGCAAACATAATCGAAATGTTTGGTGTCGCCTTGAATGACCGCACCAAGTGCAATCACGCCGTCATATGCGCGGTCCAACAATTTTGAAGCCGCCAAGGGGATCTCGACCGCGCCGGGCACGCGCACGCGCACGATTTGCGCGGGCTTTACGCCGAGTTCAAGCAAGCGCTCAAAACAGCCCGCCTCAAGGCGTTCGGTGATTTCGTGATTAAAGCGCGAGGTGACGATCCCGATCTTCCAGCGCGACTGTGCTTCCAATTTTCCTTGCATCAACATTTCAGTCCTCCAATTCGGAAAGCGGCTCGGTGTTGATCGGCAACTCGATCTCTTCAACGATCTCGAGGCCGTAACCCTTAAGGCCCACGCGCTTGGCGTGGCTGTTGGTGATCAAACGAATTTTGCGAATGCCGAGTTCACGCAAGATTTGCGCGCCCACCCCGTACTCCCTGTCATCCGAGCGAAAAACTTTTTTGGCTTCCTCGGTCGCAACTTTGCCTTGGTCCATTTCATGATAACTTTGCACGCGCTGACGAAGACGCCGACCCATGTCTTCGAGACGCAGATAAACGACCACGCCTGCACCTTCTTCAACGATGCGTTTAAAAGACAGATCAAGGTAATCGCCCGAGCGCGTGCGCTTGGATTTAAAAACGTCGCCCATCAAGCATTCCGAATGCACGCGCACCAAAGTCGGTTGCGCAGGATCGATATCCCCTTTAACCACCGCCACATGTTCGCGCCCGTCGAGCATATTTTCGAAAACATGAATTTTAAAACCGGGTCCGAAGTCGCAGGGTAAGTTGGCCTGCGCGCGCTCGATCACAAAGGATTCATTTTGGATACGGTACTTGATCAGCGATTCGATGGTGCCGATCTTGATCGCATGTTTTTTTGCGAACTCCACCAGTTGCCCCATACGCGCCATGGTGCCGTCGGGATTCATGATCTCGCAAATTACCGCCGCCGGGTTCAAACCCGACATGCGCGCCATATCGACGCTGGCTTCAGTGTGTCCGGCACGTTTTAAAACCCCGCCGTCTTGCGCGCGGATCGGAAAAATGTGCCCGGGCACGATGATGTCTTCGGGCTTCGCCGAAGGGCTGGCCGCAACTTTGATCGTCAACGCGCGATCGGCCGCGGAAATCCCCGTCGACACACCCTTGGCCGCTTCGATACTGACGGTGAACGCCGTCCCCATTGGAGCGCGGTTCTTATCGTCTTTGGTCATCAACGGGATATCGAGACGCTTAATTTGCTCGGAGGTCAGCGACAAACAAATTAAACCGCGCGCTTCGGTGGCCATGAAATTCACCATTTGCGGAGTGATGTAATCGGCGGCGACGATCAGATCGCCTTCATTCTCGCGGTCTTCATCGTCGACCAAGATCACGGCCTTGCCGGCTTTGATGTCTTCAATGAGTTCAGGAATGGAATTCAAAATCATGTTTGCATTTCCTTGCTCGCTTGCGCGAAGTGCACCAAGCCACGGGCCATATTGTCGATTTCAAGATTCACGCTCGCACCTTTTTTTAGCCGGCCAAGATTCGTGCGCTTCAAAGTTTCAGGGATAAGTCCGACCTGGAATTCCTGCGCAGCCGTTTGATTGAGCGTCAGGCTTACGCCGTTGATCGCGATACTGCCCTTGGACCAAATGTAGGGCGCGAATTTTTTTGGAAAACCGATGGTGAGCTTTAAGCCTTCGCCTTGCGCCTCCGCGCTCTCGACGATTCCCAGCATGTCCACATGACCCGTGACAAGATGGCCATGGATGCGGTCGCTCAAACGGAGCGATCTTTCCAAGTTCACTACCCTATCTATGACACTCGAGGCGTTCCATCCGGTTACCTGCAGAGTTTCCGCAGCGAGGGCGAAGGTCAAAGTTTTGGCATCGAATTTTTCCAAGGTTAAACAAACGCCGTCGACGGCAATACTGTCGCCGATTGAGAGGTCTTTGAAAGCGGGTGGCCGCTCAACTTGAATCTCGAGAACTTGTTCACGCTCATTCACTTGGGAAATGCGCGAAGTCGTTTCGACAATGCCTGAAAACATGAGGCAACCTAACTCCCATTAACTATTGCGTCAAGTTGCCGTTATAAATGAGGATTTATTGAAATTATGACCGGCGCGGCTCAGGTTCACTATAGTGACTTTGGCCCGTAAAATCACGAGCTTCGCCGGGTATTGAGTACTTGCGATTTGGGTACGAAAGCTGCAATCTTCCTCACGAAAATGAATTATCTGTTTGTTCTGATCACCGCATTGCTGTTGATGCCGGGCCATAACGCTTCGGCCGGCCTGTTTATGGCCGACCCGCCGAAGATCAGCCTTGAGAAGGCGATTTTTGGCGCCCAGTCGGATTATAGCGAAGTGAAGACCATCACTTACGCCATTATGGCAAGGTATCCTCCCGCGCAATATCTGTATGTGGGCGTTGGCCGCAGTCCCACGCCGCTGATCGCCTTTATGAAGGCCGTTCTGGGTGAAGAGGCGGCCGTGAATGTGCCGCTGACCACGATGCGTGCGATCCGCGGTGGGCCTTATGATTTGGCGAGAATCGAGAGAAAGCTCGACATCCATTTCGATCAGTTTTTGCCGGAGGCGAGCGAACTGCGCGGGAAGAAGGTTTTGGTGATCGACTTCGCGTTGACCGGAAGAAGTCTTGAGGAAACCGTTGCGGAAATTAGGCGCTACTTCCGCCATGATGGCGTCACCGTCAATGGATTTGGTTTAGTTTATGCGAACGAGGAGGATCCTGCCACGAAACGTCTGCGGAATCTTCAGATCGATCATTTGCAATTGAGTCGCCGCTTGGGCGACAGGCTTTTCGAGCGCGCCTATAGCACGTATGCGGAATTTGACCGCTTCCCTGTGCTTGACTCGGTCCAGGGACCTTATGAAAAACCGCAGGCGAATGGTTCGGGCAATTTTCAGAAGCTTAAAGAGGCTTTTTTGAAAAAGGCACAGGCCGATGGAGAACTTCGGGGATCTCTTAAACGCCGGTTTCCCGGCGCAGCCTTGCTGCAAACGGAGAAAGCCGGTTGGCGCGAAAAATTGGAATGTTATAAACTTTTGGTGACCAGCGCCTGAACTCTGTTTGCACAGAGTTCAGGTTTCGAACTCCAAAGCCTTGCCCTTCAGCACGATCTTCACTTTGCTGCCGCCGATGACTTTGTTTTCCAAAATCAATTTTGCAAGCGGGTTCAGCACTTCGGCTTGAATCACGCGCTTAAGCGGGCGCGCGCCGTAAATCGGATCGAAACCTTTTTCACCGAGCCACTTGATGGCTTTCTCCTCGAACTCGAGTTGAATGCGTTTTTCAAGTAAGCGCTTTTCCACTTGCTTCAATTGCACGCGGACGATGTCCTGCAGTTGCGCTTCACCGAGCGGATTGAAGATCACCGTCTCATCGACACGGTTGAGGAACTCAGGGCGGAAATGCGCGCGCAGCGCCTCCATCACGAGTTCTTCCTTTTTACCGCGCGGAACGCTTTCGTCGATCAGCGCTTGTGAGCCGATGTTCGAGGTCATGATCAGAATCGTGTTTTTAAAATCGACCGTGCGCCCCTGACCGTCGGTCAAACGTCCGTCGTCGAGCACTTGCAAAAGCACGCCGAAAACTTCCGGGTGAGCTTTTTCGATTTCATCGAGTAGCACGACGCTGTATGGGCGCCGTCTTACCCGTTCGGTAAGTTGCCCGCCCTCTTCATAACCCACGTAACCGGGAGGCGCTCCGATCAGGCGCGAGACGGTGTGCTTCTCCATGTATTCCGACATGTCGATGCGGATCACAGCGTCTTCGGTATCGAATAAAAATTCGGCGAGGGTTTTTGCGGTCTCGGTTTTACCGACGCCGGTAGGACCTAAGAAAATGAAACTGCCGATCGGCCGGTGGGGATCGGAGATCTCCGCGCGTGCGCGACGAATCGCATTGGCCACGACTTCAAGAGCGCGGTCTTGGCCTTTGACCCGCTGGCGCAAATGCTCTTCCAGCTTCAAAAGCTTTTGCGTTTCGGATTGCATCATCTTGGCGACCGGAATGCCGGTCCACTTCGCGACCACTTCGGCGATCTCTTCGGGGCCGACTTCTTCTTTGAGCATGCGATTTTGGCGCCGCTGAAGTTTCGCATTCATTTCGCCGAGATTTTTTTCGAGTTCCGGCACACGTCCGTATTTCAGTTCGGCGGCTCGCCCCAGATTGCCTTCGCGCTCGGCCTTTTCGACTTCGAGGCGCGCGGCTTCGAGGTCCTGTTTTGCCTTTTTAAGCGATTGGATTTCGCGTTTCTCATCTTCCCATTGCAGCTTCAGTAAACCGACCTTCTTATTTAAGTCTTGGACTTCACTTTCAACCGAAGCCAAACGCTCGCGCGCATGAGTGTCTTTTTCTTTCAACAGAGCCTCGCGCTCGATTTGCAATTGCATAACCTTACGCTGAATTTCGTCGATGCTCGATGGCACGCTGTTCACTTCGATCGAAAGCCTTGAGGCGGCCTCATCCATCAAATCGATGGCCTTATCGGGCAAAAAGCGGTTGGTGATATAGCGCGAAGACAGTTTCACCGCCGCGACCAAAGCCGCGTCGGTGATGCGCACGCCGTGGTGCACTTCGTATTTTTCCTTAAGGCCGCGCAAAATCGTTATAGCGTCGTTTTCGGAGGGCTCGCCGACGAAGACGGTTTGAAAACGGCGCTCAAGTGCTTTGTCTTTTTCGATGTACTCGCGGTATTCATCCAAGGTGGTGGCGCCGATGCAACGAAGTTCGCCGCGCGCCAAAGCCGGTTTCAATATTTGGCCTGCGTCCATCGCCCCTTCGCCCTTCCCTGCGCCGACTAAAGTGTGCATTTCATCGATGAAAAGAATGATCTGTCCTTCGCTCGAGGTGACTTCCTTAACCACCGCTTTCAAACGATCTTCAAATTCGCCACGGTACTTCGCGCCCGCAATCAACGAGCTCAAATCCAAAGCCATTAATTTTTTATTCAATAAAACTTCCGGCACGTCACGATTGGTGATCCGCAAAGCCAAACCTTCGGCGATCGCGGTTTTGCCCACGCCGGGCTCACCGATCAGGACCGGATTGTTTTTGGTTCTCCTGGCCAGAACCTGGATTACGCGGCGAATTTCTTCTTCGCGTCCGATGACGGGGTCAAGCTTTCCGCTACCTGCGAGTTCGGTCAAATCGCGCGCGTATTTCGCGAGCACATCAAATTTGGCTTCGGGATTGTCGTCGGTAATTTTCGTGTCTCCGCGTAATTCGGTTAATATTGCGAGCAAGCTTTGGGCGCTGACCCGGTTCTTTTCAAAAATTTTTTCTACCGATGGGGCCGCCCCGCGCAAAGCGGCTAGGACAAAATGCTCGGTCGAAATAAAACTGTCGCCCATGGACTTGGCGATTTTTTCGGCCTCGCTGAAAACCTTTTGCAGGCCCGCACTCGGCACGACGCGCACACCGGCGCCGGTAATCGTGGGCATCTCTTTAAAGCGACGCTCAAGTCCCTGCAGCAGCTCCTTTGTAGGCACATTCATACGCGCCAAAACCCGCGGCACAATGCCGTCATCCTGGAGAAGGATTTCGTGCACTAAATGCTCGGGCTCAACCGCCGGGTGATTCAGGCCTTCGGCTAAATGGGCCGCCGCCTGCATCGCTTCCTGGCTTTTCTGTGTCATTTTGTCGATTTCAGCCATATAGTCACACCTAATTTGTAGCGCTTTTAAGGACTGTCAAGTTTGAAGGAACGCATGTCAACCAAGCCTCCTCCACGAAGAAGTTTAATCCTGGATCCCATTCATCCCCGCGACTATCGCGAGCTCACGGTCATTCATTACTGTGAGCAATGCAGTCATTTTGCGCCCGGAACCAAATTGTGCACAATCGGTTACGAAGCGCATAAACACATGAAAGAGGTCCAAGACAAAACTTACGAACTTACGGGAAAGGTCGCCTTCTGCCGTTTTTGCGAAATTGATTGATGAACACCGTTATGTTGATTTTGATCGCGGCGGCGATCGTCTTAGTCGCTTTAACTTGGTGGTGGCTAGTCCGCACCCGAGTCCTTCCCGGCCCTCTTCCGGGAAGGCTTCCTACCGAAATAACCGAGGTCGACGGCTGGAGGATTCGCTATCATCAGTCGGGCCAAGGCCCCCATCTGGTCCTGATTCATGGTTTGGGCGCGAATCTTCTGTGTTGGCGCTGGATCGTAAAACTGTTTACTCCGCATTTCACGGTCACCGCGCTGGATCTGCCCGGCTTCGGACAAAGCTCAAAACCCTCCGGTGAAAAATACGGATTGGATGAGCAAGCCGAACGGCTGGACAAAATCCTATCCGCCCTCGGCGTAACCGAATCTTATATGGTCGGCAACTCGATGGGCGGGAACATCGTGCTCTGGTATGCGCTTAAGTTTCCCGCCCAAGTGCGCGGGCTTTGCGTGATCGGGCCCGCGACCAGCCCGCGCTTGGTGCCGCTGAGCCTTGAGCAATGGACTTGGCTGTCTAAACCGGTATCGCTCATGCTGAACCGGCGGGCAATGCGCTGGGCTCACTCCCGCACGGTAAGCAAACGCGATCTGGTCGATGAAGAGCGAATTGAAGAGTCTTTTCAGACCTACGTCCGCAAAGCCGAAGCCGTGCGCAGTTTTATGATGGCCACCGCACTGATCCGCGATCCACGTCTGATCCAAAGTCTAAATAAAATTACTCAACCCCTGCTTATCTTGTGGGGCTCGAAAGATAAATTGGTCAGCCGCAAAGTCATCGATTCCTTGGAAGCCGCTCTACCAAAGGCGGAGAGCTTCGTGCATATCGGCGGCGGACATCATCTCCAGGAAGATGAGCCCGAGTGGGTGAGCGAAAAAATAACGTCATTTTTTCTGCGTGAACACCTCTAAAAGTCTGTATAGACGCGACTGAAATCCCCAAGTCTTTGATCCTTTTCCCGACGAAGATCGCTCCTTCGAAAGGCCAAGTTTTACCTATGAAAGTCCATTTTAGCCTCAAGTCCTGTCAAGAATCCGATCCCGATGGCGAAACGTATGGTGTCAGGCAGCAATGCCTATGAAGTTTAACTTAACCCGCTTGAGTTGCGAAATGCCGCTCGCGGTAGAAAAAAGGAGGATCAAGGACGACGCAGTCGTACAAGGAAAACTTAGTTGAGAGGTAATAAGTTTAAGTACCGTTTTTCTAATTAAATAGTTTAGGCCCGGATGCCGCCCTCTAAATAAAAACGAGGGAATAAACACAAGGAGGATATTTGAGTGAATTTTTTTAACAAAGGATAAAGACAATGGGAATGAGAATTTCGACAAACATCGCTGCAATCAACGCACAAAGAAATTTGTCCGGCAGCCAAATGAACATCCAAGACAGCCTTTCTAAATTGGCTTCTGGATCCAGAATCAACAAAGCCGCAGACGATGCCGCAGGTCTCGCAATCAGTGAAAACTTGAAAGCCCAGATCCGCTCGACCCGTCAGGCAAACCGCAACGCAAATGATGGTATCTCGATGGTGCAAACGGCTGAAGGCGGTTTGAACGAGATTGGTAACATCATCACTCGTATGCGTGAATTGGGCATCCAAGCCGCTTCTGACACCGTTTCCGACGTAGAACGCGGATTCGTGAACAAAGAAGTTCAACAACTTAAGTCAGAGATGCAGCGTATCGCATCAGTCACCACCTGGGGTAAGACCAAGTTGCTTGACGGTACGACTCCGCAGTTTGACTTCCAAGTCGGTATCTTCAACAACGAATCGGAAGATCGCATTTCGTTCGACGCTTCGGTAAACGTAGCGACTTTGGACGCTTTGGGACTTTCTGGTGCTGATTATTCGCACAAAGAGGGAGCACAGTCGGCTCTCGAAAGCCTGGATAAAGCACAAGAGAATGTGAACGGCATGCGTTCCAACCTCGGCGCCCTCCAAAACCGTCTGCTGTCCACCGTTAACAACTTAGGTGTGTTCGAAGAGAACATGTCGGCTGCAAACAGCCGCATCCGTGACACCGATATGGCCAATGCTTCGTCTGAGCTCACCCGCAACAGCATCATGTTGCAAGCTTCGACCGCGGCTTTGGGCCAAGCTAACCAGACCAGCAACATCGCATTAAGTTTGATCAAAGGTTAATTGAGGTCAGATATTCTAGGTCTCGATTGAATCGTGAAACCCCGCTCCTCTCAGCGGGGTTTCTTTTTTTGACTCCGCGCACCACTAAAATTTCGTAGACTATAAAACGCCGCACCATTACTTTTTGTCAGTACGACAAACGACATTTCTTAGCGGGAGTTCCTCAATGGCGAAAAAGAAAAAGATTAAAAAAGCGACTAAAAAAGCCACCAAGAAAAGCGCGCCTAAAAAAGCCGCTAAAGGTTCGGCAAAAAAAGCTTCGAAAAAAACCTCGAAAAAAGCGACTAAAAAAGCCGCCCCCAAAAAGGCTGCTAAAAAAGCCACGAAGAAAGCGGCTCCTAAGGCGACTAAAAAGGCGGCCACTAAAAAAGCCGCTCCGAAAGCAGCTAAACCCGCAGCGAAGCCTTCTAAAGCAAAAGACATGATGAAGGGCGCCATTGCCGGCGCGGCCGTAGGCGTAGCCGCGGGCGACATCTATGGCAAAACCATGGATCAAGACGAAGAGAGCGTTGATTTCGAATCCATGAGCGAAGCGTCACCCAGCGACGACACCGAAGTTGCGGAAGACGACACGTTCACCGAAGGTGAAGTGGAAGCTTTCGAAGACGACGATGAGATCGATGATGAGCCTGTGGAAGGCGACGACGACGAAGGTTACTTCTAATTTTCGGCTTCTAAATTAAGATTGATTATAAAAGAGGCTCCGACAACGGGGCCTTTTTTCTTTTTACGACCCCTCCCGTCTAATGCAGTGCCAGAGCTTTTTTATTTGTGGCTGACCAAAGCGATACATAGGTGTCTAATTTGTCCGTACAGCAATTGCTTACGGAGGAAATCAGATGAAAAGTATCTTAGTTCTATGTGCACTATTAGGCGCGACCGCCAACGCCACTTATGAAAAATCAATTATGTGGGGAGGCCGTTCGGCCGGCGTTGCCGGAATCGCGACACCTTACATCCAAGGATCGACAGCTGTTTATTTTAACCCCGCTGGTCTCGTCGGTGACCGTGTCGGCCACGATGTTGCGTTCAACATCTCGCCGGTTTCGTCACAGTACAAAGGCCCAATCGCCGCAAACGACACTCAAGAAACCTCGAAGAGCCAACTCACCACTCCGCTCGGGCTGACTTACAGCTATCAACCGAATGACACGATGGGCTTTGGCGTCGGTTACTATGTTTCGGGCGGCTCACGCGCGAAATACGAAGGCGTCACGATCGCGGGCACGAATGGCGATTTCAAAGTCGGCTCCGAACTCACCGTCACCGAACTTGCTTTGGGCATGGGTTACAAAGTTTCCGAGAAACTCAAAGTCGGTCTTTCTTACCGCGTGGTTATGTCCGGCGGGAACTTTGATTTCATCAACCGCTTGGGCGCAACGACCTATGCGAATGTTGAGCTTAAAGATCTGAAAGACACCAGCTACACCGGCTTCAAAGTCGGCGCTCAATACAAACTGTCCGATAGCACTTCGCTCGGCTTCAGCTACCGCTCACAAACCGACATCGCGGCTAAAGGTAAATTCGGCGGCACCTTTCACACGGCGGGCTCAACTTCGGCGATCACTGAGAGCGATGCAACCGTTCATACGATCCTTCCGCAAGCGGCCACTCTTGGCATAAGCCACGATTTCAGCACCGCATGGCGCGGTCTCGCAGAATACAACTGGACGCAATATTCGCGCGTTCGCACCGTGGATACCGAGGGCGTTCTTAACGTTGGCGGTGGCTTGACCAATCCGACCGTGCAACAGCACTGGTCTGATCGTCACACCATCCGCTTAGCGGGCGAGTATTCATCGTTGTCATGGCCGATCCGTTTCGGTTACCTCTACGCCACTCGCAACACCAGCAAAGCTTGGGCGCGTGCGTCCTTTCTTCCCCCGGGTCCTTCACACGGTTTCACTCTCGGAACGGGTAAAACTTGGGGCGGCCTGACTTTTGACGGCGGCTTGGAATACACGCTCGGCAGCGGCACCAGCGAAGGTGAAGGCAGCGCCGATATCAAGCACGGCGATTACTCCGTGGCCGCTTACGGCGCGCACTTGGGCGTTAGTTACGCTTTTTAATATTTATCAGCTGAATCACTTGCCCCTTTGATTCGGGGTAGTACAGATACAAGTTCACGTGATCGACCTGGTCACGTGGACTTAAAGTTTCTAAAAATTTGCCCGTCGCTTTATCTTCAAGAGCGCGGCCCAACTCACCTTTACCAACAAAAAATTCAGAATAGGTCGGCTCGGCCTGTCCACTCCAAAAAACTTCGAACCTCGCCACCTGCGTGACGTCGGTATGCCTTTTCCCGTAATCCTCAAGCATTGAAATGCATTCTGATTTTTTCTCTGAATCGCCAGTGTGTGCCGAGGCGGCAAAGGCTCCCAATGAAATCAACGACAAGGCAATAATCTTCATGATCATCCTCTTTGAAAGCGAGCATTAAAACAAAAAGGCCCCTCGCGGAGCCTTTTCTTGGTCAGTGAATAATCATGACACTTCGTGACGCAAAAAAGGCTCCAAGACCTACGGAGTTCCCGATTTAATCGGCTTGCTGTGCACGGCATATTTTTCGAACTCACCGTACTCGTGCAGTTTGTTATAGAGCGTCTTGATGGTGATACCCAAAGCGTTCGCGGCTTGGGTCTTGTTGCCGTCGAAATAATTCAACGCCTTCAAGATATAACGCTTCTCGAGTTCATGGAGAGTCATTGTGGGATCGTAATCGTCGATAACGACTTTGTGATCGGGATTGCGAATATGATCCGGCAGATCTCCGGGCATAATCACATGGCCTTCGCTCAAGATCTGCAAGCGTTCGCAAACGTTTTGCAACTCACGAATATTTCCCGGCCAGTCGTATTTCATCATGATCTTCATCGCGTCTTCGGACATCTGACGGCCGCGGTTCAAGAAACCGTTGGTGTTGGTCGACAAGAAGTACTCGATCAAAGCCGGAACGTCTTCTTTACGACGACGGAGCGGCGGCGAGTGAACCATGATGGTGTTGATGCGATAAAAAAGATCTTCACGGAAATTACCGCGCAAAACTTCTTTATCTAATTCTTTGTTGGTCGCGCTGATTAAGCGGATGTCTACGCGAATCGGGTCTTTGCCGCCGACGCGATAGATCTCGCCTTCTTGCAGGAAGCGCAAAAGTTTAGCTTGAATGCCCGGGCTCAATTCGCCGATTTCGTCGAGGAAGAGAGTTCCGCCGGTTGCGACTTCGGCCAAACCGATTTTGCGGGAATAAGCGCCGGTGAAAGCACCCTTCTCGTGTCCGAACAATTCGCTCTCCAAAAGAGTTTCGCGAAGTGCGCCGCAGTTGATGGCGATGAAAGGTTTGTGACGGCGGTTTGAGCGCTCGTGAATCGCGTTCGCGATCAGCTCTTTACCCGTCCCTGATTCCCCGAGAACCAATACTGTTGCATTGCTCGGAGCGACTCGGTCCACCATGCGCATAAGTTGGCGCATAACCTCGGACTTGTAGACGATTCGCTTCTCTGCAACACTGGAACCTGGGTTGACATTGCCACCCGGATTCGCGGTGGGGAGACTCGTATTCTCACCGTCTGGAAGAAAGTGAGATGATTTATCGATACCCGACATTACATACCCCTTGTGACTTGGACCGGTCCCACTCGTGGATCGATCCGTTTATTCAATTTTGCGAGTTCCAGCATCCCCCCACGGTTTACCGAAACTCACGTTTTACAACACACTGCGTCTATGCATTGACTCGCTGTTCTAACAGAGGCGGAATCAATACGCAAGACTTTTTTGCAGGGCAGCATGTAGGAACTATACTCGGCAAGGAGCGCTCCTAATTGTCACCGAAAAACCGACTTTCCTTAGCCGATTTAGCCTGTAAGTATCTGAAATACTTAAGTCTGCAAAAGACTGCAAGTCCTCATACCTCCAAGTCTTATGCCAATGATTTAGGCCAATTTTTAAGGCCGCTTGGACTTCAGAAGATAATATATAGCTCGTCAACCTTAGGTCCTTCTTTTCAAACAGAATGGAAAGAAAAGCAGGCTAATTCCTCCACGTCCCCAGAGGAAATTTTATCACTTATCAAAAGGTCGCAAATAGCATGGGGGAAACTCGAGGCGTCTTCACGCAGCCGCAAGGTGGCCTGTGTGCGCGGCTTTCTTAAGTGGTTGTTTGCAGAGGGTGCACTTGAAGACGACCTGTCTTTGCGCATGATCGCGCCAAAAGTGCCGCAAAGGCTGCCGCATTTTATCTCGGTGGATGAGGCGCTGGATGTGATTCGGAAATTGCCGCACGGGCCGCACCGGGCGCTGGTGCTTTTGCTTTACGGCGGGGGCCTGAGGATCAGCGAAGCCTGTAATTTGAAGTGGCGGGATTTGATCAATGAGTCGCGCTCAATGCGCGTTGAGGGAAAAGGAAAACGTGTGCGCGTCGTCGCTTTGCCCGAACTGGCGTGGCGTGAAATCCAGGAACTGGCGCGAAATCCCCCTTATGTGTTCGGCGGTGTTTCCGCACTCTCGACCCGTCAGGCTTACGAATGGGTGCGGCAGGCCGGAAAAGACGCCGGTCTTTTGAAGCCGCTTCATCCCCATGCTTTAAGACATAGCTACGCCACCCACTTATTAACGTCCGGTGCGGATTTGCGTGTCCTTCAAGAACTTTTGGGCCACCGCTCTCTGGCCGCGACTCAGAAGTACACCCACATGAGCCTGGATCATTTGGCTAGAACGATGGAAAACCATCATCCTCTCTCGGCGTCAAAGCTCAAAAAAAACCGCTGATTGTGTAATGGTGTTTTAAATGAGTAAAAGGCCGGCCGTAATTCTTGATCGCGATGGCACATTGATCGTCGATCGCATTTATTTGAATGACCCTGAGCAGATCGAGTATTTGCCCGGCGTCTTTGAAGCGTTGCGGATTTTGCGCGATGCGGGCTTTGTGTTCTGCATCGCCACCAATCAATCGGGCGTACCGCGCGGACTGGTCGACGTACGCAATTTGGATGAGATTCACCGCAGGATCCAAGCGAAGTTCTCCAGCCAAGGCGTGGACCTTTTGTCTTTTCACAGCGCGCCCTACATGACCGACAATGATCATATTTACCGCAAGCCTAACCCGGGAATGATTTTGGAAGCGGCCGCCTGGTACAATCTTGATTTGGAGCGAAGCTGGATGGTCGGGGACCGTATGACCGACGTCGAGGCCGGGCACCGGGCCGGTTGCCGCTCCGTTTTGCTGGGAACAGCCGAGATTCCCGAGGAATTCCCTTATGCTCCTCCTGAAATTCACTCTCCTAATCTGCTCTATGCGGCCCGCGAAATCGTGAAACGCTCAACTTGAGACTTCTGTTTCAATCTGGGACGGCGGTCTTAATATAGGTGCATAACCTGCCGAAAAGATAAGGCAGTAAGCCTGATATCACGGAGTTCATGATGCACGTTTTTTTCAAGTGGACGATTGCGCTTTGCTTGTCTTTGGTTATGCCGTTGGCGTTCGCGGACAATGTCCACGGAATCTTACGGGTCGTTAAGGGCGATGTGCAAATCAAGTCGGCGAAAACAGGAACGGCGAGCCGCGCGCGCATCGGTGAAAAGGTATTTCCCAAAGACATCATCAGTACCGGTAAAGACGCCCGCGCTAAAATTGTGATGGTGGATAACAATGAAATTAATGTTTCACCCAATTCACAGATCGAAATTCAACATTATGAATACGATCCCGCGGCCGGCAAAAAAGAAGTTTTGCTGAACGTTTTGTACGGAAAAGTGCGCTCGAAAGTGGAGCAAAAATACGACGGCAAAACCTCGAAGTTCCAAATCAAAACTCCAAGTGCGGTGGCCGGCGTTCGCGGAACCGATTTTATAACCAGTTACACGCCGTCGACGAATAGCTCTTCAATTGTAACCTTCGAGGGGCGCGTTGAATTCGGCATCCCCGGCCCCAACGGCACGATCGCGAATGCGGTTTTTGTGGCGCCCGGCCAACAGGCCAGTAACAATGGCACGGCAGCTCCCTCCACACCGGCTCCGGTACCGCGAGACGAACTCGTGAAAATGGATAATGACACCAAGTCCGAGCCGCCCAAAATGAATGCTGTTGAGCCGAAACAAGATCAACGTACCCCGGCGACGGACGACAAGAAAAAAGATGAGGGCAATAAACCGGCGCCCACGAGCAAAGCCCCCGCAGCCGAGGGATCTGGAGCGAACAAAAGTCCAGGTTCCACATCCGGCGCCCCTGCCCAAGCAAGCAATCCCGCAGCGGCTGAAAGCGGCCGCGCGCCCAGCAGCACGAGCGGTGGTGGAAGCATGTTCCGCCCCGAAGACTTTGCAGGCTCGAAAAATGCGCCGAATATGCCCGCTGTTGGTCCGACTATGCCCGTTATGATCCCGCAGGTGATCCCAGTCGTGAATTTACCGGGACTACCTTGCGACTTCTGCCGGGAAAACCTCACGGGCCAAACCAAGCTCATCATTAAGGTCAACGCCCAGTAAAAGTAAAAACGGTTCTCTCTCATGCTTGAATCCGGCTATCATATAGACCATCAGCCTGGTTCAACATCGAGAGGAGAACATCGTGTTCTTGCGTAGCCTCATTTTGCTGTCCGTCTTCGCTCCCCTAAGCCTCTCGGCGAAATCCATCGATCCCAGCCGCCTGATGTCGATTAGCTACGGCTCCTCAAGCTGGAATACCGACAGTAAAAAAATCGATTCGGCCTATCTTATTATGCGCGACAAAAAAACCGGCAAGATCGTGCAGATTCAGCTTGAAGAAACCGAGCCCGATTCGTCTCAATTCGTCGGCCAGTTCAGCGTCAACATGGGGCCCGGCGAAAACGTCAGCCCGGAAATATTTGTTCCTCCGAGCGAAGTGCGCGGCACAGACCGCGACAACCGCAAACTGTACGACATGATTCGCAATAATAAACTTCCGCGCAAACCGGTTATCTGGAAAAAGAACGATAAGGGCCAGGCATTGATCGACGTCTACGATACCCGCGAACAAGCCGAAGCCGCCATGAAAGCTTATCAAAGTGAACAAAAGCTGGCGCAAGAGCAAAAACAAAAGGCGCTCGTGAAACCTGTGCCCTCGGAGGCCGAAATTTCGGCGGCCGTCCTGGCGGAAAAGAAGAACGCCCTCGACAAGATGGCGATCGAAGCCGCGAAGCGCGAAGCCGACCGCGTGCGCCTGGAACAGATTGAGAGACAAAAGGCCGAGGAGCGAGCGAAAGCCGCCCGCGAGGCCTCCGAGAAAGAACGACTCGAACGCCGCGCCCGTGCGGCTAAAATTCATGGCGAAGCGCTGACCTTCTATGATCAGGGTGACTTTGTTGAAGCGGAAAGGCTATTTAAACAAGTCGTCGAGCTGGATCCGGGCAATCCGGCATACTATTTCAAGTATGGGATTTCGCTTTATCGGAATGAAAAATACAATGGCGCACTTGTGGTTTTCAACCTGGCCCAGGTGGGCGCGAAATCGGAACTCGAAAAGCGCTACTACATGGGACTCACCTATTATCGTTTAGGCGAGATCGATGCGGCTTTAAAGGAATTTGATACCGTGGCCGCTTCGCAAGATTCCGTGATGGCGCCTTCGGCAATTTTTTATAAAGGCGTGATTCTCTTCACCGTCGAGAAATATGACGAATCAAAGAAGGCTTTTGAGACCGTCATCGACACTTCAAAAGATCCGCGTATGGATGAACAAGCCGAAGAATATCTCGACCGGATTGCCAATGCCATGGCTTTTCAGAAAATGCGCGCAAGCAAATTCACCTTAACCGGTATTGTCGGGGCTATGTACGATTCGAACGTACTGCTGGCTCCCGACGTCCCGCCCGAACAAGGTAGCGTCACGGATATCAGCGATTTCCGTTTACTTACGATCGCCGATCTCGAATACCGTCCAATCTTCACTCAACATCATGAGTGGACCCCGCACGCCAATGCCGGCCTCACCAATTCGGCAAATCCCAAGGCCGCGCCGGCGGATCCATTTTTGTACAATCTAAATCTCCCCTATAGCTACAAGGGCGTAATGGGAAAAAAGGGATTCAAACTGACCGTAAAGCCTTCTTACGAAATTCTTTTTATGGCCCCGTCGGCTTCGGCCAGCACCAAGGCGAATATTTTAAATTCGTATTATCTCGGCTTTGACGCCACGATCATCATGAGTCCGAACTATTTTGCCTCGTATGGTTTCGAATACCGCGTTGATGACTCACGCTTGGACTCATCGGCCGGCATCAACGACGCCGATGCAAATAAATACACCTTACGCACAACTCACTCGTTATTCTTGGATAAGGCACGTAAAGAGGCGCTAGTCGGCTCCGCCGGCTATGTCATGAACGCCGCGAAGGGTGGCGACAAAAAATATAAACGCATCGAGGGTGCCGTGATTTACGTCCGCCCGACCAAATGGAATGCCTCGTGGAGCGTCGGCTTGAATCTTTTTTCCTTGAAATACCCGCAAAGCACCACCAGCCGCAGCGATTTTAACTCCACGATTTCGACCGGCATCACTAAGCCGATTCGCGATTGGGTGACATGGGGAGTGATTGGCAGCTACACCAAGAATAATTCAACCGAGAAAACGACGAACGAATACTCGAAGTATTTAATTATGACGACTGCCACTTTTAATACGAATTTCTAGATTTGGCCGAGGTAGTGGCGAAGATGGTCGTGCGTTTGCTGCTGCAGCCAGCGCCAGTCGTCGCCTTCAACGCGGATTTTTTCGTGTTGGGCCAGACTGGTTCCGAGCCACTGGCCGAAGCTTTCTTCACCGGGAAGCACGCCTTGGGCGGCGAGCAGTTTCAATTCAAAATGCACTTTTAATTTTTCTAAGTTTTGGCTGGTCTCGGCGGCGCCTAGCGCGTTGCCGAGCAGGTTGAAAAGCTCAGGGCTGTCGACGACGCCTTGCTGGCAAAGTTTGGAAACCACCTTCAACATGTGGAGCGCGGCCTCGATCCGCGCGTAGTCTTTGCGTAGACCGATAAATTCGCGGATCACCGTGGCTTCCATCAGCGTGTGCAGCGGATCGCCGTCGTTCATGGCGCCGACCTTGTAAGTGACCTCGATATAATGGGTCGGCTCAAGCACGCCGCCGGCAAAGCGTTTTTTGCTCTTCAGCCCGCCCCGTGCGAAGAAATTCATGCGCGCACCGAGCGGATTAAGCCCGTGCAAAATCAGATCGCTTTCGCCGTGTTTGATTTTTCGTAAAACGATGATTTTTTCTTTAAGGATCATACCGGCGCCGCTTCGCTTGCGGCTTCCATGTTTTCCAGGTCATGCGGTCTTTTGCGGCGCAAATAGAGAACCGCACCGATGAGTGCCCAAACAATCGTGGTCAGCTGCAAAGCCGTGACGGCTGTGGCGCCAAAAGCGGTGCTGTTTTGCAAATAAGCTTGAAACAAATAAGTGAACGCCACTTGGCCTACGCCGATGCCGGCCGGCGCGATCGGCACGGCGGTCACCAAAAAGCCCATCGGCACCACGAACATCACCGCTTTCACGCTCAGTCCCGGTTCGCCCGAAATCAGACCGATTTGGTAGAAAAAAATCATCGCGAAAATTTGCGATAAAAAGCTCACGAGAATCGAGAGCAAGATGGTTTCCTTTTTGCGGCCGAACAGTAAAAATCCTTCGACCAGGCGGTGCACCTTCGGGATTTTTTTCTCCAGAAAAGAGAGACCAAACAAATTGCTCAGACGATTCGAGAACGAAACGATAAAAAAGGCGGTCATGCCGAGAAAGATCAAAAAAGCGAGCAGCGCCACCCAACGAATCTGCTCGTGCGCCGTGACGAACTTAAAATCCCAAGCCACCGCGATCAAAGTGAGAATAAAAAACGAATACAGTCCCAGGATACGGTCGATAAAGATCGAAAGGATTCCCTCAAGCTTGCGGTCGGGATGATCATTCACTAGATAATACCCGCGCACCACATCGCCGCCGACCGAGCCCGGCAGCGCGAAGTTAAAAAAAATGCCGATCAAATAAAGTGAAAAACCATACATGAGAGGAATGTGAAAACCGCGGCCTTTGAGCAAAATCACCCAGCGCCACGCGCCCAAAAAGATATTCAGACCGACCAGGGCCAGCGCCACTATCACATTGGGCACGGTCATCAAACGCCAGAGGTCCTTGGGGTCGAGATGGCCCGCCTTGATCAGGTACCCGATCAACACCACGGCGACCGTGATTTTCAGAATGAGAGTGAGCCGACTTTTCATTTTTGACGCCATATTTCACTTAACTTAAGCAGAAATTATCGTTAATTTACCCTCCTGTCCAAAGGAGTTTCCTATGAATATCGCGGTTTTAGGCACCGGATATGTGGGCCTAGTGGCCGGCGTATGCTTTGCTGATGCAGGCCACGAGGTTTCTTGCGTCGATAACAATGAGGCCAAGATCTCTTCTTTGAACGCGGGCAAAGTTCCCTTCTATGAACCCGGCCTCGACGATCTTTTTGGGCTCAACCGTAAACGCATGAAGTTTTCGACCCATATCGCGGATGCCGTTCATGCCAGCGATTTGATATTCATCGCCGTCGGGACCCCCGAAATGGCTGACGGTTCGGCCGATATGGATCCCACTTTTCGGGCGCTTGGGGAGATCTGCAAGGCCACCCAGGGTCCAAAAATGGTCGTGCTGAAAAGTACTGTGCCGATTGGAACTTCGCGCAAGGCGGCCAGCTTTTGCGCGGAAAACTGCAAACATAAAATCGATATCATCAATAATCCGGAATTCCTGCGCCAGGGTGCGGCCATCGAAGATTTCTTAAAACCCGACCGCGTGGTGATCGGCTGCGAGAGCGAAAAAGCCAGGGCCGCGATGCAGGAGCTTTACGGTCCCTTTGTCGAGCGCAACGGCGGAAAACCCATTTTATTTATGGACAATACATCGGCCGAAATGACGAAGTATGCGGCCAATTCATTTTTAGCGATGAAGATTTCGTTTATCAACGAGCTGGCTTTGCTGAGCGATAAACTCGGCGCCGATATCGAAGCCGTACGCGCGGGCTTTACTTCCGACAGCCGTATAAACCCCGCATTTTTTAATCCCGGTATCGGCTACGGCGGGTCATGCTTTCCCAAAGATGTGCGTGCTTTGATTCATGCGGGGAAACAGGTCGATTTGGATCTGAAGCTGTTGAAGGCCGCAGACGACGTGAACGAGCGGCAAAAGACCATTCTGACCCAACGCCTGATCGAGCATATGGGCTCGCTCAAAGGGAAGACCATTGGGATTTGGGGACTGGCTTTCAAACCGCGCACGGACGATGTGCGGCGCGCGCCCTCGCTTAAGATTATGGAAGAGTTGTTTTTAAACGGCGCCACCGTCAAAGCTTTTGATCCGGTTGCAGGAGCCAATGCGAAAGAAGCTTCAAGGGTTCCGTTCGAATTGTGCGCCTCCGCAAGCGATGTGATTGAAAATGTGGACGCGCTTCTCATCGTCACCGAATGGCCGGAGTTCCGCTCGGTCAATTGGAAATCTTTGAAGCCGAAAATGAAACAAGCTTTGGTTTTTGACGGGCGGAATTTGTACGATCCTCTAAAGATGAAAGAAGCGGGCGTCGAATACTACGGCATCGGCCGGAAAATGCGCTCAAGCCCCTCGCATGGCTGATCCGGGATCTAAAATTCGCGCGTTCGGCAATGAGCTTCCGGGCGTCACTTACACCGAACGCCCGGGTTCCTACGCCTTGATCCTCAATGAAAAAGATGAACTCGCCGTTATAAAAACGTCCTTCGGCTACTTTCTTCCCGGCGGGGGCCTTGAGCCGGGCGAAGAATTCTTGGACGGTCTCGCGCGCGAGCTCAAGGAAGAGATCGGTTACGAGGTTGTGCGCGCCGATTTCTTCGTGGTGGCCGCGCAGTTTCATTGGTCGACCTTCTATAAAAAGCATTTCAAAAAAATCGGCGCTTTCTTCGAAGTTGAAGCCAAAGCCCCAAGTATCCCTGAGTTCGCCGAAGGCCACGCCCTGGTCTGGATGCCCCGCCAATTGGCGCAAACGGATCTAAGCCAGGAGTTCCAACGCTGGGCCGTACAAGAGCACATTAAGCTGCGACCGACTTAAGTCAAGATCCTTGCCCTTCTTTGGGCCAGTCAAGTACACAGTGAATCCCGATTCACGTAAAATTAGAATCATATGAACACCTTAAAATCCCTTTGTACCATTTTGCTGCTAATCACATTTTCGCTTCCTCTTCACGCGCAAACGTTGCCGAAAAAAAACGGACCCGAGATGCAAAAGGTAATGAATCAAGCTTTGCTTGATTTTTATATCCGGCGCTTCAACCGTGAAATCAAATCTCCCAAAGACATTCAGCGCGTATTGTTTCCTAACTTGACGGCTAAAGAACGTAAGGAAATGGAACCGTTATTCTCCGAAATAAAAACCATCCCTCATATTAGCCGCACGGATGAAACGATCGTTTTTCACTACGGCGACTTCGACGCGCACTTAAAGTGGCCCGATTTAACAAAAAACCAAGTGTATATCGAAGGAGTCGCCTGGGTATTCGATCCCTCGGCACCACTCAGATTTCAATTCGATAATTTCAAGGCGAAACTTGCCCGCCTTTCAAAAGAAGAAAAAGAGGCGTCTTATTTTCAGCTCTTCCCGACCGCGAATGCGAATCCCTTAGTCTTGGGCACAAAAATTTGCAGCCGTATTAATGGCTGCATGTTGCTCATCTCCGCAACGGCGGGAGCCGTTCTCGGGAATTTTGCGGGTAAAATCGCTTCAACAATCGGTACCACGACATACGATCTCGCCTGCTTCGCGATCTCACCCATTAAACCATGGTCGGCTATGGGTTGGTGCCGCGACTGGAAAAAAGAATCCGATGATTGGGAAAGATATCAAGCCTCTCTCGACTCGACGAAAAAAGACCCCGATTCGATCTGGCTTGCCGGCTCACCGGCGTGCCCCAAACAGGAAAACGGCGACGAGACTTTTGAGGCCTGGATGTACGAACAAAGAAAAATGCCGGATGGAACCTGGAAAGACCAAGAAAAATACTATCATTTCGTGGGCAAGTCCAAAGACAGTCTTTTAACCGAAGCCTCTATCTTTCCCTCGGAGGAAAGAGCGACTGCGGATATTACCAAAGCGCAAGTGCAGTTCATTTTCACCAAAGGTGATAAACCGACTTTACAATCCATCCGCTACCGCCAAAAATCCGATAAAGGAGAATTTTTACCGGTTCTCATCACCGATAAGGACACCGATATTCCGATCACTTTGCGTGAAGAGAATGACCGAATGAAGGCCTTGGCCGCCGGTGCTCAAGGATGGGTGGACAGTTGTCGGCGATTTGCCCGTGCCGCCAAAGTGGCACCGAAGCAAACGGCCGAAGCCTTGAGAATAATGCAACAGCAAGTGGATGCTCCGACCAGCAAAGTGGAAGCCACCAAATAAAGAATTAACGCCGTCGGCGAAGCTCTTTCATAAGGTAGCTGACCGGTTTCATCGAAATTAAATTCCGGCTTGGTGGCGCTCTTGATCGTCGAGTACCGACACCACTCCGCCTTTAAGTTGCGGACGGTAAGCCAGCTGCTGGATGTCGTAAGCGAATTTCGAGCCGTTTAAGCCCGCGGTTTGCCACTCAGGCCCCATACGGATCGCATCGACCGGGCAAGCCTCTTCGCAGAAGCCGCAGAACACGCAACGAAGAACGTCGATTTCGTAGGCGATGGGAAATTTCTCAACGCTCGGGTCGTCGTGTTCGCTGGCGGTGATCTTGATGCATTGAGCGGGACAATTGGTCGCGCACAGCATGCAGGCCGTGCAGCGTAATGATCCGTCCTTCTTAACGGTCAGAACATGATTGCCTTTAAAGCGCGGACCATACTCGTACTTCTCTTCCGGATAATTGAGCGTCGGCATCTTCTTCTGATTGAAGATGTTGGTGATCATCTTTTTAAAAGTGAAGCCCATCCCGGCCAGAATGCCCGGTAGATACCAGCTTGCCGCCGCCGAAGGCCTTTTAACTAAACTCATAAATTACCTCTGTGCACGGTCGCATAGTTCACTTTCGGCCCGCCGACACCTTTGGGACGCATGCTCCAATCGATGTCTTTACCCGCCATCAAGTCAACGGCCTCGAGCACCGTCAAAGCTTGTGGAACGATAGTCGTGCCGGCTTTGAAAGACTGCACGAGTCCTTTGAAATTGGTGAAGCTGCCGGCTTTCTCGATATAGGTTTTCATCGGAATTTGAAATGTCTCGGCGCCCACGGCGTCAAGAAACTTACTGGGGCCTGCGGTCAACCAAATCAGGGAGTCCGCCTGGCCAAGAAGTTTCACTTTTTCTTCCATATCGGGATAAACCGATTGGTCTTCGGGGCCGAGAACCAAAACGGTCTTAAACTTTTTGCCGTTTAGGCCCGCCTGAAGGCTTTCCCATTTTCCTTTATTCGTAAATACAGCCTCAAGCCCTTTGGTGTTGGGATTGCGGTCGCCGCGGAACAAGATCCCGTCGAATTCGCCGACCTTGTCGGGATAATTTTGCCAATGGAAAATATTTTTTGCCTTCAATTCGCCGGTGAAGAACTTATTCAGCTCTTGGTACTCTTCGTTGGTGTACTGCCCCGTCACCACCAAAGCCACGCTGTCCACGCCGAACTTGGCGACGGTGTCGCGCAGTTTGATTCCGGCCGAGCGAACGGCGTCTTCAGGACTGACTTCGTTCCACATATCGCGCTTGCCGATTTTACCCGAGAGCAAACGGAATTTTAAATTCACATACTTATAGGTGTTGCGGCCGACATCGCACATCCAGTGACCGTTCACTTCCGGATTGGTGCGCGGCTTAATCCGCCACAAGCCTTCTTCGTTGTAGTGAACTTTAACGTTACAACCGGTCGAGCAGCCGGGGCAGATCGAATCGGCCTCTTTGAGATACCAAACCCGCTGTCTGAAACGGAAATCTTTGGACGTGAGAGCGCCAACCGGACAAATGTCCACGGTGTTCAAAGAGTAATTATTGTCCAAGGGTTTGCCTTCGACGGTGCCGATTTCCGAATGATCGCCGCGGTTAAAAATCCCAAGTTCATGGGTCTTGGAAACCTCGTCGGTGAAGCGCACGCAACGCGAACACAAAATGCAGCGCTCGGAATCCAGCACCACTGTCGGACCAAGATCGACGACTTTAGCCTTCTTCACTTTCGCTTCGGCCATCTCGGGATCGTAAGCGCCGAACTGCATGTACTGATCTTGCAAGCCACACTCGCCGGCCTGATCGCAGATCGGGCAATCCAGCGGGTGATTGATTAAATGAAAATCGAGTCCCCACTTCACCGTCTCTTTGACGACGTCGGATGTGTTGTTGACCGACATTCCCTCTTTCACTTCGGTGTTACAAGCGATCTGCAGTTTGGGTACGCCTTCGACTTGCACCATGCACAGACGGCAAACACCCGCGACGCTTAATCCCGGATGCCAGCAATAGTGACAGATGTCGATGCCCGCTTGCTTAAAGGCTTGAATGACCGTGGACTTCTCAGGAACTTCGATCTCTTTGCCGTTCACTTTAATCTTAGGCATGCGCCGCTCCCCCTGCATTCATGCTTGCGTGGCCTTTTTTGATATGCGCCTCAAATTCATCGCGAAATTTCGTCACGAACGAAATCGCCGGCATCGCCGCCGCATCCGACAAAGCGCAAATGGTTTTGCCCATCATTTGCTCGGAAACTTTCTTGATCAAATCGATATCTTTGCTCTCGCCGTGCCCATGCACGATACGGTGGGTGATTTTATCCAGCCAGCCCGTGCCTTCACGGCAAGGCGTGCACTGCCCGCACGATTCATGATGATAAAAGTGCATGATCACGCCAAGCAGATCGACCATCGAATTGCCGTCGTCGATCACGATCACCGCGCCACTTCCGAGCATCGAACCCGCTTGCGCGAGTGACTCGTAATCCATATTGACCTTCGCGCACTCGGCGGCGGTCAATACGGGCGCCGAGCTTCCTCCGGGGATGACGGCTTTTAATTTTCTGCCGGGCTTTAAGCCCCCGCAGACGTCGTTGATCAAAGTCATGAGCGGCATGCCGAGCGGCACTTCGTAATTGCCCGGCTTCACCACGTTCCCGCTGACTGAAAATAATTTCGTGCCCGGTGATTTTTCAGTGCCGTGTTTTCTATAAGCGGCAGCGCCATCGCGGATGATGTACTTCACGGCGGCCAGGGTTTCAACGTTGTTCACGATCGTGGGTTTGCGTAAATAGCCCTGGACGGCCGGAAACGGAGGCTTAAGTTTGGGCTGGCCTTTGAGCCCTTCGAGGGAAGAAATCATTCCGGTTTCCTCGCCGCAAATGTAGGCGCCGGCGCCCGAATACACGTCCATGTCGTGATCGAAGCCCGTACCCAAAATATTTTTGCCCAAGTAACCGGCCTTATAGGCCTCTTCGATCGCGGTCTTCACGATGTTAAAGGATTTATAATATTCGCCGCGGATATAAATATAAGATTTTTTGCAGCCGATCGCGAAGGCCGAAATGATCATGCCCTCGATCAGTTGGTGCGGGGCGCGCTCCATCATCAAGCGGTCTTTAAAAGTTCCGGGCTCGCCTTCGTCCGCGTTGCAGAGCAAATAACGGGGTTCGCCGTTCTTCGGCAAAAAGCTCCACTTGGTTCCCGTCGGAAAACCCGCGCCACCGCGCCCGCGAAGGCCCGAGGCCTTCACTTCCTCGATGATCGCGCCAGGCTCCATTTTCAAAGCTTTAGCGAGGACCACGTAGCCGCCGTTTTTCTCGTAGCCGGCGATCTTCATGAATTCGTCTTTGTGGTAATGTTCGGTGAGCAGCTTCGCTTCGAGGGCCATGATGTCTTATGCTCCCATTTCTTTCAATTTGCGGATTGCGGTCTCCGCATTCAGATTTTCAACGTAAGTGTCGTTCACTTGCATCATTGGCGCGGTTCCGCATGAACCCAAACATTCGACTTTGGAAATCGTCACTTTTCCGTCGGCGCTCATTTGGCCTTCTTCGACCCCGTAGTGTTTGCACAAAGCTTGCGTCAGCTCGCGCCCGCCGTTCATCGCGCAGGAAATATTGGTGCACACTTGGATGTGGAATTTGCCGACCGGCTTTTTATTGAACATCGTGTAGAAGTACAAAACTTCGTTGATGTGCGCTTCGGGCAAGACCATCAAACGCGCCAGGTACGGAACGGCTTCGGGCGGAACCCAGCCTCTTTCTTTTTGCACGCGGAAGAGCGATGGAATGATCGCCGAGTAAGGGGTTTCGTAACGGGCGAGTTCTTTCTTCACGAACTCGACACCCTCATTTGAAAGACTGAATGCTCCCGCCATCTTAACGCTCCAATTCGCCGGCAATGACGTTTTGACTTCCTAAAATCGCGATCACGTCGGCCACTTGACCGCCGGTGATTTGCGAAGGCAAAGACTGGTAAATCGAAAAACTCGGCGCACGGCACTTCAGCCGGTACGGACGGGCGCTGTTGTCACTGACCAAATAAAATCCAAGTTCACCGTTCGCAGCTTCCGTGGCGTCGTAGATTTCGCCGACCGGGGGACGTAAGCCCTTGATCACCAGCATAAAGTGGTTCATCAAGCCTTCGATGTTTCCGTAAACTTCTTTTTTGTCCGGTAACACGATGTTCTTATCGCGAATCGTGAAGTCACCTTCGGGGATGTTCTTCGCGACTTGCTCGATGATCTTCAAGCTCTCGCGCATTTCCGCGACGCGAACCAGATAGCGGTCATACACGTCGCCCGAAGTCCCGACCGGAACATCGAAGTTGAGTTGATCGTAACCATAGTAAGGAGCCGCTTTGCGCAGATCGAGGCCGACTCCGGCCGCACGCAAGCACGGTCCGGTGTAACCCCATTCGATCGCCTCGTGCGCCGAAATTTTTCCCACGTCGCGCGTGCGCTGGATCCAAATTTTATTTTCGGTGAGAAGTAAATCCAGCTCGTCGACGCCGACCTTCATCTCTTTCACGAACTGCAAAACTTCTTTGTACCAACCCTCGGGAGGATTGTTGGCCATGCCGCCGACCCGGGTCATCGATACGGTTAAACGTGCGCCGCAAAGTTTTTCGAAAAGCGTGTAGACCTTTTCACGATACGTAAACAAGTGGAAGAAACCGGTCAGAGCGCCCAAATCCACCGCATTCGCGGCGGTGCACACGATATGATCGATGATGCGCGAGAGTTCGGCAAGAATCACACGAATCGCGATCGCTTTCGGCGGGATATCGACGCCGAGCAACTTCTCGACCGCTTTGCAGTAGCCGATATTGTTCATGGGCGCCGAACAGTAATTTAAGCGATCGGTGTACGGGATCACCTGGTTGTAGGGATGAGTCTCGGCCATTTTTTCAAAACAGCGATGCAAGTATCCCATCTCGACGCCCGCGCGGTGAACTCTTTCACCGTCAAGCTGAACCATCACACGCAAAGTTCCGTGCGTGGCCGGATGCGAAGGGCCGATATTGAGCGGGACCAAATCTTTGCCGGGCTCTTCGACGTAAGTGGGATCGACGTCGAAATGGACCGGAAGCGAAGTCGTGCAGTGCTGTTGAAGATCCGCAGGATAATCTTTGCGCAGGGGAAAACCTTTGAACTCGTGATGAACGAGTAAGCGGCGCAGATTGGGATGGCCGTCAAAAGTGATGCCGAACATATCCCATGTTTCGCGCTCAAGCCAGTTGGCGCCCTTCCAAATATGAATGATCGTGGGCACGGATTCGTTTTCCGCGATTTGCGTCTTTACACGCGCGCGTTCGAATGAACGGGTCGAGAACAGTTCGTACACGACATCGAAGCGTTTTGGACGGTTCGGAAAATCGACGGCGGTCACGCACATCAAAAAATCAAAGCGGCCGCTATCGCGAAAATGCTTCATCACGGAAACTATATATTCTTTGGGCAAATTGATGATGTTCGCGCCCACACTGTGTTGATACTCAAAATTCACGGTGGGAAATTTCGCGCGCAGATCCGCTTGCAGGCTCTCAACTTCGCTCATCGGTACACACCCGGTTGCCATTGCTCTTTCCAAGGACGCGGCGAAAGATCGCCGATCATTTTTTGAATCGTCATCACGCCGTCAAGAACGGCTTCGGGAGTCGGAGGGCAACCCGGGACGTAAACGTCGACCGGGATCACTTTGTCCACGCCTTGCAACACATGGTACGAGCGATAAAAACCGCCCGAACTTGCACAAGCACCCATTGCGATCACGAATTTCGGTTCAAGCATCTGTTGATAGATGCGCAAAATGACTGGAGCCATTTTTTCGGTGATCGTTCCGGCGACGATCATCAGATCGGCTTGGCGCGGAGAGAAGCGCACAACTTCGGCACCGAAGCGCGCGAGATCGTAACGAGGTCCCATCACGGACATCATCTCGATTCCGCAACACGCGGTTCCGTAGGGCATCGGCCACAGAGAATTTTTTCTTCCCCATGCGACGATCTGTTGCAGTTTAGTGGTGAATGCAAAGGTGCGTGAGCCCTCAACGAGTTCACGATCGCTTTGCCGGAATGTCTGCCCCGAAGTCTGGGCGATTGCCTCAGCCAATGGAAATCTCCTTATATATGGAGTGGATTCTCAATACGCTTTCAAACTCTCACAAATTAGCAGAGTTAGCCTCGAGCTGAAAGCGTTTTAGAGACCCGCGAAAATGTCGCTTCGCTCCGAAAGGTCCAGTTTTTCCGGACCCCCTAGTTTCAAATTGAAACTAGACCAAAGGATTATAGCATCATTCAGAATGTTCCAATGGACGGGACAATTCTTGGACGATGGATGCGTCCTGCCCCGTCCGTATGGACAACCACACGGAGGGGTGTATATGAAACGGATTCTATTAGTCGCATGTGCCTTATTTGTAGGCAGTGCAATGGCCGAAGGAATGGGACGCGACATCTTGGTTCAAGTCTCGCCTACGCTTGCGAAATCAGCACAAAAATCAACCATGACGACCATGCAGTCCAAGTTGCCTGCCGGCACGAAAATGGAAGACCTTGGTATCAACGGCTGGACGCACGTCACTATGCCTGAGTCTGCCGACTCTACATTTGCCGCGCGCACCATCCTCAGCATGCCCGGCGTAGTTGCCGTGGAAAAAAACATGAAACTTGGCCTGCTCGAGAATTACAAGATTCGCGACGCCCAAGTCCGCGCCGAAATCATTCGTCGCGCCAAGGCCGGAACCCTCGGTGGCCTCGGTCAGACTCCCGCAGCAGATAACCCGGAAATCCCGCTCAATGGCAGCGGCGGTTCGGGCGCGGATCCTTTGTTCAACAAACAATGGGGCATGAACCAAATGGGAGTGCAAACCGCTTGGGGAACGACCAAAGGCCGTCCCGAAATCATCGTTGGCGTGATCGACACAGGCGTTGATTACACTCACGAAGATCTCGTCGACAACATGTGGCATAACACGCGTGAAATCCCGAACAACGGCATCGATGATGACGGCAACGGCTACATCGACGATATCGTAGGTTGGGACTTTGCCGCTAACGACAATAAGCCGTACGATTTGACGGCCTCCATGATGGACATGCTGTTGAGCGGTGGTAACCCCGGTCACGGAACACACTGCGCCGGTAACGTTGCCGCTCGTGGTGACAACGGCAAAGGAATCGCCGGAGTTGCTCCGAACGTTCGCATCATGGCTCTTCGTTTCATCACGGAAAAAGGCCAAGGCTCGACGGCTGACGCTGTGAAAGCGATCAAGTACGGAGTTGATAACGGCGCACGCGTTCTCTCGAACTCATGGGGTTCAAACGGCGACGACGGCGGTCAAGAGTCGAAAGCATTGCAAGATGCGATCAACTACTCGGAATCGCGTGGCGTATTGTTCGTTGCCGCTGCAGGTAACGGCGATGAGCAAGGCAAAGGCTACGACAACGACACCAACGCTAAACCCTCTTTCCCCGCGACGTACACGATGGATTCCATTGTTTCCGTCGCCGCGATCGACGTGAATGGCGCCTTGGGCACGTTCTCAAACTGGGGCGCTCGCTCTGTGGATTTGGCCGCTCCGGGCGTAAATGTTTTCTCGACGGTTACCTCAAGTGAGAAATACAGCGACACCGTGATCGACATTCCCGGCTTGATCACCGCTCACTGGGATGGAACCTCAATGGCAACTCCGCACGTAGCCGGTGCCGCCGCTCTGTACTTGAGCGCTCACCCCGACGCGGACTTCCGCCAAGTTAAAAATGCTCTCTTGATGAGCGTTAAGAAAACCCCCGTTATGACCGGCAAGTCGGTTAGCGGCGGTCAACTCGACGTCTCGAGCTTGATGGCATACTAAGTTTTCACTTTTAGAGTGAAGCACGAAAAGGCCGGCGGAAACGCTGGCCTTTTTGTTTTTGGAGGTTGGTCATGCCACCTTTTTACTCCCTTTAGAAGAATCTCCCTCGCGATCCAACACTCTCGGGTGCGCGGATGCGCCCGAGAAAGGCCCTCTCAAGGACGGAAAATCCCCGCGCATCACCCCTCAGCTGAAAACGACGAACATCGCAAATCCCTACCGCACCGAATACTCCACAAACGGCTCCCGCAACCAAGAAACCCCACCATCAATCGGCATTTCCAGCTGGTGAACCAGATCATGATGAAACGAACAAAGCGTAGTTAAGTTCGAGGGATCATTCGACCCTCCACGGCTGACTGGAATTATATGATGGATATCGATCCAGCGATCCGAACCACACACTTGACTGGAAGAATCGCGATGAGTGCATTTACCTTGATCGCGAGCGAAGACGGCATGTTTTTGAGCGGTAGTAAGATTCTTTCGAGAAACTCTGTACGTACAGAGTTCTTGGGCAGGATTCACTGGCGCGGCCGTTGATTTCTTCTTTCGACTTGCCCGTTCGGCCTTACGAACCGGATCTTTTCGGTCCAACAGGATATCAATGGCGACGGCAACCGTGTCGCTTAAAGAAGTCTTACTCTGAGTACGCGCGATAAGCGATTCGGCGCGTTTCATTTTTTCGAAGGTACTTTTTGAAACTGTGATGGTGAGCTCAACCTGATCCTCGCCTACCGGTTTAACTTTGTCGTTACGACGGACTTGTGGATTTCGACGCGCCACTTCGAAATCAATCGCACGCGCGGAGCTTCGCGAAGCGAATTCAATCAGCTCTGATGCGTTTTCAGCACTCAGTGCCGCCACGATTCGGCTGGCCTTTGAAGCCGTAATTTTATTCCTCGCGAGAGCCTCCGCCAACGCCGGCACCTCAGCGGACTTACGCGCCAGCGTAATCAAACTGTAAGTCACTGCCTCACTCAAATTGAGCACCTCCACTGAGTATCGAAACAGGCTGGGCTTATCGAACAGCTTGTACAATTTCGATTTCTCGACCTCCCGCAAAATCTGAATCAAGTCCCATTCGAGACGTAAGTATTTTTGTGAAAGCTCCACGGCGCGCGCGTGAATCAATTTATGTTTATTCGAGAGTGATTGCATAGTTTCCTCCTGTAGGAAGGAGAAATCTAACACATGTTTTTTCAAGCAATTTTAAGGAGGAACACAGTCAAACCGTGCGAGCGAGTATAGCTCATTAATAGCGCCATAGTGAGGCTCCGCCCCAAAAATGGTTTTTGAAAATCAAAACAAAAAAACCAAGGCGCATGGCGCACCGTAAAGAGCGAGAAACCACGTCAATCGCAAAAATAGTTTTGTAAAAATATTTTGCTCTCAAGCGAAACCCGAGCTCTAATTTAATCCATGAAATACGCTCTCATCACTCTCGCCGCCGCATTCACCCTCAGTGCCCATGCTTCCACGCAACCGATCTTCGCCGCCGACGGCAGCAAAGCTTCGGTGTTCATAAGCGGGCTCAGCGCCAGTGATGAAGACGCGAAAGGGCTGTTCGACGCGCTCTCCGCCCCCGCGCAAGATATCAACGGCAAATTGAGCAAACGTTTTAACTTCGATAAAAACGGCGCGCGGCCGCTGTCCGTCACTTGCGTGATGTCGAAGGTCGTGATGACCAGCGGAACGTGCACCGTGATCATCAACTCCACCGAAGGCACCGTCGTCGATAAAAACGCGGGCGTCGCGCGCTACATCGAGGCCGACGGGCCTGAGGCTTCCCGGCTTGCGGCTAATTTTTTGCTGGCCCCCTCAAGCACGCCCTTGATTACCGTCTATGTATCCCGGGACCAGCGCCTCGCCATTCATGCCCATATCGGCGACGACGGGCGCACCCTTCGATCGTTCAGTATCGAATATCAGTGACTAAGCCTTGAAATTTTACGCGCCCGGCATTAGCCTCTTTTGATGCCGGATGATCAATCCGAACTCCTCAAAAAGCCATTTCGCTTTTACTTAAAGAAGCACAAGCTCTCCGTAGGCTTGGGCATGCTATGGCTGTTCTTGACCAACGCGCTCGATGTGATGGTGCCTTGGCTTCAAGGTCTTGCGATCGACACCATCACGCGCGAGCAACCGATGTCGGATGTCGTAACAGTCATCGCTTGGCTATTTGCGGTGATCGTCGGGCTTTCGATTTTTCGTTATCTGTGGCGCATTTATTGGGCGAGTTTTCACCACACGGTCGCTGAGGACTTGCGCAATCGCCTTTACCACCGCATGGCGCACTTAGGGCCGACGTTCTTTCGCCCGCGCAAGATCGGGCAACTTATCACCCTGATCTCAAACGATGTGAACTCGTTTCGCATGGGAATCGGACCGGGCCTGCTTATTTTGTTCGACGGAATTTTTCTGATCGGCCTGACGCTTCCTCCGATGATCGCGATTTCTTGGACATGGACATGGCAGACGCTGGCCCTGATGCCCTTCGTGCCGTTTGTCGTGCGTAAAATTTTAAACATGGTGCATTCGCAATACCACGCTCGCCAAGCGCGCTTCGCCGACGTGTCGGGTTCGGCGCAAGAAATCGTGAGCGGCATACGCGTCATCAAAAGCTTCGCGCAGGAGCAAAATCAAACCGCGCAGTTCAACATTCACTCACAAAGTTTTAGACAGGCCTGCGACCGTGTCGCTTGGTGGGATGCCTTCTTTGGGCCCGCCTTAGAGTTGCCGGTAGCGCTCGGTTGCGTCGTTTTACTTTTGCTTGGCGCAGGCCAAGTGATCGATGGCCATGTGACCCTTGGACAATTCTTCGCCTTTTATCAATATATCCAGCGCATGGTGTGGCCGATGTCGGCAATCGGCATCGCGATGGGGCAAATTCAAGAAGCGCGTGCGGCCTTCACCCGGGTGCATGAGGTTTTGCAGCACGAAGCCGATGTCCCCGATTTAGGCGAGATCGAAATTTCTGAGTTACAAAGCTTGGAAGTGCGCAATCTTTCGTTCACCTACCCTGGCGCGACCTTGCCCGCGCTTGAGAATATTTCCTTTAAAATTTCGCGCGGCGATTGCTTGGGCATCGTCGGCAAAACCGGCTCCGGCAAGACCACTTTGATCGAATTGATCACCCGCCAATATCAAGTGGCGCCGGATAAGATTTTGATCAATGGAATATCGGTCGAAAAAATCACTTTAAAGAGCCTCAGGCAGCTGATCGGCGTGGTTCCACAAGACGCCTTTTTATTTTCGCGCACGGTTTCTGAAAACTTGGCGCTGGGCATGGACACTTGGGACATCGCCGATGTGCGCGAGGCGGCCGAAAACGTACGCCTTGATCAAGAGATCGAGGCTTGGCCGAATTCTTATGAAGCCTTAGTCGGAGAGCGCGGTGTGAATCTTTCGGGCGGGCAAAAGCAACGCATGACCTTGGCGCGCGCGATGATTCGTGAAGCGCCTTTGGTGATCTTGGATGACTCATTGAGCGCGATTGACGCCAAAACGGAAGAAGCCATCCTCGGCAATCTGCGGGATGAGCTTAAGAAAACGACTTCGATCATCGTCTCGCACCGGCTGAACAGCGTGCGCGAAGCGGATCTGATTCTGGTCCTACAGCAGGGGAAAGTCGAAGCCCTGGGACGCCATGAAGAATTGGTGCGCACTAGCCGCACCTATCAAATCCTGCATGAGATGCAAATGGCGGCGAAATAATGGCGCACCATTTTTTCACTGAAGACAACGTCGCGATCGAGCTCACCTTCAAGAAGCTTTTCAAAAAGCTCTGGCCCTTTTTATGGCGGCATAAGCCGCGTGTGTTGATCTCGCTGTTTTTGGTTTTTGCCTACGTCGGCGTGGGCCGAGCACTGCCCTTTTTATTCGGTTATGCGATCGATGAAGGAATTCGGCAAAGCCGCCGCGAGGTCATCGTTTATGTCGCGATCGCCTATCTCTTTATCGAGTGCATGCGTGCGGGCCTGGCCTTTATCCAGAATAATTATATTCAACGGCTGGGCAATTTGGTTTTGTTCGAGATCCGCGAAAAACTGATCTCCCACGTTCAACGCTTGCCGGTCACTTACTTCGAGAAAAATCCCTCGGGCCGCACCGTGACCCGCGTGACCAACGACGTTTACGCGCTTGGCGAACTGTTCAGCCAGGGCTTTGCCGCGATTTTTGTGGCAATGATCGAAATGCTTTCGATCTTCGTGGCGCTAGCGGTGATCTCCCCTTCAATGACTGCAATCACGCTTTGCGTTTTGCCGCCGCTCTTGTGGATTTGCTTCGTGCTTAGCCACAAGATCCGCATTCAGTTCGGGGCGACCAAGCGCAAACTGTCGATGATCAACGCCTTCACTGCGGAAAGCCTTGGCGGAATTAAAATCTTGCAGCTTTTCGACCGCACCAAAGAGTCGCGGGCTTTCTTCGACCAGCTTTCCGCCGAATACCGCTTTTTGCAGCTGACCACCGTGAGGCTTTTCGCAACGTTGTGGCCGGTAATCGAAGGCTTTAATTTGTTTGCGCTGGCCGTCGCCATATTCCTGGGCGCTTACTTTCATCAGAACTACGGCTTCTCACTGGGAAGTTTAAGCGCTTACATTTTATTGCTGCAGGGATTCTTTAAACCGCTCAAAACCATTTTGGAGCGCTACAATCAGCTGCAAAACAGTTTGGCCAGCGCCGACCGCGTTTTTCATCTGTTCGGCGAGATAGAGGAGAACCGTGAAGGTCGCGATTTCGCCAAGCCGCGCCTCGAGGGCCGGGTGGAAATCAAAGATCTAAGCTTTCGCTATGCCGAGCACTCGCCTTATGTTTTGAAAAAGGTGAATTTGAATATCGAGCCCGGCATGTCGGTGGCGCTGATCGGCCGCACCGGAAGCGGCAAGACGTCCACGATTTCACTTCTGCAAAAGCTTTATGAGATCGAAGAAGGCGACATCCTGATCGACGGTATGTCGCTTAAGGAACTTGCGCCGCAGGCTTTGCGACCGCGTATCGGCGTGGTTCAACAAGACGGCTTTGTGTTCAGCGGGTCGATTCTGACCAACATCACTTTGTTCGATCCCAAGATCACGCGTGAGCGTGCCGCATGGGCGGCCGAACAAGCCCAATGCCATGATATATTAAGAAAGCACGGCGGCCTTGACGGCAAGATCCTTGAGCGCGGATCAAACTTAAGTGCCGGCGAACGACAATTGCTCGCTTTCGCGCGCGTCCTTGCCTTTGATCCCGATATCTTAATTTTGGATGAGGCTACCGCCAACATCGACTCGGTCAGCGAAAAACAAATTCAAAAAGCCACCGAGATCGTCACGCGCGGCCGCACCAGTTTAATCATCGCGCACCGCCTTTCGACCATCCTGCATTCCGATTTAATCGTCGTCCTGGATAAGGGTGAAATCATCGAACAGGGCCGCCATGAAGAGCTTCTCGCAAAGCGCGGAAAGTACTTCGAGCTTTATTCACTGCAGTTCTGGAGCGAGCTCACCAAAGCTAAGACGGATCCAATAAACCCTTAGATAAAAGAGCTGATTAATCCTTCAGACGATCGAACTTAACGCGAGCCTGTTCTGCCACTTGAGATTCTTTATCCCATTTGGCGGCTTCACCGCGGTAGCCTTTACGCTTCTCGATCCATTTCTCGCGCTCGGCCAAGGCCTTTTGCTCTTTGGCGTTGAGTTCTTTTTGGATCGAAGCGAAAGCCTGATGCTGCTCTTGCCAGTCGGCTTTCTCTTTTTCCACTTCGGTGATTTTCTGCGCATAAGTTTCGATGTTCTGCTCGCGTTTCGCTTTATTGGCCTCAAGCTTTTCTAAGGTCGCCTTAAGGGCCGCGATCTGCTTGTCTTCCTTACCCATGGAAGCGGATTCTTCTTTGCTGAATTGTTGCAGCCGCTCTTTCATCTTGTCGAGAATCGCGAGATTCTTTTGCAGATTGAGAGCATTGCCGTTAAGCGAGTTCTTCTGATCGCGCAGTTGCTTGATCGCCGCGGTCACTTCCACGATATTCTTCGAAGAAATTTCGGCGTTCTCGTTGTACTGTTTCTCGTTGGACTTTGCGTTTTGCTCATTGGTCTTCAACTGTTCCAATGCGCCCTTCACGTCGGTTTTGGCCGACACGCTAAAGCTGAGTGCCAGAAGCGGAATCAATGCGGTGTAGGTTAACGTTCTCATAAAATCTCTCCTCTATTTATTTTCATCGAATAAGTGAGCTTGCTCGCCCTCTTGGCGATCAACCTTGTTGGCGGTACGTGGGCAAGCGTTCTGAAGCGACGAACGGTATGAGCCGATCTCGTCTTCCCAGAATTCGCCGTCAAAACTCCAGTTCATCATCTTGGTCGGCTTGATATTGGCCGGCACACGGGTCACGTTGCCGTCGACTTTTCCGCCCGCGACTTGATAACGGATATTTTCACCAGAGCCCGCGAAAACTTCGTAGCGCAGAAATTCGTTATTCTCGAGCACTCGGTTCATTTCGGTCTTCATTCCCATCGCGCGCTTCAGAAGAATATCGCCGGCTTTGGTACTTAGGGCCACGGTCTCCTTATCCAACTTCCCTTGGCTCTTCTTCTGGAAATCCAAGTAACCCTGGCGGCTTTGCTCCAAAATCGTGAGCTGGAAGCGGTAACCGATCGTGCGATCCTTCTCAAGCTTCAGGTTGGCGTTATATTGATCCAAGTTTTTGGCATTGGTCCGATCTTTCTTGGTCTTGGCGATCTCACCGCGCCATTTGTCGAATTGCTTCTTCGACTGTTCGGCGTGGAAGCGAATCGAGGCCTTTTCGGTCTTGATCTTCTCGTTCACGCCTTCGTAGCGCTTGGTCTCGTCTTGCTTTTCATTCAACGCCGTTTGCAGATTCAAGAAATCTTTGCGGCGGGCCATCTCGCGCCAGACTTGGTAAGGCACGCCTTCGACGCTGTCGGTGCTCTTGCCGCGGATATAGTTCTTAACCGTGTTGTACATATCGAGCGGCTTTTTCTCGGTAGACAAGTAGCCCGACATTTTGTCGAGGTACTCGCGGTAATCGTGCTCAAGCCAGCTCAAAGTTTTGTAAGCGTCGCCGTATTGGCAGATATTCAGATAGCCGATCGTGCGCACCACGAAACTCTCCGGCTGATAAACAGCCTTGAAGTACGGTGAATGCAGAGAGTACATATTGCCGATCGCGCCCGAGTAATCCTCCAACGCGACTTGCGTCCAACCTTGCTCGATCAAAGCCTGAACCCACAAAGCATGATCCTTGGGAACCTGCATGTAATGCTCCAAAGCCTTGTCATATTTTTTCTGCGCGAAATACATGCGTGCCAGGTTTACCGCCGTCAAAGCACGGATGTTGGAATTGCCAACTTTACGCGCCTCGAGGTTTGCCCATAATCCTTCGAGCTTTTTCAACGCATGAGCTTTATCGCCCTGGCCGAAGGCGTTCATTGCCGAGAGGAAGCGGGCGTCGTCATAGAACACCGCTTTTTCCGAAACTTGGTCGGCATACAGAGCCGAGGTCTTATAGTCGCCAGCGCGGTAAGCACCCTTAGCCATACGATAAGTGACGTCGTCGCGCGACTCGTCGGTGATCAAGGCCTTCGGAGCTTTGGTGCTCTTCATGACTTTATAGAAATCTTTTTCGTAAATAGCCGGTAAGTCTTTCGCCAATAACTTCAAAGCGTCTTTGCCGAACTCTTTATCTTCGGAAGCCACGAGCTTTGAAAGATTATCGAAAGCCGCCTGCTCCATTTTCATTTGATCCGCGCAAGCGCCTAAGTGGTACGTTGCTTCAGCTTCGGTATTTTTCGCCTGTTCCAACTGATGGAATAGACCCATGATCATGTGGCAATGATTGCCTTTTTCAAAAAGGATCAAGGCCGCGACCATTTTCAAGTGCTCTTCGCTCAGCGGTTTATAGGCGAGCGGTTTGACTTCCTCGGTGGGTTGCAAAGTGTATTTCACTTTATCGACGATGTCGTGGGTCACGGGCTGGCCCGCGGGACGCAAGTTGGCTTGCATGCCCCTGGCGCCGGTCGCTTTCACGAAAGGCTGGCTGACGACTTTGCGAAATTCCGCGTCTGAAACCACTGCCGGTTGGGGCAAGCGCTTCAAATCGGAAGGCTTCTGCAATCCCCAGCTGAGTTTCGAGACCTTGAAATCGTTGGCCGAGATCAAGCTCTCGGTGCCGATATCAAGGCGCGGGATTTTTTTACTCACTTTCACTTTGGCCCAGTCGATCGTCGCGACGCCCGATTTATTCTTGGCTAGTTTCGAGCTGCCGACCCGCCCGGGTTTTGAGACTTGCAAAAGGTTCGCGCCCTTTACGCTTTCACGTAAAGACTGGACGTCTTTAAGAGATGCGCCTTCCGCGCGTTGTTCGAACAAAGGTTGCTCGCGAAGAGCGGTGACGGCTTCATTTTCAACCGGCTTAGGTTGTGCGACCTGAGATTGCGTTAGCGTAGGTTGCTCGGGCGCCGGCGCAGCCACGACGGGCTGTGGTGCCGGTTCCGACACGGGTTTCACGGCCACATTCGGTGCAGGTTTGGGCGCCAGATCGGGCTGTTGCCCGGTCCAGTAATTCATCCACTCTTGCACGGTGACCTTGACCTGCGTGGCCACTTTTTTCCAAGTGGGCTGCACGGTCGCCACATCGCCGGTCTCGGTGAATGCCGCATAAGCACTCGCTGTCCCGAACACCATCACTAATCCTAAGATCACATTCCGAGACTTCATAGTCTCCCCTCTTTCTTAAACTTCAACTACCAATAAAACGTAGCGCCGAGCAGGAACATCGTGTCTTGCGTGTTCTTGTCGGTGACTTTTTGGCCGATCGTGGTGCCGCGATACTTCACAATTTCTTGCTGAGAGAACTGATTCTTCAAATCGGCGCGGATCGCAAACCAGCGCGAGAAAAAGAAATACTGGGTCACATCTATGCCGTAGGTGAAGGCCGACTTCTCTTTATTGCCGCCCTCGATTTGTTGCTCATAGGTGGTCATCCCGACGGTCGGCGTAAAAGCCATGTCGAAGTAAATGATCCTTTTTCCCCAGAAGCTCATCTTTGCGTAAAACGGAACGATGTTGTAACCGATGCCGTAATAGCTTGAGAATCTGTCGAAATCGGGCCGTGCTCCGCCGGAAGCGCTCAGTCTTCCCACATCGCGGGTCGCGGAATTGTTACGTAGGTCCCCTTTGAGATAAGTCAGCTGAACGCCCATACGTTCCGACCAAAAATAGTTGGCGGTCCCGCCAAAGATATTTCCTTCGGAGTGCGCATCGTTGATCGGCGTCCCGAACTGGGGCGTGATCAAGAAACGATGTTCTTTCGCGTAAGTGCGGTTTTGCACGACCGAGAAATCGGTGTCCTTCGGAGCCCAATACTTGCTCTCGAGGTCCGAAATGTCGACCTTGTCTTCGCCCTTCGTCGCCGGCATCGCCGGAATCGGAGTTGAGACAGTCGGCGCTGGCTGTGGTGCCGGTGCGGACTTTTTACTTTTCGCGAACGCTGATGTAGTCATAGTCATCGCTAAGCTTAAGCCGATGACATAGCCGGTATATCCGGCGAAGCCGATACTAGATGCTTTCTGAGTTCCCATAAGATCCCTCCTTCAGGATCCGTATGTCGCGGAAGCTCATGATGTCGCCTTTCTTATGCTTTGAGCTAAACCATTAACGGTTGCTCTTGAATAAGAACGGATACGTCACAAGAACGTTCGTCCCACCTTTCGGAGTGGGGAACTGCCATCCCGCAACACGCCTCAGAATACATCCCTC
>CAZVOP010000022.1:0-47651 GCA_964628445.1 uncultured Pseudobdellovibrionaceae bacterium | reverse complement strand
AAAGTTCCAGTTTTACACTTTCCCGAGGATCACGCGATTTTTAAAGATGCGTTGCCGAATTACGTGGTGATGGTCGTTAACCGCGCTAACCTCAGCGAGATTATCGCTCTCGCTGAAAAGGGATTTGAGCACATCGTGCAACAAGACCGCGACGATTTTCCGCAAGAGCTTTTGGCTTCCGCGCTGATGGCCGTTCGGCCTGAAAAATTTGTTAAATCGCCTCTGCCGTTTTTTTTCACCGGGTTTCGCTCGGCCGCCGCCGAGGAGTCGGCGGAGCAAAACATGGTGGTGAAATTCAATCGAAGCGGTGAGAAGCGCATGGTCCTCGACTGGCTGGCGAACTTTCTGCAAGGGTTTCCGCGCACTTCGGCGATCAAAGATTTGTGCATGCAATCGGCCGACGAATTGATCACGAACGCGATTTATAATGCGCCCATGCGCTCCAGCGGCAATCGTCCTTTTAAGGATCTGCCGCGCGATCAGGAAGTGACCTTGCCCGAAGATAAGAAGGCCACGCTGTTTGCCTGCTATAGCGATAAACGCGTGATCTTGGGTTGCACCGACTCCTATGGATCGCTTTCCAAAGAGCATCTTATGACCCATTTGAAGGGGGTCTTAAAAGAAGGCACGATTGCGGCACGCGGTGGTCCCGGCGGTGCAGGTCTAGGTTTCAAATATCTGATCGAAAACTCGGCCAATTTTTACATTCTTTGCAGCAAAAACGCCTCCACTTTGGTCGCGTGCGGGTTTTCGCTTAAGGGACTTAAGTCCAACCTCGCGATGAACAAACATTTTCATATGAGCTTCCGGTAGAAAATTTCCGATATATAGGAGATGAGATCACGCCGGTCCGATCGGAGTATTGTACTCGGCCTGATAGCCGCGCTCTTTTTTGAGATCGCTTTGCTATTTTGGCATATGGGGATTATTTCCTTGGGCGGGCCTGCGTCCATCAGCGGAGAACAAATCGCGGGTACGGTTTTTAAATCGAACAACGAACTGCGCCGCCGCTCGATGAACAGCCTGGTGTGGGAGAAGTCCGCGCAAGCCGAGCCGGTATTTTATTACGATTCCGTTTTGACCCTGGCGCAGAGTGCCGCCACCTTGAAATTGGCGAACGACGTCGAGGTGGAACTGTCGGAAAATACTTTGGTGACCATTGAGCCCGAGGATCAAAACTCGGAAGGCGAGATTCGTCTTAAATTCCTGCGTGGAAATCTGCAGGCGCGAAATCCATTTTCATCCACAAAAATCGAAAGCGCCGAGTTCAATGTCAGTTTAAGCGCGGGCAGTGAAATGCAATTGCGGCAAACGGGTGAGCATGAATTCGAAGTGCAAATGAAGAAGGGCGCCGCAAGATTAGAGAGCGGCGATGGGATTCATGATCTGTCGATCGACGGCTTGCTGCGCATCTCGGGCGGTAAAACCGAAGCATTGGTGTTGGATAGTGATTTTGCTTGGACCTCTGTTCCTGCGCGCCGGACTTACACGCATGAAGACGGCGCCGATGTCGTTTTGGCTTGGAAAGGCCAAGCCGATGAGTTGCACATTCAAGCCTTGGGTTTTAATGAGCGCGTGATTCCGCTACGGGAAGATCAGCGCGAAATGCATTTGCGTATGCCGCTTGGCCATCACTTGGCTTATTTGCGGACGAAGCAAAATACCAGTGCTCCGGCGGATATGGAAATATGGCGCGCGCCGACCTTGCATCTCATTACGCCGTTGCCGCGTAACCGGCTGCGGACGGCGGAAGAAAACCAATTCCGCTGGACGCGTATACCCGAAGCTTCGGGTTATGAATTTCATTTGGACGGCACCGGGCTGAATATGATTTCCCCGCTTGAGACGAATTCCATTTCGCTGAGTTTTGAATCCGAAAGCGACGCCGAGTGGAGCGTTTGGGCGAAAGACAAACAAGGGTATATGATTCCTCCCGCTTACCGCTATCCGGTTTTTTTGCGCCATCAACCGTTCGCGGCTCCTAAGTTAAATATGCCGCGCCTGCGTAAACCGGCCGGACGCGCGAACGACGGGGCTTCTTTATGGCAGTGGATGCAGAATGCGATCTTACCGCGAGCTTATGCCGATGAAGTTGAGCGCTTCGAGGCCATTTTTTCGTGGGAGAAAGTGGAAGGCGCGGACCTTTATCTGATTGAGATATCGGAGACGCCCGATTTTCGCCACACCGTGGTTTCGCGTAAACTTGCGAAGCCCGAGTTCTTGTGGACGGATTATAAAAAGCGGCCTTACTACTGGCGGGTCGCTGCCGGAAGTCTTGCTGGGCGTATGGGTGTTTTTAGCGAGCCCGAATTGGTGACGACGAGCGTGGAGATCCGGCGGGTCGTGCCCGTTCCGCCGGCGCCGGTTGTGACGGAAGTACCTTCGGCGCCGAAGGTGATGGAGCCTCCACCTGTGGCGGTTAAGCTTCATGAAGGGCGCGGCTTACGTGTGTTGGCGAAGCCCTCGGTCGGCCTGCTGCAGGCGCGGGCGAAGAGAGGCGTGCGTGCCGAATTGAGCGGCATAAAATTAATGTCGTTCGCGATGGAGAAGGACTTCCTTGTTTCGCCTGAAGGCTGGTGGAATGTGGATGCACAGTACAGTCGCTCGACTTTTAAGCCCGAATCGAAAAGCGATTATCCATTTCAACGCGATGTCGTATTACAAAGCGCGTCTTTAGCGGCCACGCATATGCGCTCAAGTTCCGTTTGGGGTTTCGGCTTTTCTCTGAGCTGGCTTCCGGAAATTTCGCGCGCTGGATTTGAAGAAATCGAAGCACGCGAAAAGACGGCGTTCGGCGTTCATGCGCGAAGCGTTTGGAATTTAGATAAGGTCGAATACCAAGTGGACATCCATGCTAAGGCCGGCGAGGGGCTTTATGGATTGAGCACCAACCAACGTTTGCTTCGGCCATTTTTTAACAAGCGAGTTTTGTTGGGTGTGGGCACCGATGCATTTTATATTTTCCGAGGAAACTATAGCACTTTGAGTGCCGAGGGATTTCTGCTACTCGGTATAGGGTTTTGATGTCGCACGGCTTCTTGCCTAGACAAGAAGTGTTGCGTCAGGCGTGAACCGCTTTGCCGCGGTAAAAGGCTATCAATAAAATAAGTGAGATAAGTGGAAGCAGTGAAAGCGGGGAACCTCCGCCACCCTCAATGCGTCCGCAACCCGCGGCTTTCAGTGAAAAGTCTTCGCGCTCACCGGGCGTGTAAATGATCTGCGCGGTGTCCACCATATCGGGGGTGCTGACGTTCGATGCGGTTATTGAAATCCTGAATTTCATATAGCGCTTGCGGCGAAGTAAAGCCGGGTTGGTCGTCCATCCGGAATCGTCGCTCACGAAATTGTCATTGCTGCCGGCGAGCTCGATTGAATAATCGGATGAACCCGGCAGCAAGCTTGCAGACGAAGACTCCACGTAACGGTTAGCGAGATCGATCACTTGGCTGGTGACGGTTTGAGTCGCCGAGGAAAATTCAACATTGCCGGGAAGGAGCGGGGATTCTTCGCTTGGCGTGTAGAAGCCTATGCCGTTGTAGGCGACACTGGAAAACCAACTTCGTCCGGGACCGCCGAGTCCGCCTGTTGAAGGTATGGTATTGGTTCCGCCGTTTCCGCTGTTGGCGTTGCTCGCGGGAAGTCCGCTGTCGCTGTAAATGTTAATCGTGCCGCCGGAGAAAACTTGGACTCCGCCGCCGCCGCCGCCGCCGCCGGCACCGCCGTCATTTGCAGGGCTTCCTCCATTTCCGCCGTTGACCAGAATAAATCCCGTCGTTGAAGTTGGGGCTTCACCGATGTTCACGTCACGGGCGGCATGAAGGATCACGACTCCGCCACCACCGCCGCCGCCGGCACCGAAATTGGAGATTGAACCTGCACCGCCCCCGCCGCCGGCGCCGCCGAAAACAAAATTGAATTCGGGATCCGAGGAACTGCTGCCAGGATTTCCGCCTGATGCGGTCGCGTTGCTGCTGACCGTGGCCAGAGTCGTCGTGTTCCAAGATCCTCCGCCCCCGCCGGAAATTCCGGCACCGGTCGCATTGCCGCCTTGGCCTCCGCCGAGCGAAGGATGCGGGAACAGGCCGTCATCGCCTTTCGTATTCAGTGCGCCGCCATTGCCACCGGCGGATCCTCCGCAACGGCCTAATCCTCCGGCGCCCGGAGACGAGCTGCCGGCGCTTCCATCATGACCGTTGCACCAAATTTGGCCCTCTATACGAATATCGGAGAGGCTGTAGATGATTAATGGATTGTCACCGACGGGCTCAAGGACCCAGCCCTGCGCCAAGTGAAACGATGTCAGTTTTAAGATCGGAAAGACATTGGTGTCGAGCCGGATTTTATTTCCGGAGAGATCGCCATTCACGCTGAAGCGCGCGTAAGTTGAAATGTCGAAGGCCCCGTCGGAGCCATCGCCCACCTCGACTTGTTTGGGTGTCGGAGGTGCGGCGTAAAAATTCGCCACCTGCAATGTCGGGTGAACTTTGCCCAGCGCTTGATTCCAAATCGCCGTGCCGGAGGCGAAATTCAAACGCGAGTTGAAGGTTTCCAGGACCTCGCTTGCCTCCGCCGCCGAAATCAAGATGAAGTTCAAAAGAAGAAGGGCGCGGAAAATCGTCATGCGGCGATGGTCTTCTTATCTATCGCCGCGAACAAGACTTCGAAAACCTTCTGGCGCAGCACTTCGGCGCGAAACGGTTTGACGATGTAGGCGTCGACCAAATTCTTTTTGGCCTTGGAGATCTTCATGCGTTCTTGCGATTGTTGGCTGGTCACCATAATGAAGGGCGTACGGCTGCGCATACGGTTTTTGCGAACCGCGCGCAAGAAGGTGAGGCCGTCGGTGCGGGGCATTTCCCAGTCGCACAAAATTAAGTCCACGCGTTGGGTGGCGTCGACGAGATGTTTATAAGCCTCGCTGCCGTCGGCGGCTTCGAGAAATTTTTGAAAACCGATCACGCGCAAATGCTGCATGATGATTTCGCGGATCATTTTGTCGTCGTCGACGACCAGAACGCAAAGGTGGGCGATCTTGACCGTGGTGACTTCACTCATTTTCGGCTCCTTCAGTTAGGGGCAGACGGATGGAAACCTGTACGCCGCGATCGGGGTGGTTTTCGATTCTAAATTCGCCGTCATGTTCGATTTCAATAATCTCTTTGCAAATGGCGAGGCCGAGGCCGCTGCCTTCGGCACCCTTGGTGGTGAACAGGGGCTCAATCACGCGGGGGAGAATGTCTTCAGGGATGCCCGCGCCGGTATCGCGCACTCTCAGCACGAGATGATCTTCGTCTACGGCGCTCTCCAAATGGAGTTTCCCGCCTCCGGGCATGGCGTGCATTGCATTGATGAAAAGATTCACCAGCACTTGGATCAGCGAGTTGCGGCTGATCGGCGCGGTTATGGATTGCAAATTATCTTTCACCACTTCAACCGAATGGCGGCGGAAGCGGAACTCCATGAGCTCAAGGGCCTCTTCGATGATCAGTTTCACGTCGTGCATTTTGACGTCGGAGGGCGTATCTACGGTGTCGTTCAGACGCCGAAAGCGGCGTAAAACCGAAGTCGCGGTGTCGCCGGCCTTTAAAATAATTTCGAGTGCGTTTTGCATGGCTTTAACATCGCTTTGATTCATGGCCAGCTCGGCATGGCCCACGATGTGGGTGAGCAAATTGCCGAATTCGTGGGCGACGCTCCGACCGACGGCCGCCGCGGCATTGTGACGCTCGTTCTGCAAAAGCAGACCGTGCATCTCGCTTAAACGTTCGGCTTGCCATTCTTTAAGGCGTTGCAAATCCCAAAGACTGGTCACATTGCGTGCCTTCTGCAGAATCTCGCCGTCGGTGAAGGGTTTATTTATGTAATCCCATTTGTCGCGGTTGTTCTCGCCTAAGAATGCGCCGATCGCATCGACGTTGCGGTCGTGGTAGGCGGTGACGAATACCGCATAAAGCTGAGGATCGATTTGCACGGCTTGTTTGACCAGTTCGATCCCGTCGATATCGGCGCCGAGCATGACGTCGAAGAAGCCCATCGCAAAAGGGCGTCCTTCCAGCATGGACTTGCGCACGGCCGCAAGAGCTTCGTTCGGAGAGTTTACGACCACGACTTCGAAACCGTCGGAAGCCCTCTTCGCTTCGTCCGAATTTTTTAAGCTGCGGCTTGAGCGCGAAAGCGCGCTGGCCTTGGCCTCGTCGGGGCAAAGGATGCGGTGGATGCCTTTGGCGATTTCGGGTTCGTCATCGCAAACGAGAATACGCCGGTTGGGCACGACTTGCGCTTGGATGATTTTTTTGGCGGTGTTACTCATGCAACGGCTCCTCGTTTTGCGGCATCCCTTTTGAGCGGCATGCGAATGCGGAAAACGGTTTTTTTATTGGGAATCGAACTGACGAATTCAATGTCGCCGCCGTAACTGCGGACGAAGCGGCGGCTGATGCCAAGACCAAGGCCCGTGCCTTGATCCGGCGGTTTCGTGGTGAAGCTGGCTTCAAAAAGGTGGCCTTGATTTTCCGCCGCGACTCCCGCGCCGGTATCCTCGATTTCCGCGATTATCGATCCGGACTCGTTACGGGTGCGCAAAATCATGGCGCCGTTTTTGCCTCCGACGGCTTCCAATGCCTGCAGCGAGTTGCGCATCAAATTGGTGACGGATTGGATCATCTCATCGCGATCGGTAAGGACTTCGTCGTGCTCTGCGCTGAAGTGCTTTTCGATTTTAAAGTGTTTCTGGTCGAAAAGATCGGCCATGATATGACAACAATCGCTTAAGATCGAATGCAGAGAGTGCGAGCGGGCTTCCGACTTCACGTGACCAAGGCGGCGCATGCTGTGAATGATCTTGCTGATGCGATTGCCCTCGACCTTGATGAACTCGGTATCGCCCTCGATGCTCTCGCTTTGTTGCAGAAGTTCTTGTGCAATGGCTTGCAAATTTTCGAGATCCTCCTGGAACATGCTTTTTGAAGGATCGATCTGCGAGGGTTCTTGCCAGTTTTTCACCAGTTGATTGAAACCGCCGCTTTTAAAGTCGTCACGCCATGCCTCGCGGATCCCGTTAAGCAGGCTGAGCTGACTTTTGTATTCCCCACCGACGCGCTTTTGCATCAAGCCGGCGCGGGTGAGTAAGCTGGTGAGGGGATTGAGAACTTCATGGGCCGTGCGGCCGGCAATTTCGCCGACCGAGGCCAGGCGGGTCGTGCGCAACAACGCTTCCTGCGCTTCTTTGACTTTTAGGTTTTGGATTTCCAGCTGTTCGGTTCGCTCGCGAACTTTTAAATCCAATTCGCGGTTCATTTTTTCGAGTTCGTCGCGCGAATCGCGCAAATCGCTGATCATTTGGTTAAACGTCATGGCGAGCCTTACCGTTTCATCGCGCCCTTTAAGGACTATCGCGGTGGTGAGATCGCCTTCGGAAGCCGCTTCCATACGCTCGGTCAAATGATCCAAGTTCTGCGTGATCGAGCGCGCAAGCCCGAACGCCGCAAGAATCACAAGGGTCAGTACGATCGTTCCAAAAAGCATCGTGCGGATACCGAGATCCTTAACGACACGGAAGACTTCGTTTTCAGGAGCTTGCGCGATGACGATGAGATGGCCCTTGAAGGCCTTCGCTGTCGCCGCCAAATATTTTTCGCCGCCGTTATCCACGTTGGAAACGCTGAGACGGGTTTTTGATTCCAACGCTTGTTTGAACAGGGACGATCCGGCGATCTGCGGCTTATTGAACAGATCGCGGGCATCACGATGGACCAACACTTCCCCGTGACGATTGGCGATCACGACCTCGCTAAGCCGGACCACGCTGACGGATTTTAGGAAGCGATCCAATTTGATGTAGCCGATAACGGCCCATTGATCGACCGGGACGCCTTGTTCATTTTGCATAATGACCAAGCGGCCGTAGCCGATGAGCGGGGGTGCGCCTTCGGCGCTATTGTTCCAGAGCTCTTCTCCTTCGTTCACGATTTCCTTGAATGGAATCGGAGTTTTATTGAGCAGCGAGGAGAACGATTCATTGCTTAAGCCGTAGGTCTCAAGAAAGCCGGCTTGTGTGAACGAGCGCAGCGGCTCCTTGGCGTTCAGCTTGAAGATCGAAACGGCGACGACATCCGAGTCTTCCGAGAATAAGTCTGCCGCCATCCGCGTTTGCAAGTTCGCGGGAAGTTGCGCGAAGAGTTTTAATTTTTCGGAAGCGCCGTTAAGCGCGGTTTCCACTTCGCTCGCCAGATTGGAAACTTGGCTGCGGTTCAAATCATAAACTAGTTGAGTTTTATCCGACTTAAAAACGGTGACGGCCATCAGCAGATAGCTGCCCAGGCAAATTGCCAGCAATCCGCTCATCGTGACCATAAATTTTAAGCGAATAGGCCATTTCATCTCGATGCTTGTCCTTTATATGCCTATCGGAGCTCTAGCGGGGTGTTCTAAAGGCGCTTTCCTGGCTTGAGACGGATTGTCCCCCGGCGGAAGTCGAGATTCCTTTGACGGAGTAAAGGGTATTGGCCGTAAGTCCTGTGATCGTCACTGTATGACTGGTCGAAAGGGCGGTGTCCTCGGTCGTGGTGACGACGGCGCCGCTTAGAACCGCTTTGATTTCGGCCTTGGTGGTCGAGGGCAAGCTGCTTAACCAACTGATGGTGACCGAAGTGCGCGTGGTGCTGTTGATCGCAAAACTGGTGATCAGCATTGGATCTTCGCTCGCGCAAGGATTGCTGGCTTGCTCGGGGAAATAATAATTCTCGTTGCCCAGCGGTTTCCATCCACGCGTGAGAAGATCGTAGTAAGTGGGAGTCGGCACCGAAGGCACCTTGGTCGAATCGAAGTACATGGAATTGCCGGCGCGGTTGCATTGCAGGTCGGCGCCGGGAGCCGTGGGATCGGCGCCTTCCGGCAGCGGGCGCCACATGACGACCAACGAAATATGGTAGCGCGGTCCTTGATAATATTCGATCACGACTGGAAGCTTGGTGTCGCGGTCCATATAGACGGCGTTCGAAGCGCAACCCATTTTGGTGGCATGCGTTCCGTCGTTGTCGACGATCTTGGTGAGCGATCCGTCGGAATTCTTCACGCTGATGACGGCGCCGTCGTCGGCCAGAGTCGCCAATTCATACCAACCCGGATTTTCATTGGCGCCGAGCGTGAGTTGCGATTCCAGACGCATGCCGAAATATTCATAGATCGGTTGATTGTTTTGATTGGTGATCAGCGTTCCGTCTTGCGTGTAAAAACCCAGATCGAAAGCGCGGGTCGGTACGAACAGTTTATCAAAATAAAGCGTGCTTTGGATCGGAGCTCCGTTCAGGATATAATCGTGAACGCTGGTGTAGCGTGGCTGATCGTCCATCAAATAAACGAGATTTCCTACGAGACCGCGATTGCGTGCCGATGCGCCCCCGTTAAAGGGATCGCACACCGTGCGCTCCGGTGTAGTGAATGGTGGCAGCACATCGCTAGGATTTGCAACCACATCCGTTCCAGCTTCCGAACCGCTCCCGGCGTCGAGGCAACCATTTAGGGTGATGAGTAAACTCAAGCCCAAGACGACGCGAGCGCAGGTTCTGAAGCCCCTTATCTGCGTACGTACCACTAAGGCTTTCATGACTGCTTACAGGATAAACCGGTCTCGGTTTATGCTTTATAAAATTCGTAAGATGTCCAAGTTTAGTACGGCTTTACGCCTCAAGACGGGACGGAGCCTGCCATTTTGTGCCGGCTGACATTGTCGCCGTCATTAAAATTCAGCTCGCGGAAAACGGCTGCCGACAAAACCGTCAATCCGCCAAGGAGGAGAAAGGCGCTGTGCAGGCCGTGAATCATATCGTGCGGATCCGAGTGAAAGCCCGACGGGACAAAGTACGCGGCGACCAGCGAGGCAGTGGCGACGCCAAAGCTGAGCGAAGTTTGCTGAACGGTACTAACGATGGTGCTGGCCATACTGGTGTCTTTCGTTGAGACGTCGGCATAAACTAAGGTGTTCATACTGGTGAATTGCAGCGACGAGAGGAAGCCGAAACAACAGGCTTGCAGGACGATCAAAAAAACCGGGGTTTCCGGGCCGATCGTCGCAAACAGCGCGATGATCACACCGAGCAAAATCGTATTGACGAGCAGCACTTGGCGAAAGCCGAAGCGGGTGAGAATTCCCGGCATGGCCATCTTCAGGCCGATCGCGGCGATCGATTGCGGCATGATCAAAAGCCCGGATTGCACGGGCGAATAACCCAATCCGATTTGGTAAAGCAGGGGGAGCAAAAAGGGAAGGCCGCCGACGCCGAGGCGGGTGATAAAGTTTCCCACCACCGCGATACGCATCGTGCGGATGCGCATCAGCCCCAAGCGCAACAGCGGATGTTTGAATGAACGCGCATGCAGTAAATATCCGCCAAGCAATAAGCCCGACATCGCAAGCAAGCCGCCGATTTCAAGATAGCTCAACGAATGCTCACCGAAAACTTCCAGCACGTAAGAGAACAAGGCGATGCCGGATCCAAACAGGATGAGGCCGATGACGTCCAATTTTTCGGTGGGCTCATGATAATCGGGCAAGTTGCGGTACACGAGATAAAGGCCGGCAAGCCCTATGGGAATATTCACGAAGAAAATCACGCGCCAGTGAAACCAGCCGACGATCAGTCCGCCGGCAAGGGGCCCAAGCATCGGGCCGATCAATGCCGGGATCGCCACGAAACTCATCGCGCGAATCAATTCCGAGCGTGCGAATGTTCTGACCAGGGTCAGTCTTCCGACCGGCACCATCATCGCGCCGCCACAGCCCTGCAGAATGCGGCAAAACACCAACCATTTGATGTCGTTTGAAATGCCGCACAGAAAAGACCCAAGCGTAAACATGCCGATCGCACCCGTAAACACTCGTCTGGTGCCGAAGCGGTCGGCGATCCAACTGCTGACCGGGATAAATACGGCGAGACTCAAGGTGTAACTGCTGAGCACCGACTTCATATTGAGCGGAGCTACGCCCAGTGCGTCCGCCATGACCGGCACCGCCGTGTTGAGAATCGTGGTGTCGAGCGACTCCATAAAAAAGGCGACGGCCACAAGCCAGGGTAAGAATTTTTTGGTGGATTCTAATTTCGCCTCAGCTTCGCTCATCGAGGCTATAGGCTTTCAACGAATTGAACCAGCTCGTTGCGCTGGATTTTGCTCAATCCGAGGTAGGCCTTTTTGGCCGACGCCGCTTCTCCGTCATGCCACAAAATAGCTTCACTGACGCCGCGGGCGCGTCCGTCGTGCATCAGATTGGTGTGGCCGTTGACGACGTGGAGCAAGCCGATGCCCCACAGAGGTGGAGTGCGCCATTCGGTCGGCAAGACTTCGCCGCTGGTCGCGACGTCGCTTAAGCCTTGGCCCATGTCGTGCAAAAGTAAATCCGTGTATGGAAAAATCGCGACGCCATTCACGTTGTAAGAGGGCTGATGGCAAGAAGCGCAACCGATGCGTTTAAAAGTTTTTTCGCCCGCATCCGAGGGGACGGGTCTTTGAACGGGGACCGCGATCGATTGGCTGAACAAAGTCACGCGGGCTAAAATATCGTCGTCAACTTCCGGCGAGCCGCCGCTCACCGCGTTGGCGCAAGCGGTTTGTCCCGGCGGGCAGTTTTTATCGGGGAAAAGCGACGTGGTTAAGCCCATGTCACCGTTAAAAGCCGCGGCGCTTTGCTGTTCCACGGTTGGCACTTCGGCCTTCCAACCGAAGCGTCCGAGTTGCATCTGCTTCGTGCGAACGTTGAGAACGTAATTCGCGCGTCCAGAAATCCCGTCGCCGTTGTTGTCATCGGGATCGGCTAAAGCTTCGATCTCCTTTGCCGGAATTTTTTCGAGCAGGCCCAAGCCGATCAACTGATTCGCGACGCGCGCCGAAACGCGCGTGTGCGCGGGAGGAGGGCCAAACATCCAATCCACGATATTAAATAGGGGCTTGCGTAGATCAAACTTTTCGCCGTCATCGAATTTTCCACTGAAGGAGATGAACGAAACGTAGGGGTGCGCTTCGCCACTGACGTCGGTCACGCCGAAGGGGTTGAGCTGGCCGCCATATGCCGGTGCGCCATCCAAACGGAACAACAAAGAAACGTGTGCGAAGCCTTCTTGTGCGCCGATGCCGCGTCCATTCAATTGATGGCAAGCGGTGCATGAAACCGCGTTGAATGTCGGGCCTAAGCCGTCACGCACATTCGTCGTCGCCGGAGCCTCGACCCAGTTCTGGCGAAAAAAGGAATTACCGACAAAAAATAAACGGCGCTCATCGCGATTGAGGCTTGGAAAAGGATTACCGAAGGCATTGCGAGTGTGATCGATGGTTTCGTACGGATGATCGGCCGGTTCCGCGGAAGCACCTGGAAAAGAAATCAATAAGGCGATGAGAAACGCGATGAAACGGAAATTCACGGAACGCCGGCTCCCAAAGTGACCGCTCCTTGCCTCAACGATTCGGCCAGAGTTTCAAGACCGGAGATCGCATCCATCACCAAGCGGCGTGACGGTTCATTGAGAATGGCTTGATCGAACGGAGTGGGGATGGCGCGGATGGCATTCTCGGCGATCTCCAAATTTTCTTCGATCTCGGCCGCCACCGATTTGTCTTTTGCTTTGATCAGCGCGAGTAATCCGTCGTTCATGATGTTTTTGATTCCGAGGAAGTTATGCAGGATATCGAAGTGAGTCGTGTCGCTGAAGCACGACTGCTCTTCTTCCTGGCTTTTGGTGTCGAGCGCGACGAACATCCGCTCTTGGCTGAGTTCGGCGCCCGAAAGTTTGATGATGCCGGTAAAAATATTCGTCAGAGCGGATTTATGCTGGCCGGACTTCACGAAATTTTGCGCGTAGCTGCCGGCGACGGCCGGATCCCAGGCCTTCTGCACGCTTTGCAGGTCTGTCACCAATATCGCCGCGGCGGAGCGAAGGTATTGAGCCCGCCGCAACGCCAATGGGGATTTTGCGGGGTCGAAATCGGCGGCCAGGCGGCGGCCGGGGCTGTCGGGAAAGGTGTCTCGCCCCCACAGCAAAAATTCAATCGCATGGTAACCGGTCGAAATATTTTTATGGCCGTCTTTTTCATTCGCGCTGCGCAAAACTTGATCGTTGATTTGCGGGAACAAATCCGCCCGTTCGACAATGCTGTCGGCGTAAACTTCATCGAGCGGCCACGAGTTAATAAAACCTTCAGGACCGTTTTCGGCGTCGATAGGCCCGCCATAAAAGCGGTAAGCTTCAGTTTCGGAGTAGGGCTTTCGCGCGTCAGTCCAGGTGTCGCGCACAATTTTTAAGTTAGCTTCGCTAGGATCGCTTAAAAATTTCTCGATGCTCTGCTGAAGGTGCATCGCGCCGGACACGGACTCATTGTATTTGGCGAAGGCCCGTTTGGCATAAGCGTTTATGGCATCCTGCTCAGTGACCTGAGCAAAGGCCGGAAGACTCATTAAGACGAACAATAGAACTGCAAGGTTTTTCATGGTCCCTTTCTTGCCGATGCCCGCTAAATCGTCAACTTCCGTGCATATCGCCCCGCCTTCTTGAAAGGCAGATGAAACCAGGAGAATCGGCCCCAGCGATTTTACATATTGTCTGTATAGGCTGTGACATCTTAGGATGGGCTATGGCGATCGACCGATTCGAGCGTAAAATATACCTGGCATTGGCCTTAACTTTCTTAATTATCGGAGCGGTGATTGCTTCGTCGTTTTTCTCCACGCGCGAACTGATGAAAGCCAACGACGCTTTGGTGAACGAGCATTCCGAAGAGCTCGTGTTGGCGGAGCGGCTGCGCTATTTGATTGAAAAGCCGATGATGCTTGTTCCGCTGTATGTTTTATCCAGAGATCCCCAAATTCCTCTTGAGTTGAAGCTGGCGCATGAACAAAGCAATTCGTTGTTAGAAAAAATCGGCGAGAACAAAGAGACCGAGCGCGTACTCTATTTGATCCAATCGATCAAGGACGCCGACCACGTGCTTTACTCGCTGGAAGGGGAGCGCATCGAATTGCGCATGGCGGGAACACCCATTCAGAAGATTCGCAAATTTTTTGACGAAGAGGTTCGCCCTTTAACGAGCTCCATCCGCGCACGGTTGGAGGAGCTTGTCAGTATAAAGACCGAAGAACTTCGAGCTTCGAAAGTCGAGAGCGCACGTATTTCCGAGGAGATTGTCCGCGAATTGGTTGTGACTTCCTTGACCGCGTTGCTTTTAGCGGTGCTTGTGGTGATTTTTATTATGCGCGCAATCACACAGAAGCGCGCAGCCGATGCCGCCCGTGAGCGCTTGCTGAACGCGCGTAAGGAAATTATCGAAGTCGTCGCGCACGATCTTAAAAGCCCTTTGGCGACCGTCACCATGAGTTTGAATATGGCTCTTGAAGACGGTGAAACCGAAACCATGATCCGGATCGCGCAAAGGTGCACGGCCTCGATGGGTCGTTTGATCGACGATCTTTTGGATCATTCAAAAATTGAGGCCGGTAAATTTGTGGTGGACTGTGAGCTGCGTGACCTTAACGAATGCGTTCGCGCAATCGCCGAAAATTTCGCGCCGATAACGAAACAGAAATCAATAGGCTTAAAATTTGTACCGGCCGGCGATCTGGCGTTGTTTAAATTTGATGAAGGTCGGATCGGGCAGGTCGTCTCAAACTTAATCGGTAACGCCATAAAATTTTCTCCTAAACAAGGCGAAATTTTGGCGCAGGTGCGATGCGAGCGGGGCCAAGCGATCGTCAAGGTTTCCGACAGCGGGCCGGGTATCGAGCGTAAGGCGCTCAATCATATATTCGATCGTTATTGGCAGGTGCGCGCCTCGGCGGCAATGGGAACCGGGTTGGGTTTAGCGATCGCAAAGGGCATTGTGGAAGCCCATGGCGGAAAAATCTGGGTTGAAAGCGAACTCGGCCGCGGCACGGATTTTAGCTTTTCATTGCCGATATAATAACGAAAGCCTTGTCGGTGCTATGTGCTCGAGAGTCCGGCGTAGATAATGCTTCCGCCTTTGAGCAGACTAATCACCTTATCGCGGTTTTGGGGCGCGACCGCGGGGCAACCCCAACTGCGGCCTTGGATCACTGCGGACTCTTGTACGTAATCGGCGGCGTGGACCACGATGGCTCGCGCGCGGGCCTTTGAATTGGTCGATGAGAGTCCGTCTAGACGCATCGAAAAGCCGTGGCTGCCGGAATAAGTTTCCGCCGCCTTGTAAAATCCCAGCGAACTGGCATTGCTGCCTGAAACGTTGCTGAATTTTTCGGCGAACCCGTCGTGATTGCTATCCGAACCCGCGCCATGCGCCGTATGAATCGCCCACACCTTGCCGGTCTTCATGTCGATGATGAAGAATCTTTTCTTAGTCGATTTTTGAGCGAAGTCGATCACCGACAAATAATTCTTGTTAGTGATCTTAGACAGATTGGCATCGTAATAGGTTAAAGCCGCCTGCAAAAGGTCGGTGGGTACTTCGTGATTGGGATCCAAGTATTGATACTTATCCAACATTTTAGAGGTGTCCGTTGGATCCGAGTTTTGATCGTCGGCGGAAGGTAAGCCTACGTCTGCAGCACCGTTATCTGCGGGGCCATCGGTCAATAGGGCGTCGCCCTCGGACATTTCACTGTCGGGCAAGGCTTTCTCCGCGCCGTAACCGGCACAGGCCGTAAGCGATAAAAAAGTGACCAACATAAAGACACGTGATGTTTGCAGCAGCATTCCGGCTTCCCCTTGGCTGGAGAGCCTTTCGGAGGAAGCCTGGGCTTGCTAAAATTTCAGAAAATTTGTCTTTTTACTTCACGCTTTTCGCGAACATCATGGGAATTTTTGAGACATGCGTCTGCATCGCCGGCGATCCCATAGGCAAAAGTTTCTTTTTTTTGCGGCAAATAAAGCGTTCCGAAAACAAAATCCCAAAATGACAGAAAGAGGGCAAAATTCTTATCGCGGTGGCGTACTTCGGAGCTGTGATGAATCTGGTGCATCGCCGGGGAAGAGATAAAATAATTCAACGGGCCGAAAGAAATCCAGATGTCGCTATGACGAAAGGTTACGAAAGTCATGAGCAGGATCTCGAACCAACTTAAGCCATAAATCGTAAAGGTCTCAGGGTAAGCGCCGAGACTTGCGGTGATGAAGGCCTTGAATAAGTTGTTTCCGATAACGACGGCGGAGATTGTCGTCACGATTTCGAGGGGATGAATCCTCCATGCGGTGGCCGGGCTCAAGGATTGGGGAGCGTGATGGATTTTGTGCATCCTCCAGAGGAGAGGCACCTTGTGAAATGCGATATGCGCCAGCGTGTAAAGAAAATCCGCCGCAAGAAAAGCTCCTACCGGATAAAGAATATACGCGTAAAACGAAAGACCCGTTTGCGACAGCCCATCGACGCGAAAAATGTCAGGTAAATTCACAGCCAGATTTCCTGAGGCGTGTTTGGACCAGGGCTCCAGCCACGCGGTCAGTTTCACCATCAGAAATAAATTGAAAAGGGTGAGCGCCACATCAAAAAGGAATTGGCGTCCCCGTGCGGGGCAAGGACGCGGCAAACAGTGGGAGAAGGCAGCCAGAACCGGTTCGCCCGCACGGCGCTGACGATAAATACCGATGAGCGTGCCCAGAATGAGAAACTCCAGCAGCCAAATCCAGCTGAACTGCACGTGCGGATTGAAAAACCAGGACCAGGATTCTTGCATGACTAAAGTTATATCCTGCCACGAGGCGACAATGAAGAATAAATTGTCCCGCGCGCGGTTTAAAACATAGCATTTAGTATGGCCTTCGCTCTTAGTCCGGAGAGTATTTCAAGATCTATCCCCGCAGGAATAAGACTGCTCACGATCGGCCTATTGTTGGCGTTGGCGAATCTGATTTCCGCCGCCGATTACCACGGATTTTTTATCGCCATGGTTTTAGGCCACAATATAGTCACCCTTGTTTATTCGCGACAGCGCATGGCTCGTTTGTTTCGCCAACCCGCAAATCTGTGGAAGGTCGGACTTGTTGCGGCCTTGGGGTTGTGGAGCATGCAGTATTACGCGACGACGTTTCTGTTTCTATTTTGCGCTCATCACACTCTCAGTGAGACTTTTACCGTGGAACCTCCGGCCGAGCCCACGACTTCACAAATGTCTTGGTTGGCATTTATACGTGGAGGCTTAAACTTTTTTATTTTTTTACAGATCGCGCAGCGTTTGCCCGACTTTTCCGGCATACCTTCCGAGTGGATCGGAGGGGGCTTATTGTTTTTCGCAATTTTATTTGCGCTGTATCTGGGCTTTGTCCATTCGTCGATTGAGAGGCCGCGGCTTACCGCTTTGATTTTGTTCGAAGGGACCGGGCTCATCGCGGCGCTTATTGTGAATCCGGCTTGGATCCGGATCGAAGACGTCGTTTTGTACCACGTGATTTTTTGGCTCTTCTATCCTCTCTACGATCAATGGAGAAGGCGGGGCGGTTTTAGTTTTAGAGCCGTTTACCATCCCTCCCTTGGCCTCTCCGTCGTCGTGATCGGCGGCATTTGGTTCCTCACCATGAGTGCCGATTCAAACACTTATATTTCACGAAATGATTGGGACATGTTGGGCTATTACACGGCTTATCTGCATATCTGGTCTTCGCTTTTTCTCTCGCGCCTGAACCCGGCATGGGTCTCCGGAATCTTTCAGCCGCGAAACACGGCTAGAGCAGAGGGATTAGGGTCGATTCCAGCGTTCGGTCTTGTCCGTCTAGAGAATGCGGAAACGGATCGCGTCCGCCGTACTTAAGTTTAAATAAATAAATCGATCGCTGGGAGCGATCCTCATATATTCCGGGATAAACCGGAGAGACTCCGAACTCGTCCGATAGCCCTTGAAGAAAATTTCGCATAGCCATGTTGGAAAGATTGGAAACGCATTCTTGGTGCAGTTCGTAGTTATGAAACCAATGGATGATTTTAGACCAGTTATCCGTTTCGGTGTATTCAAAGAGCTGTCCGCGATGTGCTTCGCCCCTAAGCCGGTTCCACTCGAGGACACCGGGACTTTCCTTCATATAATAGTAACGCTTATCTAAACAGCTGTTGCCCGTGTACTCGCTGGATACGCCAGGTTGGAACTGTAAATCGCCGGCGGCGAGCGAAAAATTTCGCGGCGGCTGGATATAGCTGCCATGAGGAACGCGATAATGAAATTGGTAAGTGGGATCGCCCGGGCCTTTGATCTTAACCGCGAATGAACACCCCGAATGATTGATCGAACGCTTTTTGGTCGGCTCCCACAGTGAATACAATTTTAGAAATTTCTCGTCGTCGGGTAACATGCTCAAAATTTCTTTGCGCTCAAGAAACCGATAAAAGCTGAAGTAAATTTTTAGCGAAACAATTCCTTGATCGGTGTAGTTAAGCGCGAAGAAATCATGAAAAGGATTGTCGCCGGGATCGACGGATTGAGCGCGTTCGATGAAGCTTGCGATTGCCGGGTGCCTTAAGAGCTCAAGAAATTGCGCGCGATACAGTTCGCTACTTGGAGGCGTGGACATAGGCTGTATGTTATTCGGTGCCGGGATCAAGATCAACTTCAAAAAGGTTTTGCTTGCCCGACAAATTCGCCAAAGATCGCAGTAGTTTTCTGGCCACCGGAATGGGGGATATTGAAGGCGTGCGGTCATAGGGAAGATTTGTTTGATCGGTCTTCATCCGCGGCGGTCTTGCGATGATGAACTTAAAATCTGCAAACTCGGCAGCCAAGGCTCGCGTGAGTCCTTCCACGGCTTCTTTTGAGGCGACATAATGACTAAAGCCGCGACTTGGCATTTGCGTATAGGCGGTCGAAATATTGATAATGGTTCCGCCAAGGTTTATTCGGGGCAACAGGTGGTGAGTGAGTTGATAGGTCATGGCAAATGAATCGCGTAGGAAAGACATAAAATCTTCGGGCGATTTTTCCAAAAAAAGTTCGTAATCGATATGCGGGTAAGCGTTATTGACGAGAGCGTCGATAAAGCCGAATTCGCGCTCGATAAATTCACTCATTTCCCGGCAGTCGGAAGCATTCGCGACATCTCCCTTTAAAATCACCGCCCGGCCGTGATTTGCGGTGATTTCGCTGAGCACATTCTCGACCTCATCTTTGCACGACCGATAGTTTAATATTACCGTCGCGCTCTGAAGCGAGTAGGCCTTGGCCAGCACGGCGCCGAATCCTCGCGATGCACCGGATATAAATACGGTTTTCCCTTTGTAATTTTCGGATTTGCCGACCTCAGACAGTATTTCTGCGATGTTGTAGCTCACGGGTAACGGCCTCCTAAAGGCATGGATAAGAAATGACGTGATTCCCGGCCCGCGGCCCTGCACAGTCACTTCATTGAATCTTTCGTCCACGGCGATTTTCAATTCACCGGGGGAATCGCCGTTCCAAGATTCGTTGAACGTAAACTTGCAGCCGGTAAACAGAGCCTGTTTTCCAGGCGTCTCCATGCCCACGAAATAGCTGGACCATAATAATCCATTCAATTGTTCGAATGGCATTTGGCTTTGATCGATGCCGAAGTAGGTTCTGAACGAAGGCAAGGCCGATCGATTTAAAATGTATTCGACGTTACCGGCTGAAAAGTGGTGCGGGATCCCGGGCTCGTCGTTCTGAAAAGTGGACCAGGTGAAAACGATCTCGGTTCGGAGCGAAGGTCCGCGTAAAAATCTTATCGTCACTTGATTGCCGGCTTCACTAATATTTAAATCGTAAATCTCATCGGGGTAGAGCGGCTTTTTAAACTGCGCCTGAATTGAGGCGATTCTAAATTTTCTGCCGTTCCCCCATTTGCCTAAGCCGTAAAGCACGGCGCAAATCCCCTGAACTATGGGTCTGCCGAATTGCGTTTGTCGCGAGTACAGCTGGTCCCAGTGAAGGGGATTGTTATCGTATGATAAGTCCCTAAAGCAGGAAAGTTGCTCGTGTGAGAAAGCGATGGATTCGGTCGTACTCACCGTTGGGGCCTCAATTCAAAAACCTCTCCTCTTTCAATTTAGCTCCAGGCTTTGATAAATTTGATCGGCAATTCCGCGATGTCCTTGTGCCGAGAAGTGAATCGGATCCACAAATAGATCGTCCGAATTGCCGTGCATCATCCAATCGAGATCCACAATAGAAACGCCCTGTTCTTTTGCGATTTTGCGTATCATTTGATTATACGCCCAAATGTCCCGCCTAAGCCGCATTGGTTCATTTTCTCTGGCCTTAAGCAGAAACTGATTTGCCTCGGATTGGCGTTTTAGTTTTACGGCGATCGCACTCAAATAATAATAGACCTCGTTTTGCTCAGGGTTCAATTGGGCGCTGCGGATCATCACGGCCTGGGCTTCGGCATATTCGTGTTGATCATAAAGCTTTCGGCCGCGTTCATAAAGCGACTCGGATTCGCCATGGGCCGCGCTTGATTCCGGCAGGTGATTGGCCGAGGTCACCAGAATCACTTTCGCCCGTTGTGAGCGGGCAAGTTCGATCATTTTTTCGATATTGGCGCCGAATTCACTCGGCGGTACACGAAGCGGAGGAACCGGGTCTGGGCCAGCCGAAAGGGGGAGGACTTGGCTTCTCAACCAGCCGGCGAACTTTAATAGAAGCGAGACCGCGGATGATGAATAAAGCCACTTTTGGGATTTAATGGAAATCTCGGACGGCTTATTCTCCAGTTCGTCCGCGTCGGTTTTCAAACTCTGAAAATAAAATCGGGATCTATCGACGTCGTTAACTCCGTAGGCGATCACAAGCCATTTGAACGGAAGGCGCGAGGCCGTTACCTCGCGCAACAGGCGCAATCCTTGAAATGTCGAAAAGCCGATTTCACCGGCATTGATAACCCGCACATTTCGCTTGCCCTTTTCGCGCGCGGCAATCTCGAGATAGGAGGAATAGGTGTCCTCTTCCTTCACGCCCCATCCGAATGTGGAAGACGGTCCGAGAATCAATATGTTCTCCGTTGAGTCCGGGATCGATTCGAGCCGGTGTGTTCGCCAGCCCACGGAGTTGGTCTGAAGCGGCAGCCCGAGGAATCGAGTGTCAAGATTCGAGCGCTGTTTCCATCCCAGGCGCGCGTCAACTTCGAGAATAGGCCTGGTTATGTCAAGGGCGTTGCCATACCGGTGAATCCAGAATCTTGCCGCTCCTTCGCCGAGCGCAAACCAAAATAACGTCGCGAGAAGAACCACAAGAAGACTTCTCAGCCATGCATGAACGGGTGAAGGCTTAGACATTTGCGATTAAAGCCCTAAGCTTCGCGCGGCACGGCTATGCCGCAAACGATGCGCGCCATAATCCATTTCATGGCATTGTCCAGTTGGGTTGGCTTCTCCATCTCGTAAGGGTAAGGCACAGCGTAATCTGAATCAATTGACGAGAAGCTTTCTGCGTCGCGCCGGCCCGTCGGCTTTAATTTTCCTGTCTGAATTCACCAAGGATACTCGCGGCGAGCAGCTTGTTGAATTTCACTTTTCCCTTCTCCGTCATATGCGTGATGTCGATAAAATCGGTTGTGTCGGGTTGCCAAATATTCGAGTAATCCCAAAAATGTACTCGCGGATCGTTTTTTAATTTTTCGATTCTCGCGGCAAGACGGCTTTGGCCGTCACTTGAAACCTTTGGTGATTCTGGCGCAATGAAGTCGGGGATATAAAGAACGGCGACTCTGTCGGCGACTTGGGCGAGTTCATTAATGGATTGATCGAGATCAAGAAAAAATTCTTCGTCAAAGTCTAACGACAATGCGTTGAATAGGTAGCGATGTGCGCCAAAGCCGGCGAGATAGAGCTCTTTGGCATGATGGTCGACAAAATTGCTGAGACTATTTTCGCCGCCGAATAGATTGATTTCACCGAATGCTTCGCGATTCCAGTAGTCTTCCCTCGGCGACAATATGTCGGGCTTCCAAAGTTCCGTATAAAGTTTGATATTTTGCGCGTTCACGGATTGGTTTAAAAACATTCTTGTTTTTAATTGCAGGGCACCTTGTCCGCCGCCGCCGCCGACGAGTCGAAGATACAGGGCCTGCGCTAGAAATTCCAGATTGTGCAGTCTTGAGTAACCAATAAGTGTGGCAAAGGGGATTTTATAGGTGAACAATGAATACTGAGCCTGGCGCACGATACTGCGATAGCGTTTAGTGTACATCATGGGATTGAAGCGCAGGACCGCCAAATCGACCTTTTGATTTTTTTTATGTAGCGAATCGCGCAGTTGTCTGGTGAGTATTCCAACGGTGTCCGGTCCGGCCATAGCGACACCGAAATTGTAGATCTCGACATTGCCGATTTGGGGAGCGATGGAAACGGGGGATACATTTAAGGCTATGTCCGACGGTCCAAAAAAGACAACTGTTGGCGGCTTGATATCGAGTGACCGTATGGTTTGGCGAATGGCTTCAAAGCGCAGATGATAGTATTCGGTTACGTCTCGCGGGGTAATTTGACTAAGAGTCGCATAAAGTGCGAGCCATCCGCAAATGAGCGTCATCGCGATGGTGAGCGGATGGGATTTAAAATTTAAAATATTCAAAAGGTGCCCCATTGAAGCCGTCCATTAAAAAATGTAGCGCCAGCAAAGTGATGCATGTGTACAAAGCGAAAAATGGCCGCCTTTGGAAATACTCATTTTTAATGAGGATATAGTCGATCAAATGAGGAACCAGCAGCATGAGTCCAACGACGACTATGTACGAGAACCCCACCGCCGTGAGGCCCGAATTGCCGAATCCATACATATGCGCGAACAGGCGACCGATAGAATTTAAATCCGGATTCATGAATATCGCAAAGCTGTTGAGGACTAAGAAAAATGTGACAAAGATTTGCAGGCCGATCGGCAATTTATCTTTCCATTTATAGGCGAAGGCCATCTCTAAGCAGAGCAATATACCCATGTAAGCTCCCCAAAGGGCAAAATTCAAATTTAGACCATGCCAAAGTCCCATTCCGAGCATGGCTATAAATGCCGCCGGATATTGCCGCTTAAGAAAGAGGACGGACCCGGCCGCGGGGATTTTATTTAAAAATGCAAACGCATCCGTATAAATGAGCGGCTTAAAAACGTACTCCGTCATCCAATGATTCAGAGACATATGCCAGCGCCGCCAAAATTCCCCGATGGACGTCGCCAAGAAGGGTAAATTGAAGTTAAGCGGAATGTTGATGCCGAGCAGGCCGGCCGAGCCGATGGCGATGTCGGAATATCCTGAAAAATCCGCATAGTATTTCGCCGTAAATAAAACGACGCGTAGCCAAGCAAAGCCTGCCGAGTCGTGTGGCATGAGGTCGCTGCTGATGGCGGTGGCGATGAGTTCGGAGACCGCTTTTTTGAAAAATCCATTCGCGATGAGCACCACGGAAAACCGCGCGCGTTGCCAATTTAAACTTGGGGCCTCTTTAATCTGGCGAATTAAATCGGTGACCCGGTAAATGGGACCTGAAGCGAGAGTCGGAAAGAACATCAAAGCGGAGAGATATTCAGCGGGTTTGACGCGAACACGGGTGGAGTACGCATCCCTTAAATAGGTGAGGCTCGCAAAGCAAAAGAATGAAAATCCGAAAGGGAAGAAGCCGCCCGGAATCTCATTTTGGTAAATGCGAAAAGCAATCAGGGCGCCGAAGTTGACAAGAATCGCTAGCGCGAAAATCAATTTCCGGTGCGCGCGCGAATTGGCGATGAGCTGTGCGAAGCCATAGCTCACTAACGCGAAAACAGACAGGATGATCGCGGACTGTGAATTCGCTTGGGCCAGAAAAAAAATTCCTCCGGCGATCAACAGCAGTTGGCGGGTCTGTTTGGCTGCGAACAAAATGTACGTGGTGAGAAAAATGGAGAGAAAGAAGATGTACAGGGGAGAATCAAAACTCATTGTGGTCTGATTTTAGCTTTGGCGGGCCAGATCCTGTCAACGCGGTGTGAAGCAAAAAAGGCTCCAAGACATTTGGCGATCACGGCAAGGATTGAACTTGCGACCCCCAGTTTAGGAAACTAGTGCTCTATCCAACTGAGCTACGTGATCGTTAGATTTAACGTCATGATTTGAACACCATATTGCAGGCGAACTCAAGTGAAGGCTTGGAAACAGGAAAAGCCGCGTGGTTGACGCGGCTTTTCTTCGTAGCGGCTAAACGGCGCGTTACTTGACGGCCGCTTCAGCTCGGACCACTTCGAGATTCACGGTCTTGAACAAATCGAGGGCTTGCTTGATTCCAGCCTTATAAAAGGCGTTATTCTGCTCGAACTTCATGACGTAAAGTTCTTCATCCACCACGAAGGCTGCCACGGCGATATTGGCCATTGTTTTGGTGCCCACGTCACGGGTGAGTTCCGCGATATAGCGCCATTTGCCATCGATTTGGATGGGACGCTGATTGATGAAGCCGGCTTTGCGAATTTGCTCCGGCGTCCACAGGGCCCGTTGCCAGTCGTCTTTTTTATCTTTAAGTAAATTCAGTTTATCCGCTTTCACTTTACGCAGGGTCACGGTCGTCGGCGGTTTTTCTTCTGTTCCATCCGTCGCGCCGGCTTCAGCGTTGCTTTTGCTGAGCACGATCAATGCGCCGGGGAAGAAGCGCGACACCAATTCATTCTCTCTTGCCACGACCGTTTGCCAGCCGTCGGCGTTAAGAACCTTGATTTCCTGTGCGAAGACATTTGTCGAAAAACCTGCGATCAGAAGCGCTAAGAGTGATTTTTTCATCTGATTACCTCACCGTGAAGGTGTTGTTAACAGCACCGGTTGACTCGGTGATCTGGATTTTGGTGCCTGAGACTTTCGAGATGGTCAATTGATACGGTTTTCCGTCGACCACTGTAACCATCTGAATCCGCGATTTGTCGAGTTTGCACAACTTACCCGAGCCCTGCATGGGGGTGCCAAGATTCGGGTTGGTTAATTGGAAGCCGATTTTGCCTTTGTATGCATTGATTTTTACCGTGGAACCTTCAAATACCTGAGTGTTCTCGACCACCGTAAAGGGTAGGGCATTACGATTGACCCCTAAGATCTCTTTGAACATTTCCAGCACGTCATCGGCATCGTCCGTATACTCGTTTTTTTGACACAGTTTAAAGTCCGCGTCGTCGCCTTTCTTGGCGGCGGTGGGCTGCTTTGTGGCGGGTGACGGTGCGGTGACGGTGGGTCTTGCCGCGGGCTTGGCTGTAGGCTGATCCTCATCGAGGAATCCGGCAGAGGCCGCAAAGGCCGCTGGACCTATCAGCGAAAAGCATATCATTAAGAGAAACTTCATAGGTTCACCTTGTTGTTCGGATTCAATGGGGAGTATTGCACGCCCTATGCCCTTCCTAAATCGTTCTCGTGGGGGCGGACCAAGGGCAGGGACAAATGGCGCATACCAGGTGTCAATTCGCTAGACACTCCCAGGGGCCACCTCTATAAGTCTCAAAATATGACAAGCACGCAAACGAGCAATCGGCTCAATCAAGAAAAGTCGCCCTACCTTCTTCAACATAAAGACAATCCCATCGCCTGGTTTGCGTGGGGGGAGGCGGCCTTCGCAAAAGCACGCCAGGAAAATAAGCCCATTTTCTTAAGTGTCGGTTATTCGACCTGCCATTGGTGCCACGTGATGGCGCATGAGTCCTTCGAGGATCAAGAGGTCGCAGGAGTTCTTAACGAGAAATTCGTCAGCATCAAAGTCGACCGTGAAGAGCGGCCCGATGTCGATGACGTTTACATGAGGGCACTGCAAGCTTTATCGGGCGGCGGCGGCTGGCCGATGTCGATCTGGCTGACTCCCGATGGTAAGCCGTTCTTTGCCGGAACCTATTTTCCTAAGTTCAGATTTTTACAGCTTTTGCGCCGGATCGACACTTTGTGGGCCAGTGAACGCGACAGTTTGTTGAGGGACGGGGAGCGGCTGACGTTGAGCATTCTTGAATCGAAAACATTGTCCGAGGGGGAAAGCACCGAGGTCGACTGGGAAGAGACGCTTAAGCCTTTTATCACCAATTTCCAACATCACTACGATGAAGAAAACGGCGGCTTCGGACAGGCTCCCAAATTTCCGCAGTCGATGAATTTGATGTTGATGGTGCGCCAGGATTCCGCCACGGGATTGAACCAGGCCGAAGCGATGGTGACGGGAACTTTGGGTGCGATGCTTCGTGGTGGGATTTACGATCAACTGCGCGGCGGATTTCACCGCTACTCCGTCGATGAGAAATGGCTGGTCCCTCATTTTGAAAAAATGCTTTACGATCAAGCCTTATTGTCCGTGGCCCTGCTCGATGCGGGCAGTTTGTATCAAGACGCCGAGCTCATCCGCGGCGCGCGCGAGACTTTGGATTACGTCCGCTCCGAGATGACCCACAAGGACGGCGGCTTTTACTCCGCGCAAGACGCGGATTCACTGGACCCGGTCAAAGGGCACAATGAAGAAGGTTACTTCGCGACTTATGCTTTTGCCGAATTGAAAGAAGTTTTGAGCGAGGAAGAGCTGTCGGTGCTTTCGCGCGTGTACGGCGTCACCCCGCAAGGCGATTTTGAAGGCCGCTCGATTCTTCATTTGCAGCCGGGCTTTGACGGCAAGGTGAAAGATGAACCGTTGGTGCGTTCAAGCTTGGCGAAGTTAGAGGAGTTGCGTTCAAGTAAACCGCAGCCGCATTTGGATGACAAAATTATCGCGGCCTGGAATGGCTGGATGATTTGGGCCTTTGCGCGCGCGGCCGCCGTTTGTGCCGAACCCGAATATTTGCTTTGCGCACAAAAAGCTTTAACTTTCGTAAAAGAGAAAATGTGGTCGCAGGGAAAGCTTGCGCGTTTTTGGCGCGATGGAGAAACGCGCGCGAATGCCGCAGCTGAGGACTATGCTTCTTTGATTCATGCTTGCCTTGAGCTCCACCAAGTGGATTTGAATCCTCAATGGGTAAGTTTCGCCCTGGAACTGCAAGCGAGTTTGGACCAAGGATTTTGGGACCGCGAAGACGGCGGGTACTTCGCGAACGACGGCCAAGATCCTTTGCTGCCTTTGCGCACCAAGGATGATTACGACGGCGTGACTCCTTGCGCGAACTCCATGGCGGCTTACAATTTAGTGCGCTTGTATCTGCTGACCGGCGAGGGAAAATTCAAACACCAAGCCGATCGCATTTTTGAAATGCTCTTTGCGAAGTTTAAACAATATCCATCTGGCTTGCCGTTCTTGGCTATGGCCATGGATTTTCATTTGAACGAGGCGAAGGTCGCCGTTTTAAACGGGCGGGATTGGGTGCTTGAATTCTTTCATGAACAAAGCCAAAAATTCCAACCGTACGTGTATTGGACACCCGCGGAGAGCGGTTGGCCGGTGGCTAAGAATAAGCAGGGCAGCGACCCCTCTATATATGTGTGCCTTGAAGGCCGCTGTCTTAAGCCCGCGATGAACAAAGTCGAAGCCGCGGTCGAACTCAGCTTTTAAGACGCAATTCAGGCAACGGGTGACAAGTTTTGTCGCCTGCTTGAAATAGATAGAGTTCAAAGCGATCTGAATCGTAATTGATTTTAAAAGACGAGGCATAAAGCTTGCTCAATAGGCTTGCGGACTGGAGTCATCCAGGGAGTCAAGGGAGAGGTTTTATGAAGTCGTCTATATTGAACGTTCTTCGGGTCGGTGCCGGCGGATTGCTGTGCGCCAGTTTTTTAGTCGCCTGTGCGGACGGCCGCGGCTCGAATGGATTTAAACCCTATCAATATTCGAAATCGGAAATGACCGCGAATAAGGCTAAGATGGATGCCAAGACCGCGGCTTTGAATAAAAGCAAAATTCCGGCGGCTGCGGCCGTGACTGACGGAAGCGATGCAACCAAGGCTGCAGAAGTGAAATCCGCCGAACTTTCCGCGGAAGCCCTGGATCAATCTAAATATTCCCCAGACTCCGATGACGAAGCAAAACGCAAATTTATGGTCGAGCGCGGACAAGTCGCCGTGCAAACCCCGACTGCGGCATTGCGCGTGTCAAACGAACAGGCCGTCGCCGTGGCTAAGGGCCAAGCGCTTCCTGAGTTGAGCAAGATGGTTAAAGGCCTCACGCTGACGTCAAGCGTGTCGAATAAGGAAATGTTTCTCAGCATCGACGCTTTGGTTTTGATCGACAATGAAGAACATAAAGTATTCGTTCAAGGCGCTCCGATGAAGTTTTCGGAAAATGGCAATACGGCGAATCTTCCCTTTCGTTTAGTGAAGAACGAAGCAGATGTCGCGTCCGGCACAAAGCTTTTTTTAACCGCCATTTGCGAAGATGAGAGCTGCAAAGACGTACAAATCCGCTTTTCTTTTGAAGTGGAAAATGGCGTTCGTGCGGCCGCGGTTGTCGGCTATGAACATGTCGGAAACGAATGGAAATTGAAAAAATCGAATATCGGCGCGACGAAGTCCTTTGATGAAGCCTTGGCTTTAGGCAAAGGCAGCGCCGCTCCGATACAAAAGTCGGAAAGCGACAAAGCCGCGGCTCCCGCTCAAGCGACCGAGAGCGACAAAGCAGCGGCGACTGTCACCGGCGCTGCGCCCGAGCAGAAATTGAGCGATGAACAGCGCATGGAAAACCAACGTGTTCAAGAGGAGGCGGAGGCTTTCAAGCGCGCTGCGGCTGAAGGCACTGTCGCTCCCGCTACGGGCAGTGTGGTTAATGAAGAAGTCAAAGCTCCAGCTGCGGACGCTCAGAAAACAGAGAAGACTGAGAAGTCTGAAAAGACCGAGAAGATTGACACTGACAGCGCGGCCTTCATGGGTGTCATTTAATCTATTGAATTAGTTTTTAAATTTGGTTCGTGTAATGCCCTGCCACTCCCTCCCCCCGGCAGGGCATTTTTTTGCCTGAAGACTTGGCAGGTTAAGACGTTTTCTTTCTGCGAATACGATTGTACTCGCCGATACCGTAGTGGCCGTAGATCTTGGCGCGCAACATATCTTGGACATCCTGGATAAGGTCGTTTTTCAAAGGTTCGTGCATGTGTTGGGGAACGTTGCCGGACTTCATCAGATTGTGAAAAAAGAAATCCACCACATCGCGCACAAAGGTTTCGACCGGTTGGTCGTCGTATAGCCCGGAGTGTAAGTGCTCTTCGAAAATTTGATAGAGGGGGTCATCGACGTTGGTGGACATATCCCGTTTCCTTCATATATCTTTTCGGAGTCCTCGAGGGAAAAATGAAAGCCTGGACCGTTTCAGAATTTGATAATGTCGTATCCACGTTAAAACCGTTGATCGGCTCTAGACTTCAGGAGGTCCAGACGTCCGATGCGGACCTGGTCCTGGGCTTTTATACGTCCAAAGGCGTCCTGTGGTTGTGGATCGACCTAAATGCCTTAAGCCCCTGCCTGCTGCCTTGGACGCAACTCCCGCTTTTGCTCGCGCTCCGTAAATCCCCGCTGAATTTATTTTTGCGCGCGCATTTTCGCGACCGCGTGCTTCGCTCGGTCGAGAGAGTCGAGAGCGAGGGGCGGGTCATTCTTATGAAGTTCGGCAAAGAGGGAGATCATTTGCAGCTTGAGCTGCGTTTATTTCCGCACGCAAGAAATGTTTTGGCGCAAACGGCGGACAAGAAAATCGCTTGGCAAAAGCCAAAAGATCTTCCCGAATCCGGCGGGGAGCGGGTCTCTTTGCAAAGCCGCTCACTTGAAGAGTTGCGCGAAGAGTGGCTCGCGTTTCGCGGCGGCAAGGGAAAAAGCAAAGGCGTAAAATCCACGAAGGACGTGAAAACGCGGCTCGAAAACGAACTCGAGAAAAAGAAAAAGGCTCTCATCAAAGTTCAGGATGAATTGGCCGCCAAGCGCGACACTCCATGGAAGAGCGTGGGCGCATGGCTTAAGCAAAACCAAAACCTAAACGTGCCCAGAGAGTGGGAACCGTTCGTCGACAAGCGGCGCAAGCTTTCATGGAATATCGAGCAATGCTTCACGAAAGCGCGTGAGATCGAAGGCAAACTCTTTGGCACCGAAAAGCGTCTCGAAATTCTGAAAAATGAAATTGCGAAACTTGAGGATCGCTTAAGCAAACCCATCACCACGACGGCTTTTGAGCGGGCGCCAAACAAGCCGATCCTTGACGGGGCGACTCAGGGGCGTACGCTCAAGCTCAGTGATGAATTAACGTTAATCTCCGGCAAGAGTGCGGCCGACAATCTCAAGCTTTTACGCAAAGCGCGAGCGTGGGATTGGTGGTTTCATTTACGCGATTCCCCAAGCAGCCATGCGATCTTGTTCCGCAATAAAAACGCCGTCGTCAGCGATCAGGCCGTACAGCAGGTGCTGGAATGGTATGTGCGTCAGCATCTCGGCGCTAAATTTAAGCAGCATGCCGGTGAGAAATTCGAAATTTTAATCGCCGAATGCCGCCATGTTAAGCCGATTAAAGGTGACCGCCTCGGCCGGGTCACTTACCACTTCGAAAGAGTCGTCACCTACCGCATCCCGAGTTCTTGACTCTTGGGCGCAGAGTTTTAGAGTAGAGTCCATGATTGAAATTCGTAATCTTTCAAAAAGTTATGGAGACCGTCCCGCCATCAAAGCTTTGAATTTTACGGTACGTAAAGGCGAAGTGGTGGGGTTCCTTGGGCCAAACGGTGCCGGCAAATCCACCACCATGAAAATCATCACCGGATATATGGCGCCCACTTCGGGTGAAGTGAAGATCGCGGGCTTCGACGTGTTCGAAGATCCGCTTGAGGTGAAACGAAGGATCGGCTACTTGCCCGAAACGCCTCCCGTTTACCACGACATGAGTGTGCAGGATTATTTGATCTTCGTCGCCAGCCTTAAGGGCGTCGAACGTTCGCGCATCAAAAGCCTTCTGCAGGGCGCGCTTGAAAAAACCAGTCTGCAGGATGTGCGTGGACGCCTGATTGGAAACCTTTCGAAAGGTTTTAAGCAGCGCGTGGGTTTGGCTCAGGCTTTGGTTTCCGATCCTGAAATTCTTGTTCTAGATGAGCCGACCGTAGGACTTGATCCTAAGCAAGTCGCGGAAATGCGCCAACTGATCCGCCAATTGCGCGGCCACCACACGATCATTTTATCGACCCACATTTTGCCCGAAGTTCAAGCGAGCTGCGAAAAAGTGATCATCATCAATCGCGGTGAGATCGTGGCTGAGGATTCGCTCGAAGGCTTAAGCCGGCGGATGTCGGGCGGCGGACACTCGGTGATTATTAAAGTCCGTCGCAATCAAGATGAGGTCGTGCGCGGTCTAAGCGGAGTCGCCGGCGTCCGGCGCGCGCACAACGCGGGAAATTATATCGACATCGAGAGCGACGGCGAGGAAACGACGATCGAACGCATCGCGGGCTTCGTCGTTAGCCAAGGTGCGGGTCTTGTCGAACTTAAAGTCCAGTCCCTGGCTCTGGAAGATATTTTTATTAAACTGACTTCGAACGAAGTTTCGCACTGAAAGCGGGAGGCTTATGCGGGCGGTCCTGACCATTGCAAAAAAAGATTTGCGTAACTTATTGATCAACCCGTTGTTTTACGTGATAGCCGGGCTGTGCTCGTTGATCTGGAGCTACTCTTACATGCGTAACCTCCTGACCTTCGCCGAGCGTTCACGTGTGTATATGCAACCTGGAATGGATGCGGGCATGAGCCTTCAGAGCCAGGTTTTTATGATGCATATTTCCTACGCGAATTTGCTTTTCGTATTTCTGATTCCGGCGCTGACGATGCGCTTATTGGCGGAAGAAAAAAGAATGCGCACTTTTGACTTGCTGCTGACCTCGCCGATCACCGCAACCCAGATCGCCGCCGGAAAATTTTTGGCCGGTTGGGGAGCGGCGATGGTGTTGATCGGCCTAAGCTTTCTTTATCCGCTTTTGACCCGCACGGTGGCCCAGTATCCGATGGCGCCGCTACTGTCCGCATATCTGGGCGTGTCTCTGGTCGCCGGCGCTTACGTCGCGGTAGGGCTTTTTGCTTCCTCATTGACCGAATCGATTATGCTTTCCGTGGTCATGGGCCTGATCTTTAATTTGCTGCTTTGGTTTATTTCGCAAGGGGCATCGGACTCGGGCGGATTGATTTCGTCGGTGGTGGAGTATGTGGGCCTCGGCCAGCATTTTTCGGGTTTCGTGATGGGTGCGATCAAATCCAGTTCGTTGGTGTTTATGCTGAGCTTGATCGGTTTATTTGTTTTTCTCACTCAGCGCGTGATCGAATCGGCGCGGTGGAGGTAACCCATGAGCGGCAAATCTAAAATTTTACTTCTGATCGCCTTTTTACTGACCGGCGCAACCATCATGATCAAAGTTTTGGCCGGCACTTGGATTAATTTGAACACCGTACTTATGGTCCTTGCGGGACTGGCTTTAGTTTTGGCGGTGGCTTTCGATTATCGTTTGTACGCCGACTTCTTTACCATGCGCACGACCAAACACGGTTTGAATATGGGCGCCTTGATCGTTTTGGTTTTTACCTTGCTCGTGTGCGTGAATTATTTGGCCTATAAACACAATAAAACTTGGGATCTGACGCAAGAAAAGCTCAATTCGCTCTCGGACCAATCGGTCGGAATCCTTAAGGGTCTAAAAGACGATGTCGAGTTCAAAGTTTTCTATAAAGGCCCGCAGGCGCAGGAAGACCGCCAACGCGTAAAGCAAATTTTATCGAGCTATCAGGAATTTTCGGGCAAGATTCATGTCCGCTACATCAACGCCTACGTCGAAAACACGCTGGCCCTTGAGTACATGAAAGATCTGCCCGAAAAGGATGCCTCTCCGGTCGTGGTGTTTTTAGAGAAAAGCGGCAAGCGCGTCCGCGTCGATGCCCCCTTTGACGAAGCCTCGGTGACTTCGGCGATGATCAAAGTCACGCGCACCAACGAAGCGAAGATTTATTTTATCGAGGGTCACGGCGAGAAGTTACTGGGCAGTGAGGACGATTCGGGCCTTAGTGAATTCGTCAAATCGCTCGGCGAGGCCTCATTCAAAGTTGAGGGTTTAAACCTGCTCGACAAAAAGGAAATCCCGAAAGACGCCAGCGTGGTGGCGATCGTTGGGCCGGTTGTTCCTTACCTTGAGAGCGAGCTTAAAATCCTGCGTGAATATGCGGCTGCGGGCGGCAAACTTTTTCTTGCTCTCGATCCCGGCCAGCGCCACAACTTGGCGAATCTCACCAAGTCACTCGGCGTGCAGTTCGCCAATAATTATGTGTTCACTCAAGGCACAATGATCGAAGGCGGAGGCCCGGCCACCGTTCTCGGCCGTGCATTCGAACAGAATTCCGAGATCACAAATAGCTTTCCATCGGGTTCGGTCTTTGCGGTTTTCCCGCTGGCGAGTGAAGTGGGGCCGGCGGCCGATAAGCCGAAAGATTTTACGGTGTCCGATATCGTCAAGACCGATGGTTTTTCGTTCACGGTCAGCGATCCGACAAAGCCGCTGACCGAAAAACCTCAGGGTCGAGCGGTCACCGTCGGCGTTTCGGTAAAAGGTCAGTTCGGCAACGGCAAAAATGCGGCCGCCAAACCTTTTGAAGCGGTTATTTTCGGCGATAGCGATTTCATTTCCAACCGCGCTTTAATGCTTGGAGTGAATCGCGACTTGGGCTTAAATTCGATCGCGCAACTCGCTGAGCAAAAAGATTTGATCAGCATCCGTCCCAAGGTACCGGTCGGCACGATCGTCACGTTGACCTCGGTCCAGCGCCTCTCGATCGTGATCGCGGGGCTCCTGCTGCCGGTTATTTTGCTGATTTTGAGCGGTGTTATGTGGTTCCGCAGGAGAGGCGCATGAAGTCTTTCCGTTCGACTTGGCTGATGAGCTTGATCGTGTTCGGGCTCGCCGCCTACACCGTTTTCGAGTACAAAAAATCGCAAAGCGAAGGTGGACTTGCCGAGAACGAACGTTTGGCCTTCACCCTCTCGCCGGATCAAGCGGTGGAATTAAAAATAAAGCGTGGGGAAGAGACGATAATCTTAAGCAAAAAAGGCGAAGAGTGGCAGATGATTGAGCCGGTCGAAGACAAGGCCGATCTGCCCTCGGTGCAGGGCTATCTCTACACCTTGCTCAGTGAGCGGGTGCGTACGTTCCGCATCGACGACGACGCCAAGAAAGCGCCGGATTGGAGCGAAGTGGGGCTCGATAAGCCCGCGGCTTTGATCGAAGTGTCGGGTGCCGGCAAAACCGAAGCGCTCAGCATCGGCGGCAAAAACGCTTTTGACGGCAGCTTTTATGTCCGTGAAAAAGATGAACTGCTGCTTGGCGACACCGGCTTTGCGCAACTGCGCGACCGTACGGCGAATTCCTTTCGCACGCGCCGCTTGTGGCGCGAATCCAGCGCCGAAGTTGAGCGCGTCGATTTGAATCTGGAGGGCGACAAGTACTCTCTTGTGAAGACCGGCGGTCATTGGTCGATCGAGCCGAAGCCTGCGTTCGCAGTGGATGAAGAGAAGATCGAAGAGTGGATCGAACGCATGCAAGGATTTTCGCCGTCGGAAATCGTTAAGGACGGAATCGAAGCCAGGGATAAAGTCGAATTCTTGCTGCTGAAGCCGAGCTTTATCGCCAGCGTAGGTAAAGATTGGGTTTTTACCGCGGGCCAGGACCGCGCCGAAGACGTCTTTGTTTACACCAATAAACGCAACACCATTTATAAGACTTCGCAATCGGGTTTGAGCGATATCCGCGTGAAGCGCTCTTATTTCCGTAACGGACATAAAGGATTTTCGTTCCCGCTCGAACAGGTGCGGCGTATCGAAGTGGCGGTCAATGGCAATGCGCGGGCGATTGTGAAGAATGATTCCGGCTGGGCGCTGGAAGGGGCGGACAGCAAGGATTTTGAACTCGATCAAGGTCGGCTCGCGACGTTTTTGCAAAACGTGCGATCGTTGAACGGTAAAGAATTTTTCGCCAAGGGCGAAGGCTTTGCGAATCCGCAAATCATCATGCGCGATGCCAAGGGCGGCGAGCTTTTCGCGCTGTCTTGGGGAGCGCAAATCAAGGGCAAGAATGACATTTATGTGCGCACCAATCTTGAAAAAGAAGTCATGAGCTTGTCCAAAGATAAAATCGACGAACTTATTCCTCGTGAAATGGTAAGGAAGAAAAAGTGAAAATTTCCAAGCAATCGGCCACTCGTGTGGATCTCTCCGGCGGCACCTTGGATTGCTGGCCACTTTATCTTTTGGTCGACAGCTGCGTGACAATAAATATTTCGGTCTCGATCTACACCTACGCCTCTCTTGAAGAGAGAAACGATCAGCAGATCGAGATCCACATGCGCGACATGAAGTACAAAAAGGTATTCAAGGATCTCAAAGATCTGCTGGAGTACAATGATCCGGCGCTAAGCCTGGTGCAAAAACACGTGGCATTCTGGAAACCTAAAAAGGGCTTCAACTTAGAAACATTTTCCGAGAGTCCCATCGGCGGCGGCCTCGGTGGAAGTTCGTCGCTCTCGATCAGCCTGATCAAGGCCTTTTCGGAGTGGGCGGGCGAGGAACTTGATTTATATAAATCCGTGACCTTATCGGCAAATTTGGAAGCCCAAGTGCTGCACAAGATGACGGGCACCCAAGATTATTATCCGGCGCTAAAACCGGGACTCAATGCAATTCACTACACGCCCCGTGGGGCGGAACTCGTGACCATGAAGACCGACAAGGATTTTTGGGATAAACATTTGAGCCTGGTTTACACCGGACAACCGCACCACTCCGGTCTTAATAATTGGCAAGTTATCAAAGCCGCTTTGAACAACGACGAGCCCACCTTGCAGGCTTTGCGCGACATTAGAGATGTTTCTTCTGACATGCATAAGGTTTTGCAAGAGAAGCGTTTTGAAGAGCTTCCGCGCCTCTTCGACCGTGAATTTGAGGCACGGGTCCGGCTAAGTACCTCATTTTCTAGCCCTGAAATCGACCGGCTTCGTAATGTCGCTTTAAAGTCCGGGGCCCTGGCTGTTAAGATATGCGGAGCGGGCGGAGGAGGCTGTGTCCTGGTGTGGTCACACCCCGACCGTAAAGAACAGGTTGAAGCCGGATGTCGAGCACAAGGATTCGAAGTACTCAACGCAAAAGCGGTCCTTTAAAACGGGGCTCCGGCAAAGGCGCCGCTCCGCTTAAGCTCCACCGTTTCTTCGGTGTTTCGCTTGGCGGGGGCAAGACCGACAAGACTTGTCTCTCGGTCATCGAATACTATCCCGTGCAGAAAAAAATATTTTTGAGCCGCCTTTATGACAAGGTCCGTAGCGAGGGCGAGGTTTCGGCCGATTTGCAGATTCATAAGATCATTACCGACTGTCCTCCGCCGGTCGAAAGCGTCACCTTCGACGTTCCCTTGCAGTTGCCAAAGTGCTTGCAATGCCCGCTTAAATGCCCCGGTATTGAAGACTGCCAAGAGCCTGAGGTTCAGTGGATGTGGAAGCACTACCGCGAAAACGCGAACAAGAAAAAGCCGCAAAAGCTTTTTACGCCCTACACGGAACGCTGTGTGGAGCAGTATCTGCAAACCGAGCTTGAAGAGCCTTTTCATCTTCCGCATGCGCTCGGCTCGAATCTGGCTCCGCTGACCGCGCGTGCGCAATACATTATCCGCCGTTTAAAATTTCCGGTGATCGAGGCTTTTCCGAAGTTGAGTTTATGGCGCATCGGCAACTCATTGAATTTGCCGAAATCACATTTGCGTTTTCACCGCCATTGGGAAGGCGGGGCGGAGAGCCGCCGTCTGGTGCTCAACAAAATGCTCGATAAAAATTTGGCCTTTATTTACACCGAAGATTTTAAAACCCTGGTCGACTCACCCCAGGCCTTCGATTCATTCATTTGCGCATTGACCGGGCTTCTTTCGTATATGGGCCACACCGAACCAAGACCTAAGGGCTTTCCCCGTAAGGAGAGCTGGATCGAGATCCCCAAAAAGATTTTCCCGTGGCCGTGAAATTGACCATGAAATCGACGTTGGTCCGGTTACCTCGCCCCGCATCTTTGTTATCCTATTGAGGAATGCGCCTAACTCTCGCCGCTCTCGGCTTACTCTTTTGTGGAATGGCTTCCGCCCAGACGAATCACACCCTGATTCGCCGCATTTCCGTATTTCCGATTAAGACGGCGCCCGAGCTTTCCGGCATTGCGGAAGAAGCCTGGTGGGAACTGCGCGAGGCCTTAACCCGCGACAAGCGGTTTCTGGTGGCCAGCAAAAACTTTCTCATGCAAAAAGACGTCTACCAAGCGCGCGAAGTGCTATCACCCGCCGACGCCATCATCTTGGGTAAGCTCCTCGACGCCAACGCGATGATCACAACATGGATCGACGACCGCACGCTCAACATGCGCGTTTACGAAGGCGAGTACGGGCGTCCGCTGTGGGAATATCAACTGGCGTTGCAGCCGAGCTTGCCGATTGCCGAGCAGCTTCAGCCCGCGGTCGTAAAATTGGTGAACGATTTTATCGCCAGCATTCCCTATCACGGTTTTGTGGTGATCGATCCGCTCAAAGGCCGGCCGGTTTACCAAGAGGGACGAAGAATGTTGGTCAAAGCCGAAATCGGCTTAAACGCGGAGGTCGATGTCGGCGACCCCGTGCAGTTGATTCGGGTGTACAGCGATCACTTAAAACCGCTTTTCACTCATGGTGCCAGCATCGAAGTTTTTGCCGAAGGCCGGGTCGTCGAGCAAAACCGTGAGACATTGGTCATTGAGCTTGACCGCGTGAACCGCGCGGCGGCGATTGAAGAAGGCACGATGGTGCGGCTGCCGCGCGAACTTAAACGCTTGCAGCAATATTATTCTTTGCAAGATTCGCTGAAAACAAAGATCGATCCCGAATTTTTTTCGCCCGGCATGACCAGCGCCAAACAAAATGTTGAGGAGACCAAACCTTTGATCTCGTCATTACTATTTATCGCCAACCTGGCCGCCTTCTTGTTGTTGGCCTTTTAACGGAGTCAAAAGATGCCGCGCTCCCTTGCCTTTATTTTCTGCGTTCTTTTTTCGTTTAACGCTTCGGCGAATTTTCAAATGGATATGCTCAAGGCCAAAAACACCAATAAAGTGAACAGCCGATGGACTCTTGCCGATTGGCTGGCGCAAAAAAACAAAATGGCTTTGGCCGATCAGTGGTTGGCGCTGCATCGCTCGGCAAATCTATTTGATGTCATGGTCAGCGGCGGCGTGGGTGATTTCAAAATCAAATCCACGAACAAAACCGGCAAGGACCAAAGCTATCGGTTGGACGCCTATCTTTCGATTTTTAATCTCTACGGCGAATATGAAAAACGCGACGATGACATCGAGTCCTACGGCGGGGCAGTGGGCCTGCGTTTATTCGGCACATCGTCACAGACCACAAATCTAACTCTGCGCTACGGTTTGCGCCATCTTAGCAACTTCGCAACTCATGAAAATTGGGACAATCCCTTCGCCGAAGGGCAATTGCAGATTTATCTGATTCAATATTTGGGCATACAGGGAAAATACCGCCACTATTTTCCCGATGAGTCCAATCTCGGCAATAAACTGCAAGGCCACCGGGTAACGGCGGGGGCTTTTTTGGAAGCCCTCATCTTCAGATTGTACGCGGACTACTATCAAGAGCCGATGGAGTTGACCTCGGCCGGAGCAGTCAGCAAAGAAAGCCGTACCGGGATGGAATACGGCCTGAAACTTTTCTTTTAATAACGGGCGGGCCAGTTCTTAAGCGATATGGGTTTTTGCTTCGATCTGCAGAATGTAACCCGTGCCATAAACAGTACGAATATAGTTATGGCTTTTTCCGATCTTCTTGCGCAATGAACACACATGCAAATCAATTGTGCGGTCCGAAATCTCGTGCTCGGGACCTGAGCATGCCTTGATCAACTGTTCGCGCGTGATCGGCTGGCCGATTTTTTGCGTGAGGAAATTGAGCAACCGGTATTCAAACGGCGTCAACTGCAGGTCGCGGTTTACATTTCCCTCGCGAATAAACATCCGGTGCGCGCGTGAATCATTCACAAAGGGACCGACCGCCGCTTTGTGAGCCCCACGCAAACGAGCGCGGATACGGGCCATCAGCTCTTCTTTTTGAAAAGGCTTCGCCACGAAATCGTCGGCGCCCAAATCCAGCGCGGTCACCCGGGTGTCGCTATGACCGTTTCCGCTTAAAATTAAAATCGGCGTTTCGCGAGTGGAAGCGTTGGCTTTAAAATAGGAGCAGAGTTGAAAGCCGTTGCCGTCGGGTAGGCCTAAATCCATTAAGATTAGACCGTAAATTTCTTTTTCCGCCGCGGCTTTCGCATCCTTCACATTGTGCACTATGGTCACTTCGTGATCCATTCCCAAAATTTTCGCCAGAGCCGCGCATAATTCTATGTCGTCTTCAATAAGGAGTATTTTTGCCATTTAACTGAGTTTAGCGGAAGGATTTTAGATTCGCACGCCGGCTCGTAAATTCCGGACCGCCGCAGGCGCGGATGCGTCAAATAAATCTTTGGTTTTTTTAATCTTGAAAGGATTTTGGCCGACGGTTTTGAGCCACGTTTCGGGAGTTTCCATGCACATAAATATGCGCCAATCCGGACTATGGCTGTGAAAGCGATCTATTACAAATCTAAACATTTGTTGTCTGAGCTTCGTGTCGTAACGAAGTTTCCCATCTTGGCTTGGAAACATTTCGGCACTGGTCACAAAAGAGTTCAGCCCGAACCTTTCGCGCATTATGGACTTTTGTTCCGGTTGGAAGCGCAACGCACCGACCGAAAAATAAGGAATTTGAGCGGGCGTAAAGTGTTCGCACAGCTCATCGATCATTTGTCCGTAGGACTGTTCCCACTCGGGATGATAAATCATGGGATCAATATGGAAAGCGACTTTAAAGCCTTTACCTAGACACGCCTCCGCCGCATTCAAGCGCTCCGCGAATGAGGCGGTCAAATGCTCCTCGCGCGAAATAATATTCTGCGGATTGATCGACCAACTGACCACGACATTGCCGGCGTGCGGAACATCAAGGAATTGGGACACTTTCGCCGACTTGGTTTTAAATTCCAACGTCCACTTAGGGTAGTCGCGAAAAAATGCGATCAGCTTGTGCGAAAACAATGTTAAGTCATCTAAACTTAAAGAATCGACGGTTTCACCGGTACCGACTCGCAAAGCCTGGTCTTGCATTTTCAAATCGCGCAGTTCTTGAAGCGCGTCGTCGATATTTGTGTAAATGGTGAGCACCGGCGAGTTAATGAAGCTTTGCAAATAACAATACGAACAATTCATGTCGCATTGCTGGCCCCAATTGAGCACAAAATAATTGCAACAAGCCAGTCCGGGTCTGCTGCCTGGGCAACGTTTGAAGAAATGTCCTTTGAAGGGCTCAAGGTAAAGATGCCGTTTGCTGCGCGCGAATTCTTTGGCGGAAAGATCGCCGGAAGATTCAGAAAACGGGCGCTTATCGACCCATTCAATTTTTTCCTCGGGGAAGATCTCTAGAATGCGTTTGGCCAATTCTGAATCGCGCGAGGCGTGATTCAGATAGACGCGGTCGAATTTACTGGTCACGTCGTACTTGCCAGTTGTCGCCGATGGAGCTCATCTGCTGAAGTTTTTTATGGAGGTCTTCCGGGCTGGTGGCGCGCATCTTGATTTCAAGCCCGGCTTGGTCGCCGAAGCGTTGCCATTGCGCCTGAACTTGCGAAGGCCAAGGCCACTTGGTGACGTCCTCTTTCCATTGTTCGTCCGAGCCAAGCGTATTCGGTTTGCGCCATTTCTCAAGCTGGCGAAGATATTGTTCGCCGTTTTTTTGCGTCGGTAAAATTTCGTTTAAGCTTCGGCCCATCATAAAAAGCTCGGCGCCCATCTCAAGAACCTTCACGCCGTCGGCGCGTGAGAGTTCAAGTTCGACCATCGCCTGCAGAAATGGTGCGAACTCTTTGGGGCTTTTCAATGCCAGCAGGGGCGAGAGATCGCGCGCGCCCAATTTTTTTACGTCGACCCACTCTTGAAATTTCAGCGGCAAAAACGCCAGAGCTTTCAAAGTGTCATCCAGGCGCTCCGACCGCTTTAGCCCGTAAGCGCGGAACAGATCGTCGCGAATTTCCAAATATGTTTCGGGCCACACGTTATGAAGATTGGTGGTGAGGCGGGCCAGCTCGGCCAGGCCCAACTCCGGATAACAACTGACAAGGCATTCGACCAAAGTTCCGCGACGCAGCTCAAACAGATCGATCACCACACTCTCGGTGCGCTGAAAGCCGGTCAACAACTGTCCGCACCAAGCAAAAGCGGGAAAAGCAGTCGGCCATGCTTTGCGGGGCTGGAAGTCGAGAGCTATATCGCGTTGCGTAATCGAGGTCATCACCATGCAGGGGAACTACCATATTGACCTGGGGGTGTCTATTCTAGCGAGACTTTATGTCGGATTGGCGAACACGCGCAGAAATTACCTCGGATGTTGTTCTTTTTAGGTACGTCACCGACCCGGTGGAGCGTGAAACACCTGAGGTTTATATATGGGATCTCGATAAAACCTATTTGGACACGGCCTTTGAGAGCTTGGGCGGTTTGTGGCGCACCGTTCGCGAGAAGGCTTTTCAAAAGCGCAATGTTCCGGGAACGGCCACATTGGTCCGCGCTTTACGGGATTACTGGCAAGAAACCCATAAGGGACGTAAGGACTTTCCGATCTATTACATTACCGCTTCGCCGCCGCAGCTCGAAAACAAGATCCACGACAAGTTGGCTTACGATGGAATCTATCCCTTCGGGCTTTTCTGTAAAGACAATCTGAAGAACATTTCGCCCGGCCGCTGGTCGCGCCTCACGCAACAAGTGGGTTACAAACTGCAGGCTTTATTGCAGTTGCGTCTGCATTTGGCGCCGGATGTGCGCCAGATATTATGGGGCGACGATTCGGAAGCGGACGCGGTTATCTACTCTTTGTATTCGGATATGTGCGCCAGGCGTTTGCTTGACCGGGAGGCCCGGCAAATTTTGCGCTACTTCAAAGTGGTCGGCTCACAGGTCGACACGATTTTGCGTTTGCTTGAGGACATTCCTACGCAAGATCCGGTCGAAAAGATTTATATCAATCTGGCCGCGGATACCGATGCCGAATATTATTTGAAGTTCGGGCGAAGGATCTTGCCGACTTACAATTCTTTTCAACTCGCGTTGGATTTGTTCCAGGATCACCGTTTAAGCTCGGCGCAAGTGGTGAAGGTCGCTTTGGATTTGGTGCAGAATTATAATTTCGGCGTGGAAGAGTTAGAGAATGCTTTGGATGAGCTGATTCGCCGCCCGGTTCTGGGCGATAAAACTTTGGAAGCGATCGTGCCGGCCTTGCAGCAGAACCGTTTGATTCGCGCTTCATTTGCGCCGTCGGTTACGCCGAAGGCGATTGTTTCATCCGTGGGACAAAGGATTTTCGAGTTGGACGGTGTGACCGAGCCTTGGGTGCCCGAGCATATCGATTACATGCGGGATGATCGCTGAGCTCAGGCATGTATCGTGTAGCGCGTAGATAAATAATATTTATTTGTGATTACTTGCACTTCGGTGCGTCACCGCGCTCGCCGCCGCGTCGGCCGAAGTTCATCACTCAAAATTGATCGGGTAAGACAGAGAAATTTCCTGCCCCTTATAAGGCCTAAAGGTGATCCGCTCCATCACACTCATCACGCATCGCTTGAGGGTGTCATCGGAGATCGTCGAATCCGCCACGCGCAAGTCTTTCACTTTTCCGCGGCGGGTGATTTCAAACTGCAGCAAGATTTGCCCCTTCAGACTTGGATTGTCCTTTAAGCGGCTTAACCAGCATTTCTGCAACAAGCTTTGGCGGCCGATGATCATTTCGTCGATGTATTCGTTCGACAAGGTGTCCGGGTCGGGGCCGAACTTGGCATCGGCCGCCGGCTCCTCCGTCGGCGCTTCATCGCGCTCGAAATCGGCCGCGTTTTCGGCTGTCGCGGCGTCGGCCAACTGCATATCCAAAGGGGCCGAGCGCAAAACGGTCAGCGCCAGCGGCTTATCGACCGATTTTTGCCCGGGCAAATACAAACGGCCATCCTTAATAATGTACGCTTTTCCGTGAACGCCTTTTTTTAAAGTGTTCAATTGTCCAATCAACCACTGCACGTAAACCGGCGAGGAGGGGTCGCGCACATTCCACATGTGCACACTCACGGCCGAAAGTTCGCTTAGCTCAAGTTCATCATTGGAGTTTAAAACAAAAATAATCCGTGCGCCGCGATCGGTTTCTAAACGGTCGCCGTCATGTATCTCGATCGGGGCGGAAACGGGTCCGTGCAAAATCTCGACGCCGCCGCCATGAATGCGCTTGAAGGATCCTTCCGCACTCATCACTCTTGCGACAACCGGGCCGGCCTCGTTACTCGGAGCCATGCGCTCAGCAAGCCAAGCCGATCCCGCATCACTAAAGTAGAAGAACCAAATAAAGGCCGCGATCACGGCCACGGGCAGGAATTTTAAGCCGCGCATGACTTATTTAGACTGAGTGGGCGTGGGCTCGGCCGCTTTATCCGGTGCTGGACTTGCGGGGGCTTGGGCCGGAGCCGCGGGCGGAGTGTAGCTGTCCATGACACTGCCGCTTTTATTGGCGGTGATGTAAGTCAGCGTCAGGCAAGTGATCGCAAATAAAATCGCCAAAGTTTTAGTGGCGGTTGTGAGGAAGTTCGAAGCGCCGCTTGCACCAAAAAAACTGCTGGAACTTGAGCCGCCCGAAAAAACGCCCATCGCACCGCCTTTAGGATCTTGCAACAAAACGAACAAGACGAGGGCAACAGCGAGCAACAGGTGAACGACTGTGAGAAGCGTAAGCATTCAGGACTCCTTCGAGATGAGCCGTGAAAAATAGAAGAAAAGCGTTCCCAAGTCTACGAGTTTTTGACTTTGGGCAGCGTTGGGAACGGGATCGGCGCATTGACCTGCGATTTAATCCAGAAACTGCCGGATTCCTTGTGGATTTCGTTGCTCAGGACCAATGAAACGACTTGTGACACGATTTCCACAAAACGGATCTCGTTGTCGGAAACGGTCTCTTTTGTCGGCGGCATGCGCAAACTGAGCACACCAAAGGACTTTCCATAACGCGTGACGGGACACACGATCATTGAATTGAACGAGATGTCTTTGACCGCTTCGCGCACATGGCGAAGCTCCATGCTTTCTTTAAGGTTCTCAATCGCGATGAGCGAATTGGTGTTCAGCACGTGCAGAACTTCCGGATACTTATAAAGATCAAGATGAATTCCGGATGCATTGCGATCATCGTTGCTGGTCACCACGATGCCGTCTTTTTGATTGAGGCAGTGGATGACCGAGCAGCGAACGCCGGTCACCTTCATGCTCACCATGCGCGTGAGATTGAACAGAATATCTTCCAGCGAGGTCGGCCCCAAGGCTTGGCGAAGCACCAGATCGGTGAGGTGAAGCATCAGCGAAGATTCGTCGACGCGAGTGTAGTCTTTTTGCGAGAGATCGCGCAAGCCCCGGTAACTGCGCGAATGAAACACCAGGCGCTTCACGATGTCCTCGTGACGAAACGGTTTGACGATGTAGTCCTTTGCCCCGCGGTTCAGGGCCTGGCGTACGTTGGCTTCAATGTTATGGCCGGACATGATGACGACATTGATGAATTGATTCTTCAAAACTTTGTCGGCGTTAATGAAATCGATAAGGCTGAGCGCGTTTCCATCGGGCAGCATCAGGTCGGCCAAAACGAAACGCGGGCGCCATTCGGAGATCAGCGTTTTGGCGTCTTTGCCGTTGGCGACGATACGCGCATCAAAGCCGCGATCATTGATATAATCGGCTAAACGGCGCGACAGTTGGTTGTCGTCGTCGGCAATTAAAACTCGGATTCTGTTTGCATTTGACACATCCCTCTATCGGCGTTTGCCCAGCGCATCGTGAGAATGATTATTTGCTTAAGACTTTGGGCTGGGAGACATCTGAAGAATGCGCTTCTTGGCATTCGAAGGCCTCGACGGATCAGGAAAATCGACTCTGATTCAAGGGCTTAAAAACGAATTTGAAAAGCAAGGTCTGGCCTACGTGATCTCCCGCGAGCCGGGGGGCACCGCTATGGGCACGGAAATCCGTGAGATGTTGCTGAGGACCAAGGGCGAGTCTCCGGTCGGGCGCGCCGAGGCGCTGCTTTATCAGGCGGACCGCGCGCAACATGTAGAGCGCGTGATTAAGCCCGCCTTGAGCGAAAAAAAATGGGTGTTGAGCGATCGCTTCGCGGCAAGCTCGATTGCTTTTCAGGCGGGAGCCCGTGAAATCAAAAAAGAACAGATCGAATGGCTGAATCAGTTTTCAACCGGCGGCCTGGAGCCCGATCTTTATATTCTCTTGGATCTGAGTGTCGAAGAAAGCCTGCGTCGCATGCAGGGCCGCGCGCAAGAGGCCGACCGCTTCGAGCGCGAAGCCAAAGAGTTTCACCAAAAAGTGCGCGACGCTTATCTTGAACTAGCCCGTGCTCATCCGGCCAAGTGGCTGGTGCTCTCGGCCAGCGAGCGGCCGGAAGTATTGTCCGCGAATTTATTGTCCGCTTTGCGAGGCAAAAAATGGCTCGCTTGATCGATCTGATCCCTGAGCAGATGAATGTTTGGCACAATTTAATGGGCACGCGGAGCGATGGACGCTTGGCGCACGCTTTGGCTTTTACCGGGCCGGTGGGCTCAGGAAAAAAGAAAATGGCATGGGCCTTTGCGCAGGCTTTGCTGTGTGAAAAACAAGAGCAAGCCCCATGCGGCGAATGCGGCCCATGCAAACGGGTGGAGAGCGAAAGCAGCGAGAGCGTTTGGTTCGTTGAGCCGGAGAAAAACGCGATCAAGCTTGAAGCGGCGACCCAGATTCTGGATTTCTTATCGCTCCAGCGGCTGAGCCGCGCGCGCGTGGTGATCGTCGATCAGGCGAATTTACTCAATACCCAAACGGCAAACGCTTTGCTGAAGGCGATTGAAGAGCCGCCACCCGAATCCTATTTTATTTTGACCACTCCCGGAACGTCACAGCTTTTGCCGACATTGCGTTCGCGCGTGCAGAACATAAGATTTCAACCGGCGCCCCGGCGGGTTGAAGAAGAGGCCCGCCCGGCGCGTGAATTGGCTTTACGCTTTCTTCAGAGCGCGGCAAAAAGTAGCCGCGAAGGTCTTGATGAGGCGCAAGCCGAAGGAAAAGAAAAGGAAACCGCGCTCGCCTTTGCCCGCGAAATGCAGCAAATCCTGCGCGATTGGACGATTTTGGAGTCGGGACAACTATTGAATCCCGAATTAAACGCCCCGCTCAGCGCTCTTCCGGCTGTAGACCCACGTAAGCGGAGTGATCTTTGGCGCGCGGCTTACCAAGTGGAACTCGATTTACTCTCCCATGTGGACCGCACCTTGGTGTTCGAGAATTTTTATTACCGCGCGCGCAACGCTTTCGGGTAAAATAAGAATATGCCGTTTATCGATGTGCACACGCATTTGAATATGCTCGAGATGACTCCCGAAGACGCTTTGGCGTCGGCGTTGCAAAGTGACGTGGACCGGGTGATCACGATCGGGACTTGTCCTGACGATCTTGCGGTGGTGATCGGTCTTGCCAAGCGCTTCGCTCCGAGGGTCGGCTGCACACTGGGAATTCATCCGCATGAGGCGGCGCTGTTCACCAAGGAGATCGGGGAGTTCATTCGTCAGAACGCGGGCATGCCCTATGTGGTGGCGCTTGGCGAAATGGGTCTCGATTATTATTACAACAATGCGCCGAACGATGTGCAGATTGAAGCTTTTCGCGCGCAAATGCTTTTGGCCGAGGAACTCAACCTCCCGGTTGAGATTCACACTCGTGACGCGGAAGCCGACACCATGAGGGTGTTGGCGGAGTTTAAAGGCCGTGTAAGCGGTCTCCTTCATTGCTTCACCGGCACCATGGAGATGGCACAATTCGGCTTGGATCACGGTTTTGACATCTCGATCAGCGGCGTTGTGACCTTCAAAAATGCCCAGGCGCTTCGCGACGTGGTGAAAAATGTGCCGATCGAACGGTTGCATTGTGAAACCGACGCGCCTTTCCTCGCGCCCATCCCGCATCGCGGAAAGAAAAACCAGCCGGCGTGGATGACTCATACCGCGCAATTGGTGGCGGAACTTAAACAAGTCGATCTTCCCACTCTGCAAAAGCATTTACGCCAAAATGCCGCGAGACTTTTCCCCAAACTCCAGCTAAATTAAGCAGCGAAATCGAATCTTCAAGGAGTTTGCACGTGAAAAAGGTCCGCGTAGGTATCAATGGCTTTGGACGTATCGGCCGCAATTTGTTCCGCATCGGTTTTGATCAAGTTGAATTTGTCGGCATCAATAACTTGAGCGATGTCAAAGGCGCAGCCCATTTACTGAAATACGACAGCACCCACGGCCGCTTCGGCAAGTCGGTCGGCCATGACGAGAAGAACCTTATCGTCGACGGACGCAAAATTCCCATGAGCGCCTCAAAAGATCCCGCGCAAATTCCGTGGAAAGAGTGGGGCTGCGACATCGTGCTTGAGTGCACGGGCGTATTCAAAACTAAAGACGATTTCATGAAGCACATTCAAGCCGGTGCGAAGCGCGTATTGGTTTCCGCACCCGCGGACGGCGCCGACTTGACGATGGTTTATGGTATCAATCACACGGCCTACGATCCGTCCAAACATCATGTGGTCAGCAACGCTTCGTGCACCACCAACTGCCTGGCGCCGGTGGCGAAAGTTTTGAACGATG
>CAZVOP010000021.1:0-48462 GCA_964628445.1 uncultured Pseudobdellovibrionaceae bacterium | reverse complement strand
CAAGGCAGCAATGCCGGCATTCAACCTATGACGAGCGGAGGAAACGGTGGCGCGGGCGCCGAGTGGGATGCGACGCATGGTTCGGGTGGTGGTGGCGGCGGCGGCGGCGGAAGCACTACTGCGGGCGCGAGCGGAACCCCACTGGGAGGAAACGGTGGACTTTATGGTGGCGGTGGCGCCAGTGGCGGCGCGGGCGCATTCGGACAACATTTTGACGGCGGAGATGGCGCTCAAGGAATTATTGTTATCACTTATCACAGCTCTTCTTGCTTATAATACTTAAAGACTCAGGATGATAGTTTCCTTGATTCCGCATTTTTTCTTTACAGTCATTTTCGACTAATCAAATTTCGCAAACTTTCAAAAATGTCTCGTAATAAGAAGCTCAAGTTATTCCTCGCACTTGATGCAACCAGCCAAGACTCAGGTCGAGTCTAGTCTAGGGCATGGCATTCGCAAATGTGATGGGTGAAGTGGGGGCGTTTATGAAAACGTTATTAAGACAATCTATTAAAGGGCTTTTGATGAGCACTGTGGTTTGGGCAACCGCATGTTCGCAAGTCGGCTTTTCTCCGAGCAGTAAACTCGATGAGTTGAGCATTCCCGATGGCAATCAAAAAGAGACCTTCAATTTTAATGACGACAACACCGAAGCCAAAGTCGACGTCTTATTTGTCGTCGACAATTCGGCCTCGATGATGGATGAGCAAGCGAAGCTTGGTTCGGCGCTCTCCTCATTTATCGGATCGCTCGGCAAAATCGACTGGCAACTCGGCATCACAACTACGGATATCACCGATGGCCCTTATGGAGTGAAAGGCAGTCTTATCCCGATGAAGGGAACGTCCGGTAAAATCTTGACCAAAAATACTCCTAACTTCGCCTCGGCTTTCGAACACACGGTTTACGCCGATGTTTTAGAGACTTGCAATGAAGCCGACATCCCCTGCCCGTCTTCGGATGAACGTCCGCTGGCCGCTGCCGTATTGGCCATGCAGAAAAAGAACACGGATAATGCCGGTTTCTTCCGTAGCGGCGCGGATCTCGCCATCGTGATTTTATCCGATGAAGACGAAGGCAGTGACGGCACCGATGCGATCGCAGCCGCAGCGGTCATCGCCGCTTTTCACACGGTTTTTGGTGGCGGAAAAACTTTGAGCGCCTACGGCATCATCGTTCAGCCAGGCAACATCGCTTGCTATACGGCTCAAGCTGCAAATGCGGGCCATTACGGAACCTACGCCGCCTCTCTCGCCTTGCTTACGGGTGGTGTAACCGGAAGTATCTGTGATGCGGATTATGGACCGGCTTTGGCTTCGATCGGTAACCGCGTGCGTGACATGGTGAAATCAATCACTCTGAAGTACACGCCCGATCAAGCGAGCGTTCAGTTGATCATGACACCTTTCGATTCCAGCCTGACTTGGACATTCGAAAACAATCAGATCATCTTTAACAAGCCGCCAACCAAAGGCACACGCATCGACGTGGTCTACCTTCCGAAGAAATAAACGGGTGGGCGCCGGGGTCTTTTGGCCCTCGCCTCACTCAATTGAAATCAAACATTCAAATTGCGGCCGAAGCTTTGACAGATAAGAGAACAGTTGGCTCAGCGTTAACTGATCGACTCGCTTATTTTGCACTCGGCTGACATTCGCCCTGGATGTACCGAGATAAGCCGCCAATTGTCTTTGCGTCCACTGCTGGCGCATCCCAAGAATCTCGATCTTTTGACAGAGCTGAAACTTGACGGCATTCAGCGCAGCCTTGTTTTCTTTGTACATGAAAGGGTGAGGGAGCAAATTTGCTGCGAAGTCTTGTCGGCGCTCACTGCACCCTGGCGGAGATTCGGTTTCGGTGTTCGGACCAAAGGCGCCGACTTCAGCAAATGAATGCTGGCGAAGAATCTATAAGGTATGAAATCAAAATCGTTGGGTAGAGAGCGCCGATTTGCTGAGATCGGCGCCTTTGGTGTAGGTCGTCTCTTTGGCCCTCTAGTTCTTCCAGTTTGGCGACTAGCTGCGCGCCGGATGGCGCGTCCAGACCTACTTGGCGGCGGGCTTGCCGTATTTTTTGCGGAATTTTTCGGCGCGGCCTTCGGTGTCGATCATGCGCTGTTTGCCAGTGTAGAACGGGTGCGAAGCGCTGGAGATATCGATTTTCACCAAGGGATACTCTTTGCCGTCAGTCCATTTAGCCATCTCTTTGGCCTTCACCGTGGACATAGTCAGGATTTCGTAATCGCAAGAAACGTCTTTGAAGATTACTGGGCGAAATTCGGGATGGAGGTCATTTTTCATCGTTCACTCACTTTTTCGAGAAGATTCAAATAGCTATCAGATCGTCCCGGAGGGCGCAAATGAAAATATGACGCTATCCGCGTATAAAGAGATGGAAGGAAGGATTTTGCACGGCGGACTCTTTAGCCTCTACGTTAAATAGAGCTATAGCCTCGGTTTTTTTGCCTGACTCGACGTTAAATACCACCAGATCCGAGTTTTCAACGATTTGATGAAGACCGCGCCCCGCCCCGCCCTTACCCTCGGCGGCGTTCATATCGGCCGCAACCCCGGAGTAATTGGCCTCCAAATACTTCAAAAGAACGCTGCCCTTAAGGCTCCCAAAGGGATCTTGCACCGAAATCGCCACCAGCATGCCGTCCGTACCAAAGCGCACGATCCCCTGCTCTTCAGGTTTCAAAGCCAAATCCGTGGTGCGCGGCAAATGGTTATAGCAGGATTTACCGTCCGCTCCGACCGGCGCGTCGTAGATCGCATTCATCAACATCTCTTCAAGCACGTTGCGAATGCGATCGCGGTTGGCGCGGCGTACGCCCAATTTCTCGAAATAAGAATCGACCTCGGCGATCAGCGTCGCGCGCTGCTTACTGGACGTCACTTGCTTACTTTGAATGTCGGCGCCCCAACTGAGGTACTTTTCAAGCCCGAAGAGATCGCGGCTAAGAAGTTTGGTCACCGTCGTCATGATATTTTTGATAGTGAAAGTGCGGTCGCCCTCATTACGGGAAACAATATTCGGGATATGCGAGAGTTTTTTTAGCGCCGGCAAATAAGTGGGCACGGAGTCGGATGTCATAAGCACCACTTCGGCCGTCGGATTTTTTTCTCGCGCAAGGTTACCGAGCTCAAGCATCTGCGAATCGAAAACAACCAGATCATAAGTATTGGCGTCCAATTTTTCGCGGCCTTCTTCGACCGTCGAGACCAAATCCAAGACCACTCCGGTTCCGCCAAGCGCCATCTTCGCGATGATCTGTTGCTTCTTGTTGGGGTCGGCCAGCAATACGCGCTTACTCTGAATCGCCTGCTCACTGGAGTACTGATCGGTCAGGGGCCCGAGAATACGTTGAATATCAAACACCACTTTACGCGCTTCACCGACCGTGTCGTCTTGGGGATTTTTTTTACGGAATTCGTCGAGTGTGGTCTTTAGCGGAATCAAATGGCGATCGTGAAATTCGCTGAGCTTCTGGAAGATGAAACGCTTTGAGTTGAGCAGCTCTTCCATCTTATTTTTACCGGCGGTGAGTTCGGCTTTTTGGCTTTCCAATTTTTGCGTGCGCTCTTCGACTTTTTGTTCAAGCGTGCGGTTGGCTTCTTCGAGATCCCACTGCATAGCGGTCAGGCGCGTCGTCATTTGCTCGAAGTTTTTGGCTTTTTGATTGGTGGCGGTGAGCTTTTCCGCCAGCACGGTCGCGTAAATACGGTAGAGCGTTGACTGATAAAGATCGCGGTCGGGGCCCTGCATCTCAAGAAATTTACGTGAGTCGACACGCACCAAGATAACATCCGTTTCGGCGAGGATCGTGGCGCCCACGGGGCGGTTGGTGATGACACTCATCTCACCAATCAAATCGCCTTTGTTTTGCAATTTGCTGATGCGCTCACCGTCGACGTAAACGCCGACTTGGCCATGGCTCAAAAAATAAATCTGATCGTTGTGATTTCCCTGCGTTAAAATCTCGCTGCGAGCCGGAAATTCCACCATGGCGCTATACTGGGCGATCTGTTCCACCAGATTTTTAGGAAACCCGATAAATACCGGAAAGAAGCTAAACTCGCCGAGAATTTCGTCGATGCTTATTTGCAATTTTTTTGCCGCGGAACTCATAAACTCTTTTCGACATACATGGGCGTATACTCAACAGGACCAAACTTTAGTCCTGGAGCTTGTTTTTCCGCCCGAATGCACCGATAAATAGCCATGGTCTTGATACGCTTTCGTTACAGATTGCTGATTGTTCTTTTGGGGTGCTGCGCGCTCTCGCATTCGCGTCTCGTGCATGCCCAGGAATTTCAGCCGCCGCGACCGCCGCCTCTTGATCCCGCCACCGACTTCGAAGACATGGAAGAAGATATGATGGAAATGGGCGATGAAGGCTACAAGCCTCCGGCCCCCCCTCCCAACGGCAACAATGTGCAGCCGCCCCCGCCGCCGCCCATGGACACTCATCAAAGTGCCAACGGCGCGGCCTTCGGCACGGCCGCATCGAAGAACAAAATTTTCAAAATTGTCGACGGCGAGTTTTATGAAAAGGGGAAGAAGCGTACCCGTGGCGTCAAGATACGCGGTCAATCTTCCCCTGGATCTTAAATGTGGTTGGCGACGGGCTTCGCGCTCACGGCCGATCCATTGCCCTTACTGGCGACGATACCCGACAAATATTCCTCTTGGCTGAAATCATCGACCTGAATCGCATCCAAGCGTAAGCGATCCGCCTCGCCAAGTAATTGATGTTCCGTAGCCGTGATCACGCCCGCCTTAAGAGCATCGTCCAACAGAGTCGGCGATTTCTTTTTAAGAACTTTCGCTTTAACGGCTTTGCGGACTTTCTTCTCGATCGGCTCCGCCTCGCGCGCCACTTTGTAAGCATTTTCCAGGCGGCCTAAACCTTCGGTAATCTTCGTCGGAATATACATACCTTTAGTCAGACGCTCGCGTTGGGCTTCGTTATGCAACAAACCGTCGGCCAAACGATGAGTCAGGCGATCGGTCGGCGCCAGGCCCACGAAATTCAATCGTGACCACCAGCGAACCGGGCCCTTGAAGAACCAATAAACCGGACCGCGCACGAAGAACGGAAGCGAGTTGGCGTACATATTACCGAAGATGCCGTCGAAGGCGTCTTGAATCTTTTGAAAAGCCATCGCCATCGAGTAATCGAGGAACATTTTGTCTTCGGGCTTGCGGCCTTCTTCCTCGAATCTACGGATCACCGCGGTGGCGATAAACATCCATGACAACACATCGGCGAATCTTCCCGTCAGTTTCTCTTTCACTTTCAAATCACCGGCCAGCAAACCCATGCTCAAATCGGCCATAAAAGCGAAGGTCGCGGAAACCCAATTCAGTTTTTGAACGTACCTGCGCGAAGGACCGCCGACCGGCGACCACACGAAGTGCGCACGGGTGACGCTCAAAACAATACTGCGGGTGAGGTTGCGCAACACGTGTCCGATGTGGGCCCAGAAAGCGCCGTCGAAACCTTTGACGTCATTGCGTTCAATCGCGTTCACTTCTTTGAAAGCATAGGGATGCGCGCGCAAGGCGCCTTGCCCGAAGATCATGAACGTACGGGTCATGATGTTGGCGCCCTCAACGGTGATCCCGATCGGCATGCCGATGTAAGTCACCGCAAGCGTGTTGCGCGGGCCCATCGAGATCCCCGCGCCGCCCATGATATCCATCGCGTCGTTCATCAGCGCACGGCCGATTTCCGTCGCGTTGTATTTCGCGATCGCGGTCACAACCGGCGGTGAAATGTGCTGATCCAGCGCCGAAAGCACATAGAGACGAAGGGCTTCGAGCAAATAAGCACCGCCCGAAATGCGCGCGAGCGGCTCTTCGACGCCTTCGAACTTACCGACCGAAACGCCGAACTGTTTACGTAAGTATCCATGGTTGCTGGTCACGCGTGCCGCGAGTTTCGCGCCGCCTGCCGATTGACCGGGCAATGAAATCCCGCGTCCCGCACCCAAACATTCCATCAACATGCCCCAACCTTGGCCGGCCCCCGCAAGACCCCCGATGATGGCTTCTTCGGCATTCATGACCACGTCATGGCCTTGAGTCGGACAATTGTGGAAAGGAACGCCGAGCGGATCGTGGCGATGCCCGATGACCACGCCTTTCAAATTGGAAGGAATGAGCGCGCAAGTGATGCCGAGGTCTTCGCCTTTGCCCAGCAAGTTTTCAGGATCGCGCAAACGGAAAGCGAGACCGATCAAAGTTGAAATCGCGGCCAGCGTGATCCAACGTTTGTTCCAATTAAGGCGGATATGAATTTGACCATCGGAGCCTTTAAACAGCACGCCTTCAGAAGTGATCGAACCGGCGTCGGAGCCGGCGGTGGGCTCGGTCAAACCGAAGCACGGAATCTCATCACCGTTCGCTAAGCGCGGGAGATACTTTTTCTTTTGCGCATCGGTGCCGAAACGAACGAGCAACTCACCCGGCCCGAGAGAGTTCGGTACCATCACGTAAATGCAAATGCCGATCGAACGCGACGAAATCTTTTGAATCACCGCACTGTGCATGGAGTGCGAAAACCCCTTGCCGCCGAACTCCTTCGGAATAATCATGCCGAGGAAACCTTTGCGGCGCACGAATTCCCAAACTTTGGGGTCCATTTCCTTCGTGCGAAAAAACTTATAGTCGTCGATCATTTCGCAAAGCTGGCTGACTTCGTTATCAAGGAAGCTTTGCTCTTCGGCATTCAATTTGTGAATCGGTTGCGCGAGCATCTTTTTAAAATCGGGATGGCCGGAGAACAGCTCTTTTTCCATCCACACAACCCCGGCTTCAAGCGCCGTGCGTTCGGTTGCTGAAATGACCGGCATCATCTTCGCCGCTTTCATAAGCTTCATCAGCGGGCCCGACACGAGTGCGCTGCGCACCGGCGGGATCAAGAAGACCAGCGACAGCGCAAAAAAGGCCACGCACAACCACAGCGGGGCGCCAAAGCCCACCAGCGCGACCAAAATCGCCGCGGTCCATAATATCAACGGCAAGCCGAAGTAGCCTAAAGTCAATACCACGGCCGCAAGAGCCGCGATGCTTGGCCAAAACAGGCTGTCATCCAATAAGAATCCCGAGTATTGCGCCCACATCGTGTTGAATTGATCCATTGTCGCCTCCGACTTCTCTACACAAAATAATTTTCAATCACTTGATTGAAAAAGTCAACCGACCGATTAATAATGCCACTAGCTATGAAAGACCGTACCGCTTTGAAACAAACCTCAGCCCGTAAGCAGCTTCTTCTGGCCGCCAGAGGACTCTTCGCACGCAAGGGCTTAAGTGGAACTTCGATCCGCGATATCGCCCAAGCGGCCAAGATCAATTCTTCCATGATCAGTTATTACTTTGAAGGAAAAGAAGGCCTTTACAAGGCTTGTGTGGAGGAAATCGCGCAAACCAGTCTGCAAATGGCCGAGAAAGTGCTGCAACCGGTCCTGTCCGAAACCGAGTTTCGCTTACGGCTGCAAATGTTTCTGGACGGCATGTTCGCCTTGTTTTTGGAGGACCGCGACACGGGCTTGATCCTTATTCGCGAATACGATCGTTTGCACTCCCCGGCGGAAAAAATCTTCCGCGAAAGTTTCCTCAAAATTCTGCAGCAGATCGTCGCTTTTTTTAAATCTGCCCAAAAAGCAGGCTTGGTCGCCAAAGACAAAGATCCCTTCACATTAGCTAGCCTTTTGTTTGGGTGCGTGACCAGCGCGATGCGAATGGACCACTTGCAAGAGAAGACCTACAAGAAATCCCTTCTGAATCCGTCGGAAAAACGCAAAGTCGAGAACCATATAGTGGATCTTTTCACAATTCCGCCTAAGATTAAATAAGGCGGAGGAATCACCTGTGAAATTCATATTTACGTTCATGCTGGCATCGGTCATGGCGGCCTCAGCGAATGTCTTTGCCGAAAGACGCCTGAGCATCCAGTCGACCCACGATCTTTATGAACTGGTCATTCAATCCAAAACCAAAGGCCGTGTTGACGGCAAACCGACCAATCTCGCCGCACTCGCCGATTTATGGCCGGTCCTGGACAGCCCCGTCGGCAATAGCTGCCCGATTTTAAAAGGCGAGCCCGACATTACGGTGAAAGAAAACGGCAAGACCCGCCAGATTTATGTGAAGCAAGGAATCGTCAAGAGCGAAGACTCTTGTTTGAACGTCGGCGGCGAAGGCCTTTATTTCTTTCCGATCCACCGCGATTTTTTGATCGGCAGTAAACGTGAAGCGATCAAACTTAACTCGCCTCTTAAGATATTTCGCCAAGGCGTAAAGTTACTTGAGCTGCACAAAGAAGACGGCAAATGGGCCACCGACAACAAAGAGCAATTGCTGAACTGGGATTTCATCGAGCGCTTCGAAAGCTCGTTGCGCAATTACGACGTGCGCCTGCGCGTGCATCCCGATATTGCCGCCGGCAAATCGAAGATGATCGTGCAAAGCGGGAACCAAACTTACGAATTTTATAAGGTCACTAAAGTGATGTGGGCGCTGAAGAAGCCCGGCTATAGCTGGCTGATCGCTTCCGACGATTGGAGCTTTTGGTTCGATTTCGATCAAACATTGATTGAAGACCGCTGGGCCAACGAAATCCGCTTACTTTCGAAAGCCGGCGTCGCTCTTCCCGAACGTAAAGCCGCGATGGACAAACTGGAAGGCGCCTGGTCGCGCAATTTGCGCGATCTCTACCACAAAATCTTACTCGACCCTTCCGAAGATCCCGACATTCAGAACACGGCCATCAACCGCCTGAAGCGCAAACCGTCCCTGGAAACCTCGGGCGTCGCGATTCAATTTTTAAATGCTTCGCACAATGAAGATTTAAAACGGATCGCTGGCCAAATTCTAAAAATCCATTACCCTAAAGGGCCTATCTACAAACCGAGCCTCTCAGCCGCTCAAAAAGCAAAGGTCATGGAATTTTGGAACAACTGGTGGAAACAAAATCAAAAAGGAAGCTAGTCTACTCTTGGGCTTTTTACGATTGGGCGAATTCCGCTTTCGCCACGACCGTGATGGCCGGCTTCTTTCCCTTGTTCTTCAAAAAATATTGGACCGGCGACTTTTCGGTCGTTGAAAGCACATATTACCTAGGGCTGATCAATTCCAGCGCCAGCCTCCTGCTTGCTCTTTTTAGCCCCGCCTTGGGCGCGATCGCCGATCAAGGCGCCTGGCGAAAACGATTTTTATTTATCTTCACGGGCCTTGGTATTTTCGGCAGCGGGGCCTTAGGCTTCATCGCTCAGGGCCAGTGGATGATGGCCAGCCTGGCCTATAGCGTGGCCCTTATCGGCTTCAGCGGAGGCCTGCCTTTTTACGACGCCTTACTGGTGGAGGTGGCGAGCGAGAAAGAATTCGACCGCGTGTCGGCCTTAGGCTACGCCTTGGGATATTTAGGCGGCGGGCTTTTGTTCCTGATCAATGTCGCCATGTATTTGTCGCCCTCGACTTTCGGATTCCCCGATGGCGCGGCCGCCGTAAAATTCTCCTTCATCACCGTGGGATTTTGGTGGTTTCTGTTCTCTATCCCGTTGTTTAGAAATGTTTTAGAGAGGCCTGCACGCCTACAAGCTCACTGGATGACTGTTACGCGCGGAGGCTTTGTCAGCTTGTGGGCGACCATGCGCGAGCTGAATAAAAACAAAGCGCTCCTGTTCTTTTTGATCGGTTTTTTGTTTTACAACGACGCCGTCAACACCATCGTCAAGATGGCCGTCGATTACGGAATGTCATTAGGTTTGGAAGCGCAGGACTTAATCAAGGCCTTATTGCTGGTGCAATTTATCGGTTTTCCCTCGGCGATTTTATTCGGTCGGATCGGCGAAAAGTATAGCCCGCTTAAAGGGATCGCGCTTTGCCTGATCGTTTACATGGCGGCGACTTATGCGGCCTATCTCCTGCACACCAGCTTTCAATTCTATTTACTCGCCGCCGTTATCGGCGTCGTTCAGGGCGGTATTCAATCTTTAAGCCGCAGTTATTTCGCACGCCTTGTGAATCCCGACGATTCGGCGCAGTTCTTCGGCTTCTTCAATATGATCGGAAAATTTTCTTCCATCGTCGGTCCGTTCTTAGTCGGTTGGGTGAGCTTGAGAACCGGGAATCCACGCGCGGGGATCTTGGTTTTGATTTTATTCTTTATCGTCGGCGGCGGCTTGCTGCTGATGAGCGCGCAGAAAACCAAGGCGCTAAACCCATGAAGTTATTTTTCCTGATTCTCACGGCCGCCCTTATTCATCCCGCTCATGCCCGCACCAATCCCGCTTGGGAATTCCGCGTGTTGCAAAGCCCTCACTTCGAAGTGATTTACCGCAAGGAACAAAAAGAACTCGCCAAGCGTTACGCGCTGGCCAGTGAGCAAGCGCGCGAGCTTTTGCTCTCCGTCTTTAAAGAAGGCCCAGACAAAACCATTGTCTACTTGAGCGACGACACCGATCAAAGTAACGGACTTGCCGATTTTCTACCCTACCCGCACATCACGGTGTACCCCGTTTTGCCGTCAAGCTTGGACAGCATTGACGAGTATGGGGACTGGCCCCTGGAGATCATGCTGCACGAGTACACGCATATTTTGAACATGTATCCCGCGCACGGCCTATACGTTCCACTCAAATATATGTTCGGCACCATCGTGCGGCCCAACGCCGTCCTGCCGCGCTGGTATCTTGAGGGGCTCGCCGTGAATCTGGAGACCCGGCTTTCCGATCACGGCCGCCTGCGCTCAAGCGAAACCGCGGCCGCGGCGCGCGCACTCACCTTGGGCGGAAAGTTCAAGCGCGAGAATGTTTCCACCATCAACGAAAGCAACTTACGCACCTGGCCCTACGGCAGCCGACCCTATTTATTCGGCGCATGGTGGTGGGACGAGGTCAGCCGCGAAAAAGGCATGCCGGTCATCGAGACCTGGAATCAAAACTTTTCGCGCAGGCTTCCCTTTTTATTGGACGGTCCCGTTTTTGAACAAACGCAAAAGTCAGCCAATGAACTCTTGAGCACCACGGCCTCAAATCTTGAAGCGCAAGGACAAGTGCAACTAGACGCGATCAACGCGGCCGGCGCGCACAACAGCACGCCGATCGCCGAGGCTGGCAGCGAGCAAACGATTTTCGCGCTCAGTCCCTCCGGCGACAAACTGGTTTACGGCGCAAACGTCCCCGTCACCGGCGGTGAAGTGCGCATCAAAATCCGAAGTTTGAGAGATCAGCCGTTTCAAGACGTGGAAAGCAAAAGGCTGTTCAAGCATGTGGGCTTGAGCCGGCTTCGTTGGCTGAATGAAAATTCTTTTGTCTTCGACATGATCGACATCAGTGATCCTTACACCACCTATCGCGATCTCTATATTTATGATTTGGAAAAGCAAGAGAGCAAAAGATTAACTCAAGGCTTGCGCGCGCAAGAACCCAGCCCTTCGCCGAACGGCGCCCTGATTGCCTTCATTCAAAACGACGGCGGGCGCAACAGTCTGGCCATCCTGGATACGGCCTCGCTCAAATCCCGCACATTGATGAAGTCCAATTTATATCAGCGCATTTCCGGACCGGAATTTGTCAGCGACGAAGAACTCATTTTTTCAGTGCGCCAAAAATCGGGAGCCGAAAAACTCTACAGCTACAATCTTAATCTAAAAAGATCGCGCGTATTCACCGAACAGCTTTCAAGCGCCCAAAACGCCAAGAACACCGCGGACGGCGTATTGGTCACCGACGCCTCCACCCATGCCCGCAACGTCTGGAAAATCCAAAACGGCCAAGTCAGCGCGCTCAGCAACACCCTCACCGAGATCGTGGCTGCCGACTTTGACCCGCAAAGACGCGAAATCCTCGTCAGCGAACTCACACCCGAAGGCCGCAGACTTAAAAGTATTCCGCTCGCCGATTATCATCCGCCGACAATTCAACTTGCGAAATGGGAGACTCCGCCCAAAGCGCAAGCCACCAAAGTCAAATTGAGCGAGGAAAGCTACCAGCCGCTCACCTACATGCTCCCGCGCTATTGGATTCCGTTCATTTACCAGGTCGAAGGCGGATTGATTTTTCAAGGGCTCAGCGCAAGCCAGGATCCCGCCGGGCGCAATCAGTACTCGTTATCCGCCGCCTACGACACCGTGACCAAAGAGCCGAGCTACGGCCTCAGTTTCATCAACTCCTCAACACCGACCGAAATCGGAATGGGCTTCAACCGGTCCGTCAGCTACTTAGGCGCAAGCGGTCAGATCGTCGCCAGCCAAAACGCCGAGCTGAATTTTTCGCCCAACTGGCCGTTTCGTTCGCGCTTTGCCAGATGGAGCCTCGGAGGCCTATGGAGCGAAACCGAGCGCGCGCGGGGAAATCTGCGCCGCATTGGACCTGAAGTTTCGTGGAGTTATTCGAAGCTGGAAAATCCACTGAATGAGCGTTGGGGTTTTCACTTCCGCGTCAGCCACCAAGATTATTTGAATCAAGAAAATTACCTCGGTTACGATCGCACCTCCGCGCATTTCGCCACTCAACTCAATATGCGCGGAAACAAGCGGCTGTTCTTTCAAGCCCGAGGTGCCGTGGCCCCCAAACAGCCCGTCGGCACAATCCAGGCATTAGGCGACCGCAATGTCGGTGGAAATTATCTGGTGAACCTCGCCAATTCGGATTTTTTGCTGCGCGGCTATCCCTCCGGAACTTTTATCGGCCGCAAGATCGTCAACGCCAACCTGGAGTTCATTTTGCCGATCCGCGATTTGGACCGCGGTTTTGGCACTTTCCCCTTATTTTTACGCAACTTAGACTTGGCTTTGTTCACCGACACAATGGCCGTGGACGGGGCCGGATATCAGACCAAGCCTGAGGGGTATGTGACCTCTGGACTGGGCGAAAATTACGTTGGGGCAGGCTCTGAGCTGCGCTTCAACACCACCACCTTCTACCATTTGCCCCTCCTTCTTACTGTCGGACTGTATTATGGCTTCAATGAGCGCTTCGGCGGCGGTTTTTCCCCCTTTTTCGGCTTTGGTTTTGGGGGTTTAAATCCGTTAGAGAACAAAACGCCTTGATCAGGGCTTTAGAGCTTGCTATGACTTCGAATTCTTTGAGAATCAATTGAGGTTATATGTCTAGAGTCAGAGTTGGAAAAGTCGCTCGTTTTAAAGTTCAACGTCGTTTGGGAACCGAACTTCCCGGCCTGGGCAAACCAGGTGCCTTGGAAAGACGCCCCTATCCTCCGGGAGAAAACGGCAACAAACGCCGCAAATATTCCGATTACGCTCTTCGTTTGGAAGAAAAACAGAAAATCCGCGTGCACTACGGGCTTCGTGAAGAGCAACTTCGCCGCTTCATCCGTAATTCCAAAAAAGGTTCAGCCACCAATTGGGTGAACAAATTGATGGGATTGTTGGAGCGTCGTTTGGACAACTTGGTTTTCCGTTTGGGTTTTGCCGGCAGCATCCGCGCCGCTCGCCAACTTTGCAGCCACGGCCATATTTTGGTTGATGGAAAACGCGTCACCGTCGGTTCCTACGTTGTTCCGCAAGGCTCAAAAATTTCAGTTCGCGAAAAATCTTTGGAAAACCAAATCGTGTTGCAGGCCTCGAAAGCTCCGCGCTTGGAAGTCCCGGATTATCTGCGCCGTGAAGGCGAAGTCGGTATCGTGCAAGCGATTCCCGGAACGGAACATGTTCCCTTCCAATTCGACGCCGGTCTTTTCACTGAATATTACGCCGCTCGTAAGGCTTAATTATAAGTCACAAATTGTGATTGAAGAAAAACCCAGCTCGCAAAGCTGGGTTTTTTATTTAACGGCTCTCCAAAACTTCGATGCGCACGGGCTGAGCCTTCAGCGCATCGCTGATAATGAGTTGCGCGACCTTCGCATACACCGCATAGAAATCGTCGTTAAATTTGGAAATCTCGAAATCGACTCCGGTCGCATCAAAGGCGGTCGAGAAAGTGATTTGCTTCGCATCCTCACTCACTTGCATCAGCACCGTACGTTTCGTTCCGCCGAAAGTGATATCTTTGGATTTCGCGGTCACCAGGTTTTGCAATTTCGAGATCTTTGCATTCACCGGAATAGCGAGCGTGCACGAAAAAGCCAGCGTCTGCGCCCGGCGCTGAAGTGCCGCCCCACAAGCCTCGAATTCAGCCTTGCCGAAATAAAGAGTTTTCGACTTCAGATCGAGTGCTTCAAGAAGATTGTTGTTGGCCTCTTGGAAAAACGCTCTAGGCTTAATCATTTGGGTCTTGATCGGCATCGCCTGGGCCTGAAAAGCCGCCATCGCGAGAATCAAAGCGCCTATCGATTTCAAGTGAAAGCCCAACATTTTTTACCCCTTAAGTGACCAAAACCGTCACCAAACTCACGTTCATAAGCGGGATATAGCTTGCGCCAAACAATCCCGCGCCACCGGCAATACAAAAGCAATTTTTGGTCCGCATTTTTATCCTCACATACGACTCCCTGAGCCTTCAAAAAACCTCTCTCAAAATACACCCTCATGCGCCGGAAGCGCATGAGGAAGGCCCTCTCACGGAAGGAAAATACTCGCGCAACCTCCATCAGCATCTCAACGAGTCATCCTCGAAAAACACTTGATTCGGCGATGATTGAAATCTAAAACCTAATCCACATGAAAAAGAACAAGCAACTCGAAATGAAGGGCGTCGGAGGCTGGGGTGGAAAGCGCAAAGGCTCAGGCCGCAAAAATCAAAGCGGCACGGTCAACCATATGAAGCGAGATCAAGTCGGCTTCAAAAAGCCGCTACACATCACTTTGAAATTACAAGATGACCTGCCAAACCTGCGCTGCGATTTGATGTTCGATCATTTAAAGCGCTGTTTGAAGAAGGCCAAGAGCTTAGGCCTGCGGGTGATTCACTTCTCACTCGAGAGCAATCACCTGCATTTGTTCGTGGAGTGCCGCGATAACGAGACCTTGAGCCGCGCCATGAAAGGCTTGGGTGCAAGCTTAGGTAAGGCCATTCGTAAATTCGCAGGCGGTGTGGGGTCGGTCTTTAAGGGCCGTTTTCATTTGCATGTGTTGAAGACGCCTACGGAAGCGCGAAATGGGATGGCCTATGTGCTTTTGAACCGAGCGAAGCATTGGAAGTCGATTGCCTTTGTGGATCGGTATTCTTCGGGTGCGTACTTTACGGATTGGCGAAAACTATTGGGGCGCGACATCGGGCCGATACTCTCCGCGCGGAGAGGCCTACGTAAGGCACCACCCGACTATTTGAGCGAAGCGAAATCGTGGCTTGCGCGCGAAGGGTGGCGAAAAGCCGGGGCCTTGTGAGGCCCCGCAATGAACTAAAGACCCAACAACTTCGCCGTCAACTCCGGCGCCATGGGGTTCTTACCTAAGTAAATTTCAAGTATGATGCGGCGGAAAGCTTCTCCGGAGATCAACGCGGACTTGTCCGACTTGCCTTTCACCTCGACGTTGATGCCGTCTTTTTCGAAGGTCAGTTTGGTGCGGCTTTTTGCCTTTACGTCGACCATCAGATCATTGAAGGCTTTCAACTGATCTTTGGCCGCCTCGCAATCTTTAGCGCAAACTTTCTTAAAGCTTTCCGTCCATGCCTCTTGCAGCGCCTCGCGGTCGATACTGCGCAGATAAACGATGTCGATCACTTTCAAAGCCGGACTGGCCATGATCGCCGCGGCATCCGAAGATTTCGTGGGAAGATAAAGAGCCGCCACGTAAACGTCCCACAATTTGAAGAACTTTTTCTTTTTACGTAAGCCCGCGCCATTCAGGACCAGATTCTGGGTTCCGATTGTGATTTGATCCGGAAAATCCACCTTTTCGATAACTGCCGCTTGCGCAGCACAGGTCCAAACACACAGAGCCAAAACTAAATTCTTCATATTTCCCCCGTCCAAAGACATGAGCACCAGAGTTGCAACTCATAAGAGAGTAGATCACGTAAGCCTTAGGAGCAACGTTAAGATGAAACGCACCAAGTGGGAAAACCAAGATCAAAATCAAACCCGTCACCAATCATTCGTCGAGTTGCAAAACGCCTGTCCGTTGTGTAATTCGCAGCTGACGATCCGGGTGGAAACTTACTTGGAAAATTACACTCTGCGCGAGGAAGCGACCTGCCCTAAGTGCCAAGTCCTTGCACGTGTCAAAGATCACAAAATGCATTGATCTGATGTCAATGAATTGGCTTGCGCGATTTGTTAAGGCGTCAAAGATCCATCCCAAACTTCGCGGGACGTTTGCACGCTGACCGTCGAAGTTGGAACCCACTCACCCACAAAGTGGGATTGAAAAAGCCTAGCCCAAGGTAATAAACCGCGCGTAAGCGCTGGATCCGTGGACCCCCACTCGATCAATAAGATGAACGAATAAAGTCTGGCCAAATAAAATGCCAAATCGCGGGACGAGGCCTGCTGCAATTCCATTGAGCCGCCCAGCAGTTGATTCAACTGATCAGCAAGTTCCTTCACACGCACAGAGGCGAAATCCCTAAAGCCCACAAAATCTGCTGCACTCAACGCCACTAAGCGACGATTCATATCGGCAAGCAAAGACTCTAGCGCCGATTTTTTCTGTAAAACACGGAGCAAATCCAAGCTCAATACATTGGTCGCGCCCTCCCAAATGGAGAACACTTGCGAGTCGCGCAGTTGAACCGGAATACCGGTGTCTTCGATGTAGCCGGCGCCGCCAAAACCTTCAACCACTTCACTCGCCGTCTGTACACTCGCGCGCGCGGTAAACAATTTAGTGACCGGCGTCAGCAAACGCAAGATTTCCGCCTCTTGAGCACTGGCCTTGCCGCATTCTTCCTTGCCGAGCAAGTGCACCATTTCGAAAGTCAGCAAAAACCCAGCCAGCGATTTCACTTCTTCGAGAGCGAAAGTTTGAAAATGCAAAACTTGAGCGTTTAACTCCGCGCCAAAAACTTTTCGCCTCCGCGAGTAATCGCGCACAAGTTCAAGCCCCCGCGCCATCTGTCCGATCGAGCACACCGAGTTGTACAGTCGCGTGATATTCAGCATTGTCGCTACGGTCTTCACGCCCTGATCGCGCTCGCCGATTTGAGTGGCGAGTGAACCCTCAAGTTGCAGCTCGGCCGTCGGCAACGCCCAAGTTCCCAGTTTGTCTTTCAAACGCAAAACCCGAATGTGGTTTAAGGAATTGTCGCTTAAACGCATCGGCACCATGAATAAGGTCAGACCCTTTGAGCCGGCCGGTGACCCTTCGACTCGCGCCAACGCCAAGGCCATTTGCGCAGTCGTCGCCGAAGAAAACCACTTCGTGCCGAATAGCCGCGCCTGCCCACCTTCGATGCGCGCGACCGTCGAAGTCGCACTGACATCGCTGCCGCCGGTCCTCTCGGTCATCCATTGGCCGGAGGTCCAAAACTCTTGCGGTGAATCGGAGGTCAGGTGACTGAACGCTTGGCTGTGAACTTCAGCGCGGCCATAGACTTCCAAAACGCGAGCCGCGCCGTCAGCCATCGCCAAGGGGCATGTGTAAAATGCGCTGGAGGGATGAAACAAATAAAGTTTAGAAAATTGATAGAGCCTTGAGAATTCACCGTGTGCGCGCTTATAGCCGTGATGGATCAAGCCCTCGCGTGCGGAGATATCGTTAAGCTCAGACCAAGCGCGAGAAACTTTGATTTCGTCGATGCGCTTTCCCCATGGATCGAAGGGAATCAAAACCGGCTTTTCATTCGCGGCCGCCCGCCCCAGCATGTCGTATTCCCCGGCACATAGGCTCCCGAAGCGGTGTAAGTCGGGCTCGAGATGCGCGAATATCTCCTTCGGTAATTTGTATTTCAAGTAAGCCTTGAGCCAGCGATTGGAATCGAAGGTATTTGTCAGCCGAGGTGGGTCTTGATAAAAATCACTCATAAAGATTTCCGCCATGCATGTAGTGAATTGCGCAACAAACCCTCATTCATATAATGAACAACCGATTTGATATCGAGCAAGGCCTTTTCCGCCTTCAACGTTTCTTCCCCCGGTTTTAGCTCCTGAATGCCATAAGTGCCCTTATGTTTATAGGTCTTCAGCGGGGCCGGGTCGCGCCCGAAATCGACCAATAATTCGGGATCCAAATACCAATAGCTGTAGTGAGTGTAGTTGTAAGCATGGCCGGGTTTACCTTGGTCGAAAACGCTTTGCCCCACAAGCAAATGATCCGGCAAATTGAGGCCCAGTAAATCGTAAATGCTCGGCGCCACATCGATTTGCTGAGTGATCCGCTCCGGCGGCGCTTTCACCTTCGGGTCGCTAAGGCCCGGAACGTAAATCAGAAGCGGGACGCGCCAACCGCCGATAAGATCGGCATACTTTTTCTGATCGGACTTGTGAGTGTGGTCGGCGGTAACGACAAAAATGGTGTGGTTGAACCACGGCTTACTCTCGGCCGATTTAAAAAATTCACGCAAGGCCAAGTCGGTGTAGCCGATGGTTTCGTGAATCTCCAGCGTGCCTTTAGGGAATTTGCCGCGGTACTTCGGCGGAATGTAATACGGATGGTGCGAGCTTAAGGTAAATAAACTCAACATTACCGGCTTCGGCGCCTCATCGATGGTTTTTACCGCATACTGAAGCATCGGTTCGTCAAGTACGCCCCACACTTCATCAAAATCATCTTTGTTGTCTTTGGGATACTCATTCAAGCCGACGAAGTTCTCAAAACCGGCGATTTTTGAGAACGTATCGAAATGCATGGAGCCGTTATGTGCGCCATGCAGGAAGTAAGTGCTATATCCGTTGGCTCCCAAAACCTTTGGCAAACAATCGAAACGGTTATTGCTGAAGTCCGAGGTGATCACCGGCTCAGCCATCATCGCCGGCAGCCCACAAAGTACCGCGGGCAATCCTTCGACCGAGCGGCGGGCACTGGCGAAGTCCAAGGGGAAGAAAAAGGACATCTTCGCCAACTCATCGATAAACGGCGTGTATCCCGGATAATCGTTCGCCGCGCCGACGTACTCCAAGCTGAAACTCTCTAATATAATCACCACAACATTCCAGCCCTTGGCTACACCAAGCGGCGGCCGCGAGAGTTCGGTGAGATCGCGCAAATGCGTGATCGCCTCTTTGTCTTGCGTGAAGTAGCGCTGGCGCTGCACTTCCAAGCGTGGCGGGCTTTTTATAAAATTGAAGGCCGAGTTCAGGGTGAGCAATCCCATCTCATGGCGCGTGCTGAAATAAGCATGCATGGGATGAAGCGGCTTAAATTGAAATCCCCCGCGCATGCCGACGACGCAAAGTCCGAGAAACGCCAAGCGCCAGAGCCACGGCACGGGCTTTAGCAATTTATCGCGCGGATCTTCACGAAAGCGCGGCATCACCCAAACCAAGAATGCCGTCAGGGTGGTTAAGCCAAGGCAAAACGGCCAATAGGTCCAAATGACATTCAACGAGTGGCGCTGCAAATCGTCGCCCATCATCAACAAATCATAAGAAGTGCGCTTGCCGATAAACTTCACGAACTCAGCATCCACAATGCTCAAGCCCATCGCGATCCAGTTTAAAATCGCAAATAGTGCCAGGTCGAAATAGCGCAATGGTTTTTTGGCTAGCCAGCGGCTGGGCAAAATCCAGATCAACAGCAAAATCGAGTTGGTGAATAAAATCGCCGACAGATCAAAGCGCATTCCGTAAAAGAAAGCCAAAAATAGCTGTTTGAATGGTTCGTCGGAATAAACGTTCCAATTCCACACCAGGAAAAACGCCCGGCAAATAAAATAGCCGAACATCAACCACAATATGCGCTGAAGAATAATCTTGAGGGATGCGGGAAAGGCTAGCATGAGCTAGCGATAATATTTCAGGCCAGCCAGAAGGACAAATACAATCGCCATAGCGATGGGCCCGACGTGCAATGCCGCCGTGAGACCAAACGAGGCCGTCAACACGCCCACGGCCATGTGCATCGACATGATGCTGAGGTTGCCCACGCCGATAATGACGCCTAAGGCCTGCGGAGCTTTGTTGCGAAAACTCATTGCGGCCTCATCCATCATGACCGGAAAAAACGGCGCAAAGGCTAAGCCTGACAACGCCAACAGCCAGGGAGAATAATGGAGCCCGGCCAAATAAATCACTGACGAAAGAACGGCGCTCAACATCAAAATCGTCCAATTGTTCAGCTTTTCAAACGAAAGAAAACTAAACGTGAGGCGCCCCGTCAGCATGCCCAAAAAGAATATGCCCAATTGAAAATCCGCCGCATCAGGGGCAAAACCCCGCTCGGTGCGTAACCACAACACCAGCCGTGTCGAGGCCGACAACTCGCCCCATAAATAAACCGACATAACAACGGCCATCGCGGCGCACAGCCGCCACTCTTTACTATTTAATCTTTCGGCAGGAGGCGCGTCATGCGCATACAGATGAACCCCGCGTTTCCACCAACTCATTGCCGCAACGATCAACGGCAAAGCGGCGAGCAACAAAAAAGTCATTCGCCAGGTGAATCCCACATCACGCATCACCGTCGCCATCACCGGCGCCAAAAACGCCGCAAGGCCATACATCCCCTGGAGGCCGTTCAGCAGACGGCGGCGCTTCGACTTCGGCGCGGCCTCACTGACCAAAACATTTTGCAGAACATTCAGAAAACCATAAGCCCATCCGAATATCGCGCAGAAAGCGAGTAGGAAAATGTACTCATGGCTTTGTGAAACGCCGGCATAGCCTAAAGTGAAAACCACGCTGATCAAAGTCATGACATTCAGTACGTCGCGCCCCTTCATCAAACGGTGCGACATGAAGCTGCCGAAAAAAGCGCTGAGCGAAGTGATCCCGTAAAATGAAGCGGCTTCGGTCGCATTGAGCTGGAGGTCGGCGATAATCTCCGGAAAAAACGGCCCACGCATATTGTCCATCAGGCCGAGTGCCAACAGACTTAAATAAGCCAGCGCGATCAGTGCTGGCACTTAGGGCACCAGAACGTATTGCGCCCGGCGATCACGCGCGATTTAATCGGCGCACCACACTCGCGGCACGGCGCTTTATCACGATCATAAACCGAGAAACTGTTTTGAAACTGACCGATCTCGCCATGCGAGTTGCGATAATCGCTGATCGTCGAGCCATCGGCGGCGATCGCCTTTTTTAAAATTTCGCGAATACTGCGCACGATTTGTTCGGTCTCGCTTTTGCTGATCTTGCCGGCCGCCTTGAGCGGTTTCACCTTCGCCGCAAACAAAGCTTCCGAAGCGTAGATGTTGCCGACCCCGACCACGTTCTTTTGGTCCATCAAAAATCCTTTGATGGGCGCTTTGCGCTTACGAGTGAGCTTAAATAGAAATTCGTCGTTGAACTCTTCGGTGAGCGGTTCGACACCGAGGTTTTTGAGCCAACGCGAGTTCAGCGTTTTTCGTTTATCGATCAACTCGAGCAAACCGAAGCGGCGCGGATCGTTGTAGATCAGTTTCATGCCGGAAGCGAAATGCAAGATCACATGATCGTGCTTCCTAATTTCATCGGAATGGATTTCGCCGGCTAAGCTTCGCCACGATCCGGTCATGCCTAAATGATTGAGTAAAATAAAATCTTCGGTCTCAAACAGCAGAAACTTCGCTCGCCGCTCGATACTTAGAAGTATTTGTCCCGGAAGCTTTTTGCTAAGTTCGGTTTTCAACGGCGTTCTTAGATTCTTGCGCAGTAGTTGCACTTTGACGAAGGACTGCCCGACGGAGCCTTGACTGCGCAAGCTAAGCTTCACGTTTTCGACCTCTGGAAGTTCGGGCATATAGAGTATAAATATTTGGAATGACTGGATTACTCAAGAGGAATTCAGCCGGTTTCACATGCCATGTCACTTAAAACCCATTTCATTCCAAACAATCAGCTTCAGATCAAAAGACGGTGACTTCTGAAACATCGACCTTCAATGCAGAAGACGATCTCGACATTGGGCTTCTAAAGTCATAGCCGAAGTCGGTCACTGTTTGACTTCAGACATTGGGTTCTGGACTTGAGAACTTCTCAGAAACAGGTGAATCTAGAAAAAAATAAGGAGCCTTTATGAAGCTGGTTTTAATATTTTTAGTCGCTTATTCCGGTTTCTCTGCTTTCGCAAAAGACTTTAAGCACAGTCGAAAAATTGCTTCATCAGGAAAGTCGGAGTATCCGATTACTGATTTCGACTCGCAGGATGGCTCCGGAAGTTTGCGTGTGACAGGTGATGATGCAAAAAAACTTTATGCCTTTTTGGACATAAAACCCGAGCCATCAGCGTGGGATGGGAATGATTCAAAAACGGTAGTTGCAGTTTCAAAGAATTTTTCTGGAGGTTCTTGCTCCATGGAAACAATAGACGTGAAAAACTCAGTTTATATTTGTGATTTTTATTTTGTTCGCAAGGGATTTAATAATACTCCCCAATAGTGCTACCTGCGCCTGAAAAGTGGGCGCGGAAACGGCCATCGTCAACAGCCGACCGCGCTCCAAATCTATGTCTTTTTAAAACGCAAATCTCGCCCCAACTTGAACTGTCCATCCGGTAACTGAATCAATGTTCGTGCTGTCATAAGCGCCATAAGCGTTATAGGTCACCTTAGGTAGGATCGTTATATTAGGCGCAACCAACACCGGGGCATACACGCTCAAACCATAAATGCTCACAGGATTGTTGTTGTCGGTGGTGTTGCCATTCTTGGTTGTCTTCGTTGACCTTTGGTTTTGAAGTTCAAACGAAACACCCAAAGTGACCGGCTGCGAATCATATTCATAAAAAAGAGCCGTTGTTAGGACTTCTCCACCCTTAACTGTCGAATCAACTTTCGTCCCTGAAGAACTATCGGACCGCTTTTGTTCGCCTTTATAGAGGGTGTAGGCCATGCGCGCGCCCACCGCGTGAGGGCCAAGAATCGTCTCGTATCCCACGAATGGCGTCAATAGAGCTCCCCCGCTCGCCATATTTGATTTTTCAGAGGCGTCTGTTTTTCTATCTTCCATGGAGAAGGAGAGATGAGTTCCGAAGCGAAAGCTGCCGGGACCGGCCGCCACTTGTCCATTTACGAAAAAATCAGGATCTTTTAGACCTTTTGCGCTCGTGTCTTTCGTGGCTCCCGACGGCGAATATTTGTTGTCACTCGAGCTATGCTTGAGCAAAAAACCAAGGGACAGCATGTCGTTGAGTCCGTATTCACCCATCAATCCTTCCGAAAGCTCACTTATCTCCGCCTTGTCAAATCCGACGGCTTTGAGTTTGGTGGTGAAAGCCTTATATTCTAGGGTCGGCGTCAATTCGAACGTCGATACAGGTGCTTGATGCTGAAATTCTGATCCTTCAGCGGCGCCAAATGCCGACACCGAAAACATCAGTGAAATGAGAGTTAAACTCTTTCGTAAACCCATTGATTTCATTTTAAAATCCTTTTTAAAAGATAGTTGTGGATCTTGTGCACAAAATAAGGTTCGGCCACTCCAGCCCCCGAGTCAACGCCCAAGGTCTTCACTTCACCGGCGACGTCGGTGGTAAGAAGGCGATACGCAAGGGAACATTCACTCCTTATAATATTAAGAAGTATTATGAGCGTTTGGCGCGAACATGAAGCGCTGGTGGAGCTTCGGCTCAGATCTACAACCACGGCAAAGTCCTGCTGGAATGGGTCTGACAAGCCACACATGTGATCGACAAATATTGGGAATAACTGGCTTATTCGAGCGAAATTACTCTTATTGCAATAAAGAACTCTGTTTGCACAGAGTTCGCGGTTAATAATGCCCCACTCATGATCACGACTCCGATCACAAGCCACACAAACCAATCTTAGTCTTAAAAAATTCCTGGACCATCATTTGCAATCGACAAAAATGATGGATCGCACGCGCATCAATTCTCACAGGGCCTTAACGATAACCGCGTGTGCAATATTTGCACTTTTTCTTTCGTGCCCTGCGCTGGCGCAAAGCGGTTTAGAAGGCCGAATCACCGAGACGATAAATGCTCTGGTGCGAGTCGTAAACATTCTTATTGTGGGCTTCGTCGTCTGGTCGGGATTTTTGATCGCCAAAGGTGAAGGCGCCGGTTTTCAAAAATTGATCTACAGCATCGTTGGGTTAATCGTCGCCAACGGCGCCTACATGATCATCAATTACTTCACCTGACCCGATAAGGAGACGGCCCGATGCGCTCACCCGTTTACCGGAACCTGGACAAGCCATTTCAAATCTTCGGTTTTACGCCTACCGAATTGATCGTGCTTGCATTGACGTTCGTCGGTGGCGGCGAACTCGCACAGGCCTTCGGCATCCATCGCCTATGGGCTTTCTTACTGACATTTATATTGGGCTTCGCTCTTCATTGCTTTCGCCGCGCGCTGGGCGACTTATTCGCGCCAAGGCTATTCCGCTTTCTCAAATTGCCGACCACGATCAGTGCGAAAATCTTCGCGGATGGAGGCCGGTAAATGAAAAAGCCTGCGCCGACCTTTCTGGCCCGTTTCTGGGATGTCCATGAGATCAGCAGCGAAGGACTGATGTCCGCGAAAGCGCGCCGCGGTTTTATGTTCGAGGTTGACGGCATCGACGGGTCATTCATCACCTCCGAACAATTCAAGAGCCTTCATCACGACTGGCGTTCGGTACTTCGCTTGTCGCCCGGGGAAGAGTTGCAAATCGTTTTTCGCAAGCGGGTCGAATTCGCCGCATGGGTGGAAGAGCAGCTCAGCCAATCTTTTCTTTCCAAGAATTCTTACGGAAGGCGAATCTTACTGGACCGCCTGGCCGACCAAGTTTCTCAGATGAGCCAAGACCAGCCCCGCCTTCTGTCGCAAAAAATCATCGTTTGCTTTTGGACCGACGAAGCGCTGGATAAGGACGCTCTCGGCGAGAAAAGAACATTGATAAGGTCTCAGCTGAGTTCGTTCGGATTCGGCGCCCACGCTTTGGACCGCACACGAATCGAAAAAGAAATTTACGTGAGCGCGCAGGATCTCGTCGCATCCGAACATCAAGAGCCCGAATGGCCCGGCCTTAAAATCGAAGCCGGCCAAGTCAGAATCAACAACAGAGATCGCTTCCGCGCGCTTGAACTCACCAAATTACCCGAGTCATTTACCGAACTCGGAATGATTCAATCCATCACCGGCTTGCCCTATCCCATGGACGTATGCATCCGCCTAAAAGCTCGCGATATCCGTCCGATCATTTCCCGGCTCGAGAGAAAGCGAAACCTGCTCCATGCGCAACGCTCCGGTAAAAGTTCCCCGTCGCCGAGCGCAGACAGTCAGATCGATCAAATCGATCAAGTCCTTCGCGGATTAGCTGATCGCTCGGAAGGTATCTTCGATATGCGCCTGACCATGGGTTTGAGGCTGCCGGAGGAATTGGCTTCGTTCCAGCGCAAAGCGCTGGCCGATATCTTGCGCTCGGGCGCCAAAATGGACTTCTGCGATTTTCGCGAATGCACACTGGGAACTTTCGATGGTTATCTTGAGTGCATTCCCGGGTTTGCGGGAAAAAACCTGCGCACGCACACCGTGCTCGGTTCAAACGCCATTCACTTTCTGCCCTTCTTCCGTCCTGCAAAGGGCGACCGCCGCGCGATCGCCAGCTTTCAAACCAGAAATGCCAGCCTGTACGGCATCGATCCCGTCGATCCAAATTTGGCGAATTACAATTGGCTGGTCAGCGGCACCAGCGGATCGGGAAAAAGTTTTTTTGTGAACTCTCTTTTGGCCCAAAGCTCTTCGATCGATCCGAATATCTTCATTGTCGATATCGGCGGCTCCTACAACAAACTGACGCAATTTCTGGGCGGACGAGTGATGAGTCTGGAACCGGGACAGGGCTTTGAGTTAAGCCCGTTTTTTCTCTCGAAATCGTCCGACCTAAAAGAGGAGCGCCTTCGCCGCCAACATATATTCCAAATTTTTCTGGAAATGGTGCGAATCGACGGCAAACTTCCTCCCATCGAGATCCGGCATCTTTTGCAAGAGTCTCTGTCCGAACTTTTTGACAGTGAAACTCTTCCCGCCCGCCCGATTTCGTTCATTCTGCAAAAACTTTCCGAACTCGAAACGCCCGAAGCCCACCGCCTGCACATGCTATTGCAACCGTGGGGGCAAAGCGGTTTCTTCGGCCAATTCCTCGACAACAACAAAGCGCCGACCGTCGATGACCGCGTTCTGACCTTCGATCTCAAGGGGCTTACGGAATTCGAAGATCTCTCGCGCGTCGTGCAACTGATTGTTTGCGCCAGTTTGTGGGCACGGATCAGGCAAACGGGAAATCAGAAATTTTCGTGGATCGTTCTTGACGAAGTCGCCTTTTCACTCTTGAAGACCCAACCGGAGTTCGTGGATGAGCTGGTCTCCACGCTGCGCAAGTATTTCGCGGGCGCCGTCATCGTCGTGCAAGATCTGGAAAAAATAACCTCCAACCTGGCCGGATCGAGCATCCTTCAAAACGCCCAGTCCAAGGCTATCCTTCAGCAGCGCGGAGATCCGCGAAATTTTGCCGAGGCTCTTTCGCTCACGCCCATCGACCAATGGGCCATCGAATCACTGCGCCGAGAGAAAGGTTCCTACTCCGATATTTTTCTGATTCGCGACAATGAGCGAACGGTGATTCGCCATGTGCCGAGTGCGCTCGAGTACTGGCTTAGCACGACCGCGCCCGAAGACAATATCGAGATGCGGGGCGCTCCTCACAAACCCAAAAGGAGTTATCAACAAAACGTGATGGATTTCGTCGCATGGCGAAAGGAGCAACGCCGTTGAAACCCCGGATTGCAGTTCTTGTCATTTTATCCGTCATCTTCCCGGCGGCATTTGCGCAAGTGCCGCTCTCGGCCGAATCTTTTCAACTGCAAAAGCTGATCAATGTTTCCGAGCAGCAATTGAAATCCGCCAAAGAGCTTCTTGACGCCAATAAGCGCGATGCCGAATCCCTCGACAAAGCCGCACGCGTCCTTGAACAACTGTCTTCGGGAATAAACCGGTCCATCCAGGAATATCAGGGAACGGAAGTTTACAACCAAGCGCTTCTCAAGCTGCAAACGGATAGTTTGGGGAAACAAATCCCTGAAAAAGGCCGGCTCGAAAGGTTTCAAAAGGAAAGCGTGGCCGCCAATCTCGCCGATCTCGAAGCACAGCAAAAACTGGCCGAAGGCTTACGCTCGGCCGAGCATGGATTCGTTCCTAAACTGCAAACGCAGGCGCAAATCGGGAATTGGCGCGCCAGCACCCGGGTCTCCGCTCAACTCACCGAACTTTTGACTGCCGTGCAGGGATTAAAGGAAGGCGGAAGCGCGAAAGAGCCGACGTCCGGCCTGGCCACTCTCCTTCAGGGATCCGAAATTCTAAATCAAAAGCAACGTGAGGTGGTCAATCATGGACCTCGGTAGTTCCCACCTCGTGGACGTCTTTCCGATTTCGACATCGGCCTTCGGCCTGCGCAGCGATTGGTTCCAGGTCTTTACGCCGAAGTTTGTTCGCCCAGCCTATCTTTTGATGGCATTGCTCCTGGTTATCTCCATCGGCGTAATGACGTTGAAGCGTTTTGAAGAGGCCGACTTCGAGAAAAAGGTTTGGAATCTGCCGGTCCTTTTGACGGTGGTCTTGTTTTGGCCGTCGCTGATGCTGGGGATGAAAGATCTGGTCGACTCTTTCAACACCTTTCTCGTCGTGAATATTTTCGCGATTCCATGGCAAGGCTTCGGCTTTCCGGAACTGAAGTCGCTCACCAACATCGTCGGATGGCCGGCCGAAGGATTGGCCCGTTTGCTGCCCAATCTCGGCTACTGGATCATTTATGCATTCTACACGATCTTCTTTTTCTTCTATGCCGTATTGGGACCGCTGATCCTAGCCAAAGGAGTTTTATTCGACGAGATGGAGGCCTTCCTCGGCTTGGTCAAAGAATTTCTGATTCTACTTTTGTGGCAGACCACGCTGGTGATTCTGGTGGCATTCATCATGCCCGATATCGTCAGCGGAAAATCATTTCCCGCCCACCCCGAAGCCAATTTTTATTTTCTCTCGTTCATTCTAGGAGTGATGATCTTCTTTGTTCCAAGCCTGACGCGAAAATTCGCCGTGCACCTCGAATCCGCTTTTATGCCGCTCGGCTTTAGATGGGGCGGCGCCATGCTTGGCTTGGCAGCCGCTGGGAAAGTCGGTGCCGGCGCACTCGCCGGCCTCGGCGCTTCAGCAAGGAGCGTCGATCAGATCAAGTGGTGGAAAGACCGGGCCTTGAAAGTGGAAGACTTCAGGACCAGATATGATTTTCGAACTCAGATCCACGATCTCAAAGAGCAGCGTAACCAGCTCGAACAAAAGTTGCGCGAAGACGAAGAGGAAGAACACGCTTCGCGCGACGCGGTCGCCGAGATTCAAGAGGGTCGGGACATTGGATTGGGCGGCTTTGAGCGCGGGAGTCCGAGCCGCACCAAAGACCGCTTTCTTGAGTTTTCGAAAAAAGCTCAAGAGGAGATGCGCCCATGAAACTTTCGCTGTTGCTCTTGATCGTGGCATTGCAAACACAAAGCGTTTTCGCCGTTCCGGGTGTGAGAAAAATCTCAAGCTCGTCTTGCAAAGTGGTGCCGGTCAACTTAGCGATTGGCATAACCACGCAAATCGTGTTCGAGCAAGAGCCGAAGGTGACTCTTTACGCCGATAAAAAACATTTCAAGGTCGTCACCAATGCCTCTTCGCCAAGAAGCCTGGCGATCATTCCCACCATCGAGAGCAACGAGTTGGACGTCTTCCGCAGCCCGCGCGGAAATCTCCCCTCCCCGTCGCTCCTGGCCACCGCTTTGGACCGCAGCTTCAAAACCAATCTTTTTGTTTTCTTCGACAATAACAATCAGATGATGTTCGAACTGCGATTCGTGCAAAAAGACAAAGCGGACTACATTCTCAAAGTCTCGCAAGTCTTCAATGGAGACTGCGAACTATGAGTCTGGAAGAACTTCTTAAAGAGGCCGAGCATTCTTCCGTCTGGGAGCGCGAGCGACATAAGTTAATCCGGGTCGCCGCTGGGGTCCTAATTTCGGTGATCGCCGTCGCCGCCGGAGCGGCCCTGCTCCTTTCCTTCAAAAAACCCACGGCGGTCGGTCCGCAACGCACGCCCGCGGTTAAAGAGGATCAAGACTCCGAAGCGCTCGCTCACCTTATGCGCTTAAAAAAACAAGCGGACGATTTACGCCATGACGTAGGTCATCTACAGCACAGGACTTCCGCCAATCGCCCGAGGTCGGGGGCCCCCGTTCATATCGTGAATTATGAACCGGGAGATGGATTCGCCAACTTAAATTCGGCAAAAACGGATCTGTATATTCCCACCGGGGCCGTATTTCAGGCACAACTGCTGACGCCGATCAAAACGTCGGTCGAAAAATCATTCGTGATGGCGGAAACGACCAACGAATACCGTATGGACATGAAGCGGCGAATACCGCGCGGTTCGCGTTTGATCGGCAGATCCCACTTCGATCCGATCTTAAAAGGGGTGGTCGTGGAGTTCGGCACCGTCGTTTTTCCAAACGGAATTGAAAGTTCCTTGAACGCCCTGGCCCTTTCGCGCAATGCTTTGCCGGAAATCGACGGCCTTTATTTTTCCGATAAAATGGCGAACTACGGAACCGCGTTGGCGTTCGGGTTCTTGAGCGGATTCGCCGATGCCGGCCGCACGAGGGAATTCGGCTTGCTTGGCTCCCAGCCGCAAGTGAGCGTCGGAAACCAAGTTCTCTCCGGGTTGAGCACAGCCTCGTTTCAAGTGGCCAGCCAGATCATGAGCGACATCCGTAACAGCGCGATCGAGTACGTGGTCGTCCCGGCCGGGGAACAAGTTTTTGTCGTGCTCACACGCCGCTATGATATCGCCCAAGGAGGCACCAAGTGAGGCATTTGAAGTCGGTCACGGTTGCGGGGCTCATCTCGTTGATCCTTGCACAAAGCGGATGCGCCACCGGGCAAACCAAGAAAATCGCGCTGGGAATGGTGGCCGGCGCGGTAGCCGGAGCTGTGATCGGGCACGAGTTCGTGCATCACGGTCAGTACAAACAATACGAAACGCGCAATACGGTCATCACCTCCGTGATTTTCTCGCTCGCCACCGGCGGGGTCATGGCTTGGCATTATCAAGAAATGGAACAGCAAATGGTCGAAGTGTCAGGACGTTACGCCCGCTACCGCCTTTGCAATCCGATGGAGATGAATCCGGATCTGGCCCATAAGCTCGGCCCGGGCGGCGAAGAAAACGCCTTTCCGCTTCAAGAAAGTCAAATCGGAAAATTGGCGATCGCCCTTGACGATAACACAAAATGGGTTTACCCAATTTTTCGTAAACGTTTCTTACAACCCGAGCGGGCCGAGAACCAAGTCATATCGACCCGCTATATTTGGGAAATTTTAAGGCCGGGCAATTTCGTCACCCGCTCGCAGGATCCGCAGTACTTTTTTGAAGAAGGAAAAAAATGAAAAAAAGAAGCTCGGCGATCCTTTCTTTAGCTATGTCCGCGCAACTTTTTTTGGGCGCCTGTGGAACGCGCGACTATGCCAAGCCACCTGTCGAGGGCACGGCACGCCCTGAAGCACAGAAAAATGAAAGCTCCGATCGCTCGATACGCTCACAACATCTGATGGTGAGACCGTCTGAGTCGGGGTATTTGTGGGGAGGTTTACATTGGGTAGGCGTCCCGGATGATGCGGTCAAGGCACTCCGATGCCAATATATGGACCGTCCGAACTCTAACCGGTTCAGCGCCTTCGGCGCCACGATTGTAGGCGGAGCCGTGCTCGGCGTCGCCAGCCGGTTTTCAGGTTCATGGTTTTTCGGAAGGCCCACCCCATCGGAAAAAGGTCATTGGTTTTGGAATCGGCTCGATCAAACTATAAAGACCGGCGGCCAAGGTCTTATGCGGGGAGCGCTTTTTGCCGGCGTTTGCGAGACTCTGCTGGCCGGAGGGAATATGACTCCCTTCAGTGGTGTTTTAGGCCAGGATTTCTCCGTGCTCGCGAGCGCGATCACATTAGGTGGACTCGCGGCGATCGCGGCGGCTCCTTACGTGCAAAAGAAATTGGGTGAAAGCAGCAACGCCGAGACTTCCTCCGAAGGCGGCGCGGAAAATCCTCCTAACGACGACGGCGGCGGCGGCGGGCGCAACAACCCGCGCGATCTCGCGCGAAGAATCGCTTCGCATCTTCAAGACTGGTCAAAATCAAGCGAGATCGGAAAAGGCATTCGCTATCGCTTAATGCCTGGAATCGTGATCATAGGCATCGGTGCGGGCTTTGGTTTAATCGTTTATGACGGTTTACAAAATGACGACGGCAGCAAGGATTCGCGCACGTCCTCCACTCTGCCGGCCGACTGCTCACCGGTTGCCGCAAGATGAAGGTGTTAAACGCCGTCAGCGCCCGAGAAGATCGTTAGCCGGCGGATAATCGCCGGCCGCTTCATTGATATGGTGATAAGCCAAGTGGCCGGACTTTTTCATCACCACGATGCCGCCCAACCGACGACCACTTCCTTGCCAAGCTCGTTAAATATCTTTGCACTGGCGAACTTGGCCAAATTTATCGATGCGCCGATATCGTTTTTTGGTTCGGCATCTTTTTTAAGCTTATCCATTAATATTTATGTTAGTGGATCTACTCGCGTAAGCTAGCGGTCTAGCGTCGAAGCCGTCCGCTTCGGCGCCGACCGAAGCTATAAAATATATCTGCTCTGCGACCGCGCACTCGAACAAAATAAGGGCATATTGACATCGTTAATGCGTGGCATTAGTCATCCCTTATGAAATACTTTTTGCGAGTTTTTTTCGGCTTCATTTGCGCTCTTTTTGTTTGCTCCCACCAAGCCGTTGCGGACACCTCGGACTGCCTGCACCTGCTCTCCAGTTATCCCATGGACAATTTTCTTTGGCTGGAAGAGGTCGAAGGCGAGCGCGCGCTCAAGTGGGTCGAGCAACAAAATGCACGAACAATAAAAGTCTTAGAGTCACAGCCGGTGTATGCGAAATTTTCGGCCAAGGCTAAAGAGATATTATTCGCCAAAGACCGTGCGCCGTTTTCGGGCTTTGCTCGCGGCTATTTTTGGAATTTTTGGACCGACCAAGAGCACACCCATGGTGTCCTTCGCCGCACGACGCGGGAGGAATACACCAAAGCAGAACCCCAATGGGAAATCATTCTGGATTTGGATCAGCTCTCGCGCGATGAAAATGAAAACTGGGTTTATGGGGGACGCCAGCGCTTACAGCCAAACTCATCCCGTTATTTACTCAATCTCTCGCGCGGCGGGAAAGATGCCGTCGTCACTCGCGAATTTGACGTCTCCACCGGTCAATTTATCCCCGACGGATTCAATGTGCCGGAGGGAAAGAACTCCCTCACTCCGCTGGATGAAGACACTGTTCTTATCGGTAAGACCTCTGACGAATGGTCCGTGACATCCTCTGGATACCCGCGGGTCATCCACCTTTGGCATCGTGGCGAAGCGCTGGAAAAGGCCAAACCGATCTTCGAAGTTTTACCATCTGACCTGAGCGCAAGCGCCATGTTGCTGCACGATTTCAAGCGTAAACACGTCATCCTTATGCGCAACATTGCCTTCTACAATACTGAATATTTCTTGCGCACCCCAGGTGGACAATTGCGGCAACTGCAAGTCCCCCGTTCAAGTGCGATTTTCGGCATTAAGCGCGATAAAATATATCTTCGAATTAAGGAAGACACCGAGGCCGGCGGCAAACATTTTTCCGCCAACTCCCTCTTGCGCATAGATCTGAATGCATCCGGGCTCGAAAATGCCGAGGTGGTGTTTCAGGCCGGTAAGAATCAATCGATTCAAAATCTCGATTTAAATGACGAAACGCTTTTCGTCACCGTGCTTGATAATATTCTCAGCCGCGTGATCGAGATTGAACTTAAAGACGGGGCCGCATTCCACCAGCGCCAACTCCCCCTTCCCACGACCGGAATCTTGAATTACACGTCGCCCGATGATGAAGATCCGACTTCGTTCGCTAGCCTTTATTACACCGACCATTTGACCCCATATGCGCAATATGCGGTGGACGAAGAAAGTCACTCCTTAACCCTCCTTAAGAGTGAGCGCGTAGGCTTCGATTCCAGCCCATTTACGGTAACGCAAAAATTCGCGACCAGTGCCGATGGAACGAAGATTCCTTACTTCGTCTTGCACAAGAAGGATCTGGAACTCAACGGCCGCAATCCCACGCTCATGTATGGCTACGGCGGATTTGAAATTTCCATGACTCCCCACTATTCCGCGATGATCGGGAAATTGTGGCTTGAGCAAGGCGGCGTTTACGTCATCGCCAATATCCGTGGCGGCGCGGAATTCGGCCCCGACTGGCACCGGGCGGCTCTGAAAGAAAACCGTCAGCGTGCCTATGACGATTTTATTTCCGTCGCCGAAGACTTGATCGCGGCGAAAATCACCGCACCGGCCCATTTAGGAATCTCCGGAGGAAGCAACGGCGGTTTGCTGACCGGCGCCGTGATGGTGCAGCGACCGGAGTTGTTTAACGGGGTTATTTCCGCGGTGCCGTTGCTGGATATGGCCAGATTTTCAAAACTTCTGGCCGGTGCAAGCTGGATGGGTGAATACGGCAATCCTGAAGTGGCCTCAGAGCTTCAATATCTTCTTAAGTATTCACCGTACCAAAATTTAAAATCGGATGTGGAATACCCGGCGCCGTTCTTCACGACCTCCACCAAGGACGACCGCGTGCACCCCGGGCATGCGCGCAAAATGGCGGCGCGAATGGAAGAACTGGGACACCCCTTTTACTATTACGAAAACGTCAACGGCGGCCACAATGGTGCCGCGAACTTAGATGAGCAAGTGAAACTCAACGCGCTTGAATACACTTACATGTGGATGAGACTTTCAGGAGAAAATTAAATAGTGGCGAGCAGCCAGCAAATATAAATATGGGTCAGATGATGAACCATCTGATCGAATCCGAAAGAAACCCAGTAGGCTTTGCTGCGAATGTCGGTAAAGCGGCCAAGATAGCGTGGGCCCGCTTTCAAGCGATCCATCGCGAAGTGAATCACGAAATCCAGAACCGCCAACCACCACATTTGCGGCTTAACATATAACGCGATAACCAAAGTCGAAAGGCTGTGCACCCCGCAATGAATCGCCAAGGGCAAGACGAAATCCCAATTGGGGCGGGCCTTCTGCAACATCCAAACATTCTGCAGCAGAAAATCGGCGAAGAAATGCTTCACCTGGAAGAGAATAAGTAACCACAGGAATAATTCGGCGTTAATGTTCATTAACTGTTGCAGCCCAGAGTTAGAGTTGACTCGTTCCTATCTTATTATACTGTCAGGCAAATCCTGACTCACAAACTAAAAACAAGAAAGACCAAGACCTTTATCGATGAAAGACAGCGAATCCAAAGAGAATCCACTTCTCAATCTTGTGATCAACATCCTTCTGCCGGTGATGATTCTGAACAAGGGCGCCAAATACATGGACGCGCGCTGGACTTTGTTGATCGCACTCTGCTTCCCGCTGATTTACGGTCTTCAAGATTACATTCGCCGTAAACATAAAAATTATGTTTCACTCCTAGGAATCGTTAACATTCTGCTGACCGGCGGATTGGCACTGATGAGTTTGAAAGGAATCTGGTTCTGCTTTAAAGAAGCCAGTTTGCCGCTGTTCCTGGGGATTCTTGTCGTGTTCTCGGCATGGACCAAGAATCCCGCGGCACGTATGATGTTTTGCAATCCGCAGGTCATGAATATGGCGCTAATCGAAGAACGCTTAACCGCGCTGATGAAGCAAAGTGAATTCCTCGTCTTGCTTAAACGCACTACCCTATGGCTGTCGATCTCGTTTTTCATTTCATCGATTATGAATTTTATTTTGGCTTACAATATTTTTGTCGATATCGATCCGTCTTTGGCAACCGGGGCGCATGATCAAGTGTTGAATGAGCAAATCGCACGTATGACTTGGATGGGCTTTGCGGTGATCGCGCTCCCGTTGATGTTGTTTTCGGGAACGCTGGTCTATCTTTTCCTGAAGAGAGTGTCGGCAATGACGGAATTGCCGATCAACTCCCTGATAAAATCCTAAAACTAGAACCAATAGATGAAGTTCGCACCAAAGGTGGAAAAGTCTTTCGCCTGATAAGCGAACGATCCAAGACCGCGCTCGTAGTAAAGATCAAATCCGATCATGTCGTCGAATGTCAAATTCGCGCCCACGTTGAGCAAAGGGATTAATTTATCCGCGTCCGCCGAAGGAAAAGTCGCGCCATTGACCCCTTTAACTTGATCGTTGACGTTCACGGCCGCGATAAGACCGCCGAAAATGCCGAACATTTCATTCATGTTGTATTGAACCAAAGCGGGAATATCGAAGTAGTCGAAGTTCACTTCAGCCGCCTTGATGCCGTTCATCTTAAGTTCGTAGTGGCGCTGATTATAAATTACGCCCGTACGGAACTTCAAATTGTCGACCAAACCAAAAGCCGCCGCGAAGCCGGCTTTAAAGCCGAACTGTCCATCGACGCTCGTGTTGGCCGCTTCAGTGTCCGCGGTCGTCTGATGCACGCCTAAAAGCACGCCGTATTCCTGCGCGCCGGCCGCCGAAGAAATTCCCAAACCCATTGCTAAAATCAGAATGCTTTTGAACATGATTGTCCTCCAAAAATAAGATGAAGCAATCATTCTCCGCGGCCAAGAGGTTGTCAATAACCCTCGAGATCGTACTCTTTCATCGCGGGAATCATCCGTCCCTTTTTAAGATACTGTTCGATCTCGTCCCGCTGCTGCACATATCTTCGACGCAGCAATTCCATTTGTTCTTGATGTTCTTTTAACTTCTCTTCGTATTTTAAGCGCAGGCCCTCCATATTGGGGCGGCTTTTGCGCTCAAGCACGTATTTTTCACGTTCACGTTCCAGCTTTTCGGCGCGCGCCTCCTCGGCTTTTTTGCGGTCGTCATGACCCTTTTGCTGCCGCTCAAGACGCTCCTCACGCTCATGAATGTAGCGAAAAAAATCATCGTAGCGCTGATTAATGCGTTCTTTCGCATGAATCAGATCCGCGCGTGCGGCGCTAACCGATAAAATCAGTCCAATTCCAACAAATATACGCATAATTCGGTCCATCCCTTGATCTTAGCGAAGTCTTTGTTAAAACGAGATGTTTTCAAAAACTTATCCGGACTTAGGTCAATCGAGGACGAATGGAATTTCTGATCGAGATGGGTCTTTTCAGCGGCAAAGTGATCATTTTGACCATCGCCATCGGCGCGATCATGCTTTTGTTTTTTGGACTTCTGGTAAAGGCGCGCCACAGCAAGCCCTTGCTCTCCATCGAAAACATGAATAACCGCTTCAATGAAATGGCACGCACCCTTAAGGGGTCGGTACTAAGCTCCAAGGCACGTAAGCTAGACGCGAAGGCGGATAAGAAGAGATCCAAAGCGCAAAAATCCAAAGTGCAAGACAAGAAACGCATCTACGTCGTCGGCTTCGAAGGCGACATTCGTGCCGGCCATGTTGAGAACTTGCGCGAAGAAATCACCGCTATTCTTACCGTCGGCCGGCCGCAAGTGGACGAAGTGGTCGTCGTGCTGGAAAGCCCGGGTGGAATGGCGCACGCCTACGGCCTTGGTGCCGCGCAATTGCTACGCGTGCGTGACGCAGGATTAAGGCTTACCGTTTGTGTCGATAAGGTCGCGGCAAGCGGCGGCTACATGATGGCGTGCACGGCCGATCAAATTCTGGCCGCACCTTTCGCGATTATCGGCTCCATCGGCGTCGTTGCCCAAGTTCCCAACTTTCACCGCTTGTTGAAAAAGCACGATGTCGATTACGAGGAAATCACCGCCGGCGAATTCAAACGTACGATCAGTATTTTCGGCGAAATCACCGACAAAGGCCGGCGTAAGTTCATGGATCAACTTGAAGACACGCACTTGCTATTCAAAGCCTTCGTGAAACAAAACCGGCCGCAGTTGAATATGGAAGAGGTCGCTACCGGCGAATACTGGTTCGGCAAACGCGCACAGGAGTACAAATTGGTCGATGAAATCATCTCGAGCGACGATTACCTATTCCGCAAACGCGACGAGGCCGACATTTACCGGATCGAAATGAAAGTGCATAAGCGCTGGTCCGAGAAACTCGCCGAAAACATCGCCTCGCTCGTCACCGGCACGATCGAGCGAACTTTGGAGCGCGGCAATCAAAACAGTTTGATGTAATTATCTAATTTATTGATCCAGAATTTTCTTGAAGCACACTCAACACGCCTTTTTCCCCGCGCAGCGCGAAGGACTTCCCTCTGCCCACCGAGAGAAGCGCGCTCAATTCCCCGTCGCGCTGCCAACTGCCCTTGAGCCTCCAAGGAGCCTCTGCCGGCTGGCTTTCCAAAACCGCGGTCGCTAGCGGAATACTTCCGCCATTAGCTTGAATGTCGACTTTGGCCGAAAGACTGCGCCAGTGCACTTCGCGGGCCGCCTGCGGGTAAACCATTTGCACTTGCGGATATGAACTCCAATCGGAATTCACCAGCACTTTCCCAACTCGTCCATCGAGGTGAAAAACCCCCGGACTGAAATGAGATCTCACGTCGATATTTTGTGCCTGCCAGCCGCGACCCGAAACCTGATCAAGTTCGAATTGACCATCCCAGCGCGCAAGCTCCCCGGCTTGCAATCCGCCTTGGCCGGAAAGTTTCAAGTTACCCAAAGTGCCGCCGACCAAAAGATTTTGAATGCTGGGGCTGAAGCGCAGTTTTTCCACCGCCGCCTGAAACTGTCCGTTACGCCAATCATCCTGCAAACTAAACTGCAACAGGCCTTTGAACTCGCCTTGATGAATCACGAGCTCGTCGACTTTAGCCTCAATTTTATTCGCCGACTTCTCCACGTGCGTACGCAATTTTTCAAGCATCTGCTTGCCTCGTACGCTGTGATGAGAAAACACCACTTCGACGTTTTCTAAATGGCCGTCCAACTCCCATGCGTTGGGGCTAAGATAAGTGACGTTCCCCGTCCACACGCCCGGCTTCGACAAAACCGCGGGCAAAACTTGGCGGCCCAAGGCCTCAAGCATCGGCTGGATTTGAAGTTTAGTGATGCGCATTTTTGCCGCGGTCTTCAACGGCGAGTTGGCATCCGCCCAGAATTCGCCGCTCTCCAATTCGACACGCCCATATCCGCCTTCGATCTTGCAATCTTTGGCTTTGATCGGCGCCTGATTGGGATGGCTGATCGGGCCTTCCCACTTCAGCCCGCAGCTCAGCCAAGTGGTTTTTAAAGCGACATCGCGCTCCAAGAATCCCATTTGGTAAAGCTCGCTCATCACGTCTTTCAGCGGCAGCTGACGCGCGTTCAATTGCACCATCGCCGCCGAATTATTGAAATCCAAGCTGCCTTTGAGATTGATTATACCCTCTTTGAATTCCGAGCGGATTCCCCACTGCAGAACTTTCTCGTCGCCCTGCGCTTCAAAATCGACGACGTGGGAAAGCTCGCCGAACGGCAGGCTCTTTTGCACATCCAACAAGCCATGAGCCGACAAATCATCTCTTAAATCGAGCTGCATTTGGTGAACGATGATCTTCCAGGTGTCGTTGCGCTCATAAGTCAGCTCAAAATTCGTGAGGTCGACGGCATCCAGATATTCGCCGGCTTTGTGCCAATCCAAAGCTCCCGTGTTGATGACCGGCTTTTTGTCGGCCTTCAGTTTGTCCGCTTCACTTTTTTCCGCCGCCGCATTTTCGCAGGGTTTGTAATCCAAATGAATTTTGCCGTTGTTCAGCTCGACATGGCCCAAGCGCACCTTGCCCTTGCGCAGGCTCAAAATATCCACCGGCAAAACGGCTTCCGGCACTTCAAGTAAAAAGCTGAGTTTGCCGCACACGTCCTGGCGGAAAGTGACATTGAGCAGGCGCAGGCCTAAGCCGGGCCAAATGCCGCGCGAAAGCAGCACCTGGGTTTGTCCAATTTCAAATTGATGACGCGGAAAACGGCTGCGCAACTCGGACACGATGCGGGTGTGAACGGCGTTCGAACTTAAGATCGTGCGAACCGCGCCGCCAATAAAGCTCGCAAGCACCAGGCCGACCACAAACCACGCAAACCCTTGGGAAGAGACTTCCAGATTGGATTTACCACGGAGAATTCTCAAATGATGCCGCCTTGAAAAAGTACGGCGTTCCCAGGTCGGAAACGGCGTACCTTATTTGCTTACCTATTTGAAGAAGAAGTTCAGAACTTCGAATTCCTTCTCGCCCTTCGGGCTCTTGAATTCAATGATGTCGCCTTTTTTCTTTCCAATCAAACTTCTTGCGATAGGAGAGAATACGGAGATTTTCCCCTGCTTAACGTCCGACTCGTCCTCGCCGACGATTTGGTATTTCACCTTTTCATCCAGCTCAAGGTCTTGCAGTTCGACGGTCGCGCCGAAAATAATTTTCCCCGACTGAAGTTGAGCTGGATCAACGACTTCGGCATTCGCCAAACGGGTTTGGATCTCGGCGATGCGGCCTTCGATCATCCCCTGACGGTCTTTTGCCGCGTCGTAATCCGCGTTCTCACTCAAGTCGCCATGGCTGCGGGCTTCTTCAATGGCTTTAATCACCGCGTGGCGCTCCACTTGGACTAATTGCTTCAATTCAGCCTCAAGTTTGGCTTTTCCGGCGGTCGTCATCGGTTGTCTATCAGACATGGTTCTCTCCCTCAAAAACGAAGCTCCCGATAATAGATAGATATTTGACGCAGTCAAACAAAAGATTTACTTAGCGCCAATCTGTAGACATGCGGCTACCATAATAAGTCATGGGAACTCCGGGACTTTCTCCGCTCAATGTCGACTCACTCGTACGCCGGATTAAGGCTTCTCAAAGCATCGTCCTAAGCACTCACAAGCAATGTGACGGGGATGGCTTAGGGGCGATGCTGTCGCTCTATCACGGCCTGCGCAAGAGCGGCAAAAAGGTGCGCGTCATACTGGTCGACGCCTGCCCCAAAAAGTACTTTTTTCTCGAGCCCGAAAAGCACCTCGAGGTTTTTGAGGGGCCTCACCAGGCGCTCGAACCGACCGAACTGGCCCTTATTTTCGACACCAATGACCGCCGGCTGGTTGAGCCGCTTTATAGCGAGCTCACCAAGCAATGCCGCGAGATTTTGTTCGTCGATCACCACCCGGTCTTGAACCAAGGGCCTGAGCCCACGGCCGGCAGCTTCATCGAAACCCGCGCGGCGAGCACAGGTGAAATTTCGTATTTCATTTTGAAAGGCCTCGGCATCCGTTTGGATGAACGCATCGCTCAAGCGCTCTATACCAGCATTGCTTTTGACACCCAAGTTTTTAAGTTCGTCAAAAATTCGGTGAATTCGCATCTCATTGCGAGTGAGCTTTTGACTCACGTTAATAATGCCGAAGAAATTCACCGCCAGCTTTTCGCCACGCACACGATCGAGAAAATGAAATGGCTGTCGAAAGTTTTAGGCGAGATCGAGTATCACGGCGAAGGCCAAGTCGCGATTCTAAAACTGCGCGACAGCGATCTTAAAGAACACAATCTCGATATGGATGATTCGCGCGACGTGATCGACATGCTGATGAATGTGAATACGCTTCAGGCTGCGGCTCTCTTCCGCGAAGATGCGCCGAATGAATATAAACTTTCATTGCGTAGCAAAGGACGTCTTGAAGTTTTGGGTGTCGCCGAATCCTTTCAAGGAGGCGGTCACATGTTTGCCTCCGGCGCGTACATTCGCGGCGATTACAATGAGATCAAAACCAAGGTCGTTCAAATGCTCCTCCAACGTCTCGACATAGAACATGGCTCTTCCGGGCAAAAAAGATAAATCCAAACGCCTCATCTGTTTATGTAACTCCGTCACCCAGGCGCAGATCGAGGCGGCCATCGCCGGTGGCTGCAATACTCTCGGGCGCTTGTTCGACAAAACAGGCGCGGGTGTCGGCGCCTGTGGCGGAAGTTGCCAGCCCACATTGAAGAAAATGCTGGATTCTTTCAAGGAAACCGGCGGCTTCCCTGAAAATCCTTGCCCCCCTTCGCGCCGCCGCAAATCGCCAAAATAAGAGTTTCTTATACATGTTGCACGAGCGGAAAAGTTTGAATACGACTGCTCTTGGTAAGGGAGTTCAATAAACATATGAACTTGATCAAGCTAGCAGTCGCCGCGGGGACGGTTTTGATGTCGGTTGGGGTATGGGCCCAACCGATAGACTGCGCCATTTTTATCAACGGAAAAAATATCCGCCAAGTCGAGTCGAGCGACGCTTCGTCGCTCACTTTCCGCGATGCCAATTATGAAATTCATGCCTTTACGCAAAGTGAAAACTCGCGCCGTGTGAAGGTCACCATTCAATCGCCCTCGACTAAAGGCGCTTATCTGATCGGGGCCTTCCGCGACGGCCGCCTGCAAATGAACCCCGAGATCTACGGCCAGCAATTGTCCATCTCGTGCATACAAAAATGACATGAGTGAACGCGAATCATATCCTTAAAGGATATGAAATTTGTGGCCCTTCTTGGCCTGCTCGTCATGAGTGCGGCCCATGCTCAAGATTTGACCGAACGCCTGCAGGCGCTCGAGCTCAAAGTTCGAACACTCGAAGAAAAAAGTGCGCCGGCCATTCAGCCTTCTCTCGAAATTTTAAAAAATACCGAAGAGTTGCGCACCCAGCTCGGTCCCGTTGCTTCAAAAATTTATTTTCACCCAAAGTCAGTTTACCAATGGGGATTGAGCTCCGAACTCTTCACTTATCAAGATGCCGATTTTCCGCGCGCGAATGTTTTGAGTGTCGCGCCCGCACTAGCCTTGCGTATGCACCCGCGGCTGATTTTCAATTCACAGTTTCTATTTGAAAATGGCGGATCTGAGAGCCGCAACACGGTCGCTTATCAAAAAGGCCAAGCGATCGTTTTAATGGCCTATTTGGATTGGCTGACCAACGAGAAAGGCAATGCCGGCGTCCGCATCGGGCACCAATTGATTCCTATGGGTTGGATCACCCGCCAGGATCCCGTCACTTTTTTAAGCGTGAATAAGCCGGAACTCGAACGCTTTTTAATTCCTTCGAATTGGCACGAAAACGGCGTGAGTTTTTGGAGCGACTTTGATCGCGCCGACCTGCAGATCGGCGTTTTCAATTCGCTCGATGCGGCGGGTTTTAGGGGCGACACCTTCCTTAATGGAGGGCGCACGCAGGGACAAAACGCCAAGGCGCAGGACCTTATGGGCGTCGTTCGTCTGAACGCCAAGTCGAAGTGGTTTTTGATGGGCCTATCCTTGGCCTGCGGCAACACCTCGCAACGGGACTCGGCCGTGCGCAACGGCACCTTCCGGCTTGGCGAAGTTCATGGACGCTTAAGATATTCGCGCTTCGAGTTACTCGCACAGTGGGCGCGCGGCGAGATCGACGACGCCGAAGCGATCGCCGTCCGCAATCAAACCGCGCTGGGCAATCGCGCCGACGGCTCCTCCGTGCAAGGCTCTTATAACTTGCTTAAGGGCACCAAAGAGCTTTGGCTGTTCACCCGGCTGAGCCATTACGACTTGCACACCAGGGTGCCGGCCGGCGTGGTTGCGGATCCAACGCTCAACAAAACCGCGTGGACCGCGGGCTTAAGTTATTTTCCGCTCCCGACTCTGGTTTTGAAAGCGGACTATGCCATCAAGAGGAATGCGCTTAAAGATGAGCCCGACGAATTCTCACTTGGCGTGGGTGTCGTGTTCTAGCGGAAATTCGCAAATGAATTCGGCGCCTCGGCCGAGCTCGCTCGTCACTGAAATCTGTCCCCCGTGCCGTTGCACGATGTGTTTCACTAACGACAAACCTATTCCCGTGCCGCCTTTTTCGCGCGTGCGCGATTCGTCAACCCGGTAAAAGCGTTCAAACAAGCGCAGTTGATGTTCCGGCGCGATCCCCGGCCCGTCGTCTTTTACTCTTAATTCGACTTTGCCGGCTTCGGTTTTGAGCCAATGAATTTCGATATTGCGGCCCTCGGGCACATAGCGGACGGCGTTTTCCATAAGATTGCGCAGAACTTGCTCCATGCGCTTGCCATCGGCCGACATTTCTTCGAATCCGTATCTCACATGGATTTTATGTGCGCCGGCGCTGACTTGTTTTAAGACCGCTTCCGTGATGTCTTGCACGTTAATGCGCTCAAAGTGCAGCTCTTTCCCGCTCTCCAAAGCGGATAGATCGAGCAGATCTTCGACAAGATTTTTAAGCCGGGTGACATTCTGCCCGACAATATTCAAAAACTCAGATGCGTGCTCAAGCCGGCCGGTCTTGAAGTCGGCAATGACCGTCTGTAAGTAACCGTTGATGGTCGTCAACGGCGTGCGCAGTTCGTGCGAAACGTTACCGATAAATTCAATGCGGATTCTTTCAGCCTGCTTCAGCTCGGTGATGTCGTGGAATATTCCCACCGCGCCATAAACTTCCTGATTGTGCTTTTTGCGCAATGGCGCCACCGAAAGATGAAAGACGCGCGGTAAGCGCTCGCTCTGGACGGCAAGCTGCAGTTCGCGGCGTTCCGGAATCCCGCTCTTTAAGGCCGACGCATAAGCTTCAAGAACATCCGGCTCGCGCAAAATTTGGCTGATGGTCACATCCGGGCCGGTGACCGCGGGGTCGAATAAAAATGCGAACTGAGGATTATAAAACAGCACTCGTCTTTCGCTTGAGATCGCGAGAACCGCTTCGCCGACCGCCGACATGATCGTGCGCAACTCCGTCTTTTCGCGCGACAGGCGGATTGTTTTACCGCGCAGATCGCGACCCAGCCGGTTGAGCGCGCGCTCAAGTTCGAACCATTCGCCGGGTTCATCAAAGGTCAACGCTTCCGGCTCGGTGTCTTCCGAACTCAATGGAAATTCGCGTAGCCGCTGGGTCTTTTCGATCAAGCGGCCGAGCGGCAAAACCAGACGTCGTGCCATAACAATGCTGATCAAAATCAAAACGAGAAAGGATGAAATCAGTGAGATCAACGCGATCTTGCGGCCGAACTCAATCACCTCGCCGGAATAGCCGCTGTTTTCGACATAGAAGAACAGCGTTCCGCTCAAAAGAACAAAAAGAAGAGTCGAGAATAAAACTTGTTGGGTCACGAACCAGCGGAACAAACGGATCGGAAAATAGGGCGGCCGCTCCTTGGTCATTTCGGCGGATTCAAATAGCGGACCCGGTAGCCGACCCCGCGGATGGTCTCGATCACATCGGAATAATCACCAAGCTTCTTGCGCAAGCCGAACACATGCGTGTCGACGGTACGGCCGACGACGTTCACGCCCTCACCTTGAATTTCTTCGATGATCGCTTCGCGCGAAAGCACTTTCCCCTGATTCAGCAGCAAGGATTCGAGAAGTTTAAATTCCGAGCGGGTAAGATCCAAGTGCTGGCCTTTGAGATTCACCTCGAAGGTTTGCGTGTTCAACACCAGTTCGCCCAATGTCAGACGGTGATTCGGGGCAACCGGTTGGGTTTTTAACCAATCATTGCGGCGAAGAAGCGCGTTCACCCGTGCCATCAGCACCAAGGTGTCGAAAGGTTTTGTGATGTAATCGTCGGCGCCCGCATCAAGACCTGTCGCCACATGTTCGGGCTCGGTTTTCGCGGTCACAAAAAGAATCGGCGTGTGCGTAGCATTCGGCTTCATTTTGCGCATCCAGCGCGTAAGCTCCAACCCGCTAAGAGAGGGAAGCATCCAATCCAGAATCACCATATCATATGGACCGGAGGCAAGAAGGGTTCTGGCCTGCTCGCCGTCATGGATTTCGTCGACGTCAAAGCCTTCGCGCTTCAAATGCAAGACGATAAGCTGGCGGATTTCGTTTTCGTCTTCGACCACCAATATTCGTTTGCGCGCTTCCAAAATCGATCCTGCGTTAAGAATTGACGGAGACAGAGTGGCCGTGGCGGACATCATTTCCAGTGGCAAGGTAGATTACCTCCTCAGCGATATTGGTGGCATGATCGGCCAGACGTTCGAGGTTTCTGGCGATCATGATAATCGCCAGTCCCACTTCAACCTGGTCTTTCTCGACCTTCATCTTCTGTGTCATGTCGCGGATCAATTCGTCTTTTAATGCATCGACTTGATCATCGAGTTCCAAAACCTTTTGCGAAAGCTCAACATCGCGGCGGGCGAAAGCATCAAGCACCGAGCGCACCATCCCGCGCACTTCTTCGATCATTTTGTGCACTTGAGCGGGCAAAGTGACTTGCGGCCATGCGACGTACAAATCTTGCGTCGCCAAAGCGATATTGATCGACTGGTCGCCCATACGTTCCAGATCCGTATTAATCCTGGTGATGGCGATCACCAAACGAAGGTCTTTCGCGACCGGAGCTTGTTTGGCCAAGACGTTCACGCAAGATTCATCAATCAAAATTTGCAGATCATTAATTCGCGACTCATTTCGCTCAACTTCGTGAAACGCTTTGACGTCTTTCGCGGTCACCATTTTCATGGCCGCCTCGAAAGCTTTTTCCACGTAACCACCCATTTGCAACGTTAAATCTTTTAGCGCCTGCAATTCAGAATCGATATGTCGGACCATCGTGGTGTCCCCCTCTTCCCCTGACTCATTGTAGAGCCCAGCGGGGGCAGACACAAAATCTTTTCTGGAGGAGTTTTTCGAATCTTTCATCAAAGCCGTTTTAGCAACTAAAACGGTACGAAAGCAATAAAGGCTCGGTCAAATTATGGTTAGGAGACGTAAAAGGCCTTAAAACTAGGTATATAGCACTTCAACTCCGCCCGATCAGACTCCCATTCGATTTCCAACCAACTGCCTTTTTTGGGATCGATATAGAGCCCGAGGAGTTGGTGAAAGGCGTAGGGCAACCAATCCCCGTGACTGCAGGCGACCGTGACCTCCACCTTGGATTGTTTCCATTCTTTGATGAAATTTTGCACGCGCGCTTCGAGTATTCGCCCGCCCTCTCCCATTTCCCCCTCATTCAGATTGGGATGAATGTCGACCGGCCGGCCGAGCCCTTTCGAAAGAGGCATCAGGGTTTCCACGCAACGCAATTTTGGGCTGGAAACCAGCCATAAGCTGTCTTTTACCTCGTCCTCATCAAAGCGGGCGCTGAAATAACGCTTCACCCATTTCGCCTGCTCGCGGCCCTTGTCGGTTAAACCGTTATCGAGGGCGCGCATACTGGTGTCGCGGTGGGCATGGCGGATGAAAACAAGAGTTTTGGACATGATTGCTTCTCACGTTCCCACTTAAAGGTTTCTATGCTAAATTCTGCCCCATGACTCTCTTAAGCGTCAATGTGAACAAGCTCGCCACGCTCCGCAACTCACGCGGAAAAAATTCACCCGATGTTACGGCGCTGGCGCGTAAAATTCTAACCTACGGTGCCCATGGAATAACCATCCATCCGCGTCCCGACGGCCGCCACATTCGTCTGAGCGACGTGCGCGAGCTGCGCAAAATGATCGATGAATGGAACTCCGCTCACCCGCGGATCGAATACAACATTGAGGGCTTCCCCGCCGAAGATTTTTTGCAGCTGATCGAAGAAGTGCGGCCGGATCAAGCGACTCTGGTGCCCGATCCACCCGAAGCGCTGACCTCAAGCGCGGGCTGGGATCTGCACGGGAACTTGGATTTTCTGGAAATCGTTTTAGTGCGTTTAAGAAAGATGGGCGTACGCTCGTCTTTGTTTATCGAACCCGCCCTATTCGATGCAGTTCAAGAAAAAGCTTTACTGAGATTAAAGCCCGAGCGTATCGAGCTTTACACCGAAGCTTACGCTGACGCCTGGTCGACCGCGCGACGCATGGAAGTCACCGAAGAATATAAACGTGTCACGCGCTTCGCTAAAGAGCACGGCATCGGCGTCAATGCCGGTCACGATTTAAGCCAGCTGAACTTGGAATTTCTATTGAGCGAAATCCCGGAAATTAGCGAAGTGTCGATCGGCCATGCCCTATTTTGCGAAGCGATTGAACAAGGTTTAGAAACCACGATCAAAAATTACTTGGCGATCGCCGGACACACGTGATTTCGAGGGTGCGTTTATGGCCTTAACTATTTTTTCTCTCCCGGCCCTAAAAGACAATTTCATTTATGCGTTGAGTGACGGCAAATCCTGCGCGGTCATCGATCCCGGCGAAGCCGCTCCGGTCGAAAAATTCCTGCAAGAAAACAACTTGCAGCTGTCCACGATCCTTTGCACTCACCACCATTGGGATCACGTCAGCGGAATCAAAGAGTTGCGCGCAAAGCACAATTGCGAAGTGCTGTGTTCGGAATACGATTATTCCCGCATTGTGGGCGTAACCCGCGCATTGGCAGAACGCGAAACCATTCTGGGTTCGGCGATCGAGATTTTACCGATGCCCGGCCATACCTTGGGGCAAGTGGCGTTTTACATTCCTGAGTCGGGCACATTGTTCACCGGCGACACATTGTTTTCCGCCGGTTGCGGGCGCCTGATGGAAGGGACTCCGTCACAGATGTTCGCGAGCCTCGCGCGACTAAAACAATTGCCCGCTGACACAAAAATTTATTTCGGCCACGAGTACACGCTTCGTAACTTGGATTTTGTGGAGAAGTATTCCGCCGCGCCGCCGGCGGATGTGTCGACCTATCGCCAGGCCTGCGAAACCAAACTCGCACTCGGGCAACCGACAACGCCGACGACCCTGGCCACGGAATTGAAAGTGAATCCCTTCCTTATCGCCAAAGACGTCGCCGAATTCACCAAATGGCGCGAGCTGCGCAATAGTTGGTAGCGGGGCTACCGGTGACGTCCTTCTTAACCTCCTTTTAAAAAAATCTGACTTCGCTTAATTCCCTGCCGCGCGCGGATGCGCGGCAGAGAGGCCGTCTCACGGATGGAAAATTCGCGCGCCGATCGCCGAATTTTTTTTCGAAGTGCAACACATGGAGCAAAAAAAGCAAGGCCAGGTGAAGTTCCAGCAGACTCTTTAGTTACCACACTGAGGAGTCAACATGGGTTACCAACACCTGACCTTGCGTCAGCGTTATATCATTCAAGAGCTGCATTCGCGGGGTGCACAAGGCAACCGTTTCGCGCGAGATTCGACGTAACTCTAATATGGCAGGAGGCTACAAGGAGCTTGGAGCACAAAGATATAGCGAAGCCCAAGGGCCGCATATCATCGAGCCAATATCTTCCAAAAAATTGCAGCTATCGGAATCTTACAAACGACTACTTGCGCAAGATTGACGAAAAGCTCAGCCGTAGACCCCGTAAAACGCTGTGATTCAGAACTCCAGAGGAAATTCACTTCACACTTTATAATGACAAACTTGAGAGATTTATTGAAGAGACTTACCGGCTGAGTGTTGCACTTGCCCTGTGAACTTGGGTTTGACAAATCGGAAGCTATGGGTAAATCTCATCTTCGATGAAACGCCAAAAACAAACCTCATTTGAAGGCGAAGGCTTTGAAAAACCTAAAGATTGGTTCGGCGGGCACTCATTTAAAA
>CAZVOP010000020.1:46566-49587 GCA_964628445.1 uncultured Pseudobdellovibrionaceae bacterium | reverse complement strand
TACGAGAACAATTTAGATGTCAAATTCAACGGCCGAGGGCTCACACCGGCATTTTCCAAACATAGATGGTTTAAGGGGGCTTGCCGCCCTTATGGTGCTGACGTTTCATTTGTTCAACTGGATTGACGGGACGTCCTACATTGCTGGCATCCACTTCCACATCGAACATTTGAGCCGCGGCGTGCAGCTATTTTTTATTTTGAGTGCATTTACCCTGTTCCATACGGCTCATTCCCGCTGGCCGCGCAGTCAACATCCGGTTTGGGCGTTCTATATTCGACGAATTTTCAGAATCATTCCCCTATGGTGGCTCGTTATATTTTATGAAGTCTTTCGCTTCGCCGAGCCACTGACATTAGAGGCGATCTTTAGTTCGGCCTTTTTAACTTTTGGATTGCGGCCGGATAAGATGAATCTTTTGATCATACCGGTGGGCTGGACTCTTTTCGTTGAAGAGTCGTTTTATGTTTTCTTTCCCCTTTGGCGGGTTCTTCTGCGCAACTGGATCATGGCTGCACTTATTCTCGTCGCCTCAACGGTTCTTGCTTATCACACCTTACGCTATGGGCTTTTCGGGCTAAGGGATCCGGATATTATGAAATTCGTGAGCACTTCCCCACTCACCAACTATTACGCTTTTTTTCTCGGCATATTGCTTGAACGGCTGATTCACTCTCGCGGGTTTGCGTGGTTCTGCTCAAGCCGTGCAGCCCCTAAACTCATATTGAACGGTTTGACGATCGGCTGCGCAGCCTTCCTTTTTTTTGCAGGCCGGTTGTGGGGTACATTTTTACTTGTTCCATTATTTGTGGCTTCGTTTAATCCCGAAACCTTATTTGGCGCGCTGATGCGCAATCGCTTTATGACTCATTTCGGGAGGTACTGCTACTCCATTTATCTTTTTCATCCGTATATCGGCAGTTACATGGCGAATATGGCCAAGCAATTTGTATGGCCGACGCTTCATTTAACCGCCTTGCCGACCGAGATTAAACTTTTGCTCTTATTGCCCCCCGTTTCCTTAGCATGCTTGGGCTTCGGTCTTCTTTCCTATCATGTGATCGAGCTGCCCTCGATCGCGCTTGGTAAAGCTTTGGTGCGGAGGCTTGGAACGAACTCGCCTCATGCGGTGATTGTTAATGAAAAGATCGAAGAGGCCGCGCTATGACCTTTTCATTTTTTACGAGGCGATCAGCCAAAGATAATTAAGATAATCTTCGATCCAATCACCCCAAAAATATAAAATCGAGAACCAGCCAACTAGGATTATCAGGATTGATAGTATCAAACCTATGAGTATTTTCTTCCACTTCTTTTCGAAAATCATATGCCTTTCAATCTAACCCACTTTATCCAATACGCTCAGGGCTAGAATTATGGAATAGTGGAGGTGCGTTATACGGATTCATATTCGATGGCGGAAGAGCCGAACCGGGAGGTTCACATTTATTTTTTTCCGGGGTCTCCCGCTTGAGCTTATCATTAAAATCTTCCCATTCTTGATCATGCTTACGTTTATCCAATGCACGATCTAGAAAACTTCGATCGGAGGCAGCTTTACCTGATGGATCGATAAAATTAATTGGATCACTTAAAACGTATCCATAAAGATTCGTATCCCCTGCTTCAAATCTAATTGGATCCTTCGTCGTCCACCGCCCGCCAGCCTTCGGATCATAATCCCGCGCGCCAAATCTCACGAGTGAAAACGAAGGATCGTAAACTCCGCCGGCATAACCAAACGGCTGAAAGTTTGGATTCGTATCCGCAATCACATTTCCGGTAACACCGAAATCCATGCGCTGGGAAACGACGCCGGTACTTGCGTTCACGATCAATCGAGGTGAACCTAAGTGATCGACAATAATTCGATATTCAACTCCGCCGGTTTTCATATAATCCGGGATGTTTCGCCCGGTACCGTACACGAATTCCTTAGAGATCACTCCTGCGCCCGAATTGTTCACATACGCGGCCATCCGCAAATCATCCTGAAACAGAGCGTGCCAAGTGAGCGTCCCGCTCGTTGTTTTCGAGATCCTGCGATTTAGGCCGTCATGAGTAAAGCTGATCGCCGTGCCCGCGGGCGTCGTGCCAGATTGCAAATTTCCAAAAACGTCATAGGCGTAGGAACTCGTCTTGGGACCCGGCCAAAGAATGCTCGAAAGATCGCCGTTGTTATTGAAAGAATAAGTCCGGGTGTCATAAGTCGCGATCCGGTCTTGATTGTCATAAGTCGCGGCAAAAGAAGATCCGTCGATAGAGCCACTAATGCGATTGCTGTTATCGTCATAGGTAAAAGAACTGTCGGCGGCGCTATTGACGGTCATCGCAGAGAGCCGTCCAGCCACATCGTATGTATAAACATAGTTAGTTGTTGTGCCGAGAATAGTCTCTGACTTGGCTGAAATCCGGCTCGCGTTGTCCCGAGTCAACGTATAGGAATACAGAACCGTGCTGGTCGGCGTATAAGTTGCCGTGTAAGTCTGCAGATTTCCGTAGACGTCGTAAGTGTAGGAGTCGGAAATATTGCTCAAGGTCGTCGTCGAAAGCCGGCCGGATGGATAGCTATAATTCAGCACCAGGCTGCCGACTTGAGTCGGAAGATTGTCGTCGTTGTAGGTGTAGTTGACGGTTGAGGATGCGCCGCTGGCGCCCGCCCTCACCGTTCTAGAGGTGATTCGAAAATCCGTATCGTAAGTAAAGCTCACCTTGCCGTAGGAAAAGCCGTCTGAATTTCGAGTTTGCTCATCCGAAGCTATCTTGGTCCCGACATAGGTAAACAGATCCTTAATATGATCGGGCGAAGTGATGCTCGAAATATTGTGATCCGTGCTCGAATAAGTAAATAGAACGTTGCCGGTGGGAGCCGTGATCTTCGCCAAATTCCCCGAGGTTGAATTGTACGTATAGGAAACGGACTGCCCGTCTGGGCGCACGATGTCTGTCAGTTGCTTGTCGTTATTATAAGAATAGGTCGTGTCGACTATTCCGACCAGCGTCGGCGGAGAATAGGTGTCC
>CAZVOP010000020.1:0-46556 GCA_964628445.1 uncultured Pseudobdellovibrionaceae bacterium | reverse complement strand
GTCCAAAAGCTCGAAGGAGTTGAGTGAAAATACATGGCTCGGCCGGCTTGGTGGCGTTATCGACGCCAAATTGCCGTTCGGGTCGTATGTTTTTGTGATAACCCGTAAATCGGGCAAAGTGACTTGGACCACTCGATCGGCCAGATCGTAGGAGTAAGTCATAACTTCGCTGCGGGCATTCGTGACAGTCTGTATGTTTCCGGAAGCGTCGTAAGCGTAGGTTTCCGTATTGTTCGTACCCTGTACTTTTCCGATCAAGCGGCCGTTGAGATCGTAAGAGTAAGTCCATGCGGTGTCGCTTCCGATCTGAAACTGAGTCGGCTGCTCATGCGTGTTGAACTGAACCGATGTTGTGGCGCCAGCGGGACTGGTGGAAGTCCGCGTGCGGGTTGCGGCATCGTAGACTGAGGTCAACGTCCTGCCACTGGTGGTTTCAAAGCTTGTAAGGTTCGTGTAGTTAAACCAAGTCGGCGTCGGACCACTTGGATAGGTTACCGCTTGCGAATAAGCCGTCGAACTTGTCTGCGCTCCCATTGTCAAAGCGCGCGAAGAGACCGTCTGAAAAATTGAACCGAATCGAGGATCTGACGTCACGCCTGTTAAAATCGATCGGCGGTGATCCGAGTCTTGGATGGAACCGTTTGGATTTTCGGTGTGTGTGTTCACATTTCCGTTCGACTCAGTGTCGATGCGAGTATAGAGGCCGGACGATTGTGACATTTGGTGAGTGGACGTTCTTCCCAATGCAGAACTAAGTGTAATCGTTCCACTCAGAAAGGTACCCGTTTGACTCAGATTCCATTGATTGCCGCCGTTGCCTAAATCTTGGACTAAATAACCGTTGCCGTCATAGGAAAAAGTAGAGACCTGCGAACCAGGTTTCGTGAAAGAGTTAAGCAGAGCTGTGCCCGAAGCATAACCAAGCGCATAAGTCTCGCCGGCAGGATTTTGCACGGCTGATATTTGCCCTGATCCATTAAGCGAAATCAAAGTGGTTTGACCAAAAGGCGCAACAATACTTGTCAGGTCGCCGCTGCTGCGATTGAAGGTTGTTTGATTTCCGTAAGAATCTTGGATCGCGGTAAGTTTGTCGGAAGTGTAGCTGAAGGCGTATCTCGTAGCTCCTGTTAATGCTGACAACGTCGAAAGGTGCGTGCCTGTCGTTGCATCAAAAGAATAAACCTCGTCGCCATCATCACTGATCACCAGATTATGTCCGGCTCCATCTGAAGTGAATCCAACATCAATGACATTGCCATCTCCACGAAAAAGCTTTTTTGACGCCAAGTCGTAATAATGATGATTGGATACTGTCCAAACTTCTGGATTAAACTGTGCCTTCGTTCCTAGAGAGCTATAAGAAGAAACATATTGTGGCGCAAATCTACTTGAGTAGGACAGAAAAACTTCCGCACCGATAATCGGAATCCTCTCCCCAAGAACCCTAGAATCGGCATCGACGATCGAGCCAGATCGACCAATAGGACACCTTAGAGTAGTCGTGTGGCTCCTGCCGACAAAATGATAATTTTGTGTGTACGGGTTAATAGGCGGCGGTGGAGTACTCGTGATTGAAACCACTGCGTTCGCGCCAGTAGTTGTATTTGGCGTGTACCTTACTCTCCAAGTACAAAAGGTATCGGCAGGAACTGTTCTTCCAGAACAATTATCGGAAATAATTGAAAATTCGGGAGAACCCGAAAAAGATAAGGAAGAAAAAGTACTTACGTCAGTCTGAAAAGACTCTGTATACATGTCAATTTCCTCACTATCCCCGATAGCTAGGTTTTCAGTCGTGGTCGTGCAGTTAAGTGGCACACAAGATGTGTTCGATTTAGTCTGCACGCTTTGGATTTGGCGAGCACCCGCTAAGGGGTTGCATATTAATGACAGTGTGAAGACCATAAATAACTTTTTCAAATGAATGCCCCCGGCGAATATCAATCAGTTCTAGTTTATAATTAATGCGGAAAGAAAATATTCATCCTGAAATAGTTTATAAACAAATATAAATTTAATATTTTAAAAAGAAGTGTTTATAGCCACACACTGCCGCTTCGGTACATGCCTGATTTAACTACCTATTGGCGCATGCTGCGTAAAAACTGAGCATATGTTTTAAATACTTTGTCCTGGCTATTGGTCCAGCCATATAAACAACATTGCACTAACTGCACCGCGAACAATGGCGTTACGACAAAAACAATCGGGCAAGATTTTTAGCGAGTCTTTTCGGCGGCTGGTAGCCGCCGAAGATTTAGAGACTATTCAGATTCCGGTGAGCCCGCATTTCGTTCAAAGGCTTCCCAGTCTTTAAAAGCTTCGATGAGCTCGGAGCGAACGCTCCCTTTAAGTTTATTGATTTCTTTAAGGTAAGCGGATTTATGAGCCTTGTAGTCATAATAAATCGTATTGGTGTTTGAATTTGCAAAGTCGGCGGCAAAAGAGGCTGCCAAGAAAGCCACGACAACTTGAATCTGTTCTTCTTTTTCAGGGGCACTGAGCTTTAAATCTTGAACACCCGATAGGACTTCATTTGCGTGAGGCAACATCGACACTTTCGCTTTATCCGAAACTCTTTTATCTGAAAAGCGAGCCGCCATGGATAAGAGCTCTTGCTTGAGACTTGCCCAGTCCATTGGAGCTTGCGCTGCCTTACGGGTAACCGCTGTTTCCTTCACCGATGTATTCACGGCTTTCGTTGATTGCGCGGAGGCGCCGAGCGAAGTTAAAAGTAAAACCGATACGACAATATACTTTTTCATTTTACACTCCACACGCACGTTTAACGGACACAGAGCAAGTCGGACAAGACGTCCCCATTTGCATGACACCAATCAGTGGACGGCATTGAGGTCCATATGCTTTCTGAATATCTACCGATGGATTGCCGTCGTAAAGGAAAGAGTTGCGACTTTCCTTAATTTCAACGTGACCGTAAGTTGTTCCCAAGCCCCGGCAGCCTTTAGCCCCCTTAAGAGCACGGCCATAAACCAAAATAGTTCCAGAAGGCGCGTTATCCGGAGTCATGTTTGCTGTTTTAATATTAATAAATCCCATGCGTTTAAGTCCCGGGACCATATCGCGGGCATGTCCGATGCCGCCGCCTGACCAGATACCCGCACTGTTCAATGCTTGGCGTACCGCTTTTCCACATTTTCCCTTGCCGCGTGCTCGCCCACCATAAACGCTCCTATGAACTTTGCGAGCGCCATCCACCATCTTTCGCGCCACACACTGGCCTCCAGCTCCGCCGGCATTTGCTGCTGTATGGACATCCTCCGCAAGCTTGATGTTCAAGCGGGCGGTCTCTTTTTTCTTATGACAGTTTTCACAAAACCCGCCCTCGGTATCGGGGACCTGCGGTTTTCTATCGGTAACGTATTTACTGAATATATAGCCCTTACGCCCGCTGGCTAATCGAACATGGGTCCAAGCGCCTTGGTTCGAAAGAATTTCGAAGAATTCTCCCTTGCCAATACCTCTAAGTATTTGGCCGTTAGGCGAAGAGCGAAAGTTCACGCCAGTTGTGGCCACGCCCGTTTTTAGATCCGCGGCAAAACTCACTAAACTGAACGCCACAAGCAGAGAGAGTGCGACGAGTGTTTTCATATAGGTGCTTAAAAGCAGGTTATATACCCTCTCAAAGCGTGTATAAATCGAATGGCCCAGTCTCAATTCTGCACGCGCCATAATTGGCTTTACAGCTGTTGAACTTATGGACAGAGGGAAGTCCATATCCTAGGATGAATAAATATATTTTATTTGTACTCCGGGGACAGGGCAGCCTCCGCAAAGGGAACGCAGTGCTTCTTGTCTGGACAAGAAGTGATGCGTCACACCCCCATCATGGGGCTAATGCATTGCGACTTTGCTGGCTTCCTCTAGGCGAACTTGCCGCGTCCTGGCATTTCGATTAGCTTAGTTTCTATTCTACTTCGGAGGACAAATTGCAAAAACGTCGGATAGTTGCCACAGGGGCTTTGCCCTACGCAAATGGCCCGATTCACATAGGCCATCTTGTGGAATATCTGCAAGTCGACTTCTGGACGCGGTTTCAAAAATTGCGTGGCCACGAATGTCTGTACATCTGCGCCGACGACACGCATGGCACCCCCATCATGGTGAAAGCCCGTGAACTCGGCGTGACCCCAGAGGACTACATCGCCCAAAGCAAAGCCGACCATATGCGTGACTTTGCCGACTTTGGAATCGAATTTGACTATTTCGGCTCAACCAACGATCCCGAAAACAAACAGCTTGCCGAAGAATTCTACGCGAAGATGCGTGAAGCCGGTCACACCGATATCCGCGACATCGAACAGCTTTACTGTGAACACGACAAGATGTTTTTGCCCGATCGCTTTGTCAAAGGCACCTGCCCAGTTTGTGCAAGCAAAGATCAATACGGCGACTCGTGCGACGTTTGCGGATCGACCTATGCTCCGATCGAGATGAAGGACGCACGCTGCACGATTTGCGGAACGACGCCCGTGCAGCGCAAGTCGAGCCACGTCTTTTTTAAGCTCGATCACTTCCGCGAATTTCTTAAAGAGTGGGTGCCCAAGCACACGTCGAGCGAAGTGGCCAATAAACTCAGCGAGTGGACCTCGGGTGAATTGCGCGATTGGGATATTTCACGAGACAAGCCGTATTTTGGGTTTGAGATCCCGGGCTTGAAAGACAAATTCTTTTACGTCTGGGTCGATGCCCCTATCGGTTATATCTCGAGCACTTTGAATTGGTGCAAACAGCACGGGCGGGACCTTAAGGACTATTGGCAAGATCCCACAACCGAGATCTATCATTTCATCGGTAAGGACATCGTTTATTTTCACTGCTTGTTTTGGCCGGCTATGCTTAAGACCGCCGGCTACAATTTGCCGCGCGAGGTGTTCGTGCACGGCATGCTCACGGTGAACGGCGAAAAGATGTCCAAATCCAAAGGCACATCGGTCACCGCGCGCAAATATCTTGAACATCTCGATCCCATGTATCTGCGCTATTACTATGCGTGCAAAATCAACGGTCATTTACATGACGTCGACCTCAATCTTGAGGACTTCGCGGGCCGCGTGAACTCCGACTTGATCGGCAAGATCACGAACCTCGGCTCGCGCGGGGGACAGATGCTGAGCAAGCGGCTCGAAGGACGCATGGGCCGCTTAAGCGGCGATGCGCTGAAATTGGTTGAGCTGGCCCAAAGCAAGTCCGAGGAAATCGCGAATCATTATGAAAAGCGCGATTTCGGTAAAGCCATGACCGAAGTGCGAGCCCTTGCCGACGAAGCCAACCGCTACTTTGATGAACGCGCCCCATGGAAGCTGATCAACACCGATCCGGAAGCGACGCGCGAAGTGCTGACGTCCATATTAAATGTATTTCGTTTACTTACGATTTATCTGGCGCCCATTTTACCCAAGTACGCCGACCGTGTGGCGAAGTTGATGGGCGAAAAGCCCTACGTATGGAAGGACATCGCGACCACATTGACCGATCACAAGATCGGCGAATACGAGCATTTGGCCGTGCGGATCGAGATGCCCAAGATTCAGCAGATGATTGAGGAGAGCAAAGTGACGGACACCAAAACCGCCGTTAAGGCGGCACCCGCGAAGGCCGAGGCCGGTCCGATCGAAATCGACGATTTTATGAAAGTGGATTTGCGTATCGCCAAAATCCTATCGGCCGAAGAAGTCGAAGGCGCCGATAAGTTGATTCGGCTTAAAGTCGATCTCGGTGAGCTCGGCGAGCGCCAAATCATCGCCGGAATCAAATCGGCTTACGCGGCCGCAAGTCTTGTCGGCCGTTTAACCGTTGTGGTGGCCAACTTGAAACCGCGACAGATGAAATTCGGAATCTCCGAGGGAATGGTCCTGGCGGCGGGTCCTGGCGGCAAAGACTTGTTTATCTTGTCTCCCGATAGCGGGGCCCAGCCCGGCCAAAAAGTGAAATGAGCCTTGGGGCCCCTGATCAAGCAAGACTTGTCCGAATTTTAAAATTGGCGCGCGAGCTGGAGCTTGCGTGGCCGCCTTTGGGCCGTCAGCAATTTCGCAATTTAAGCGAAGATCCCCACTACCAAGAACTTAAACGCCTCGTTGCCGCGTGCGCGGAAGCCGACGCGGAAAGCTTGCGCCGTCTTGCGGGAAGTGCGGCGCATTTACACAATGAAGTTTCACTCCACCACTTTTACGGCTGCATCGTCCCGTTCGAACGTCTATCAAGCCGCGCGCTTCGCGATGACGAGTTCTTAGTTGAAGAAGGTGACGGTACGAATAAAACGATCGAGCGCGTCCCGCTTAAGCTGATTGTCGAAAACCTGCGTTCAAGCTTTAACGTCGGAGCCCTATTTCGCACGTCGGAATGCCTGGGCGTCTCCGAAATTTTGCTCTGCGGGTACACGCCGGGCCCCGATGACGACAAGACCTCACGCACGGCCATGGGTACATCAACGATGGTGCCCTGGCGCCGGGTTGATCGCGGGCAAACCGCTTGCGAAGAGTTACGCAAAGAAGGTTACACCATCGTTGCCCTTGAGACCTCCGCCACCGCCGTCTCTTTGTACGATTTCAAATTCGCAGGGCAGCCTGTGGCCTTTGTCGTCGGTAACGAACGCTTCGGCATTGAGGGTGACACTCTTCAAGCCGCCGATTCGATTTGCCGGATTCCCGTTCGCGGGATTAAAAACTCGATGAACGTCGGCGTGGCGTTTGGCATTGGCGCCTTCGAATGGCTTCGTCAATTTGAGAGCACTCAGCGATGATCTCCCTGGAGCCGATCGGAACATTTCACGCGGACAATAAATACCCTTACGAAGCCAGACGGCAGGCCGCGGCCGACAGCGTGAATTCCCTCGGCGAAATCCGTTTGCATCCGGGCCAAGGTTTTGAACAAGCGCTTGAGGACCTCGAAGGTTTCGAGCGTATTTGGATTGTCTATCAATTTCATCACAACACCGAATGGAAACCAAAAGTGATGCCTCCGCGCGGACCACGCATCAAGCGCGGTGTGTTCGCGACCCGAGCACCCTATCGTCCCAACGCTTTGGGTTTAAGCTGCGTGCGCTTGGCGAAGGTGGACGGTTTACGTGTCCTCGTCGAAGGACATGATTTGCTCGACGGTACTCCGGTGTTAGACATCAAACCGTACCTTCCTTACGCCGATGCATTTCCTGACTCAAAGGTGGGCTGGCTTGAGAATATCGAATCGGCACGCTGGCAGGTCAGCATAGCCAGCCAGGCCGCGGATCAACTCAAGTGGCTCGCGGAACAGGGCGTGTCGCAGTTGCATGGATTTATTCAAGGGCAACTCGAATTTGACCCCCTAGATCACAAACGCAAGCGAGTCGAAGAAATAGGGAATGGATATCAGTTGTCCTACCGCACCTGGCGCATGAATTTTAAAGCGGACCAAGAGGCGCGAATGATTCAAGTTGAAAGAATTCTCAGCGGATATTCACCAGCCGACATGACGACGAACGAAGATCCATACGGCGACAAAGATCTACATCGCCAGTTCGTTTCTCTTTTCCCTTTTTAAGATGCATCTTCAAAAACCGAGTTCGGCTTGGCACGACGGCCGTTCAGGCCGGAGTGCCAAACGCATGTCCGAGCGTCTTTTGAAGATGCATCTTAAAAAGGGAAAAGAGAAAAATGGTAGCGGAGAGGTGACTTGAACACCCGACCCACGGATTATGATTCCGTTGCTCTAACCAACTGAGCTACCCCGCCACAAACAGATCCGAAAGCGATAAGACAAGAGGCGTCAACCTATAACCAATTCGAGATGGCTGTCAACAGCTTGACCTTTGTCTAGCAAATCATAAGGCTCAATCTTTTAGGGGGAATCATATGAATCGTAGCCGTCACTTTATCGCATCTGCCATATTTTTATTTTCCACCGTTTCTTGTGCGGAACAGCAAAATCCTATGCAGGCTCTTGATCTTCAAAATGCCCACGGCATTCAACTGATGAGTTCGCAGACGCTGACTGTGGTGGATGAAAACGGCCGCCCTATTCCGAACGCCGAGATCCTTTTGGGCTATGAATCGGGCAATCCATTTCCCGGCAATCAACTGAGCACCGATGCGAGCGGCGTGGTCAATGTTCCCGCCGATTGGAAAGCCGCACTCCCTTTAACTGTCATGGCGCCCGGATATGTGACTTCCACCGTGCCCACGGCGACCCCCGGAGACCAAACTCTGAAGCTTTCCAAACAAGAGCCGCCCAATGATCTTGAGATCAAAGGTGTGCCGGAAGGTTACGGGCGTCTGGTCACCGACGGCAAAGTCGACTTCGCACTGATGATTCCGGCAATCACTCGCTCGCAACTGCTGGCGTTTGATCTGGCGACGGTGCTGAGCCCGCAGACCGACGTCATTTCGATCCTCGGCAACGACGTCAATTTGCCAAGCAACATCGCCCTGCCGCAACAGTGGGAAAATTATATTTTCAGCGTCGAGTTCAACAAGCCTGATTTCCGCCTGTACGTGCGCAATCCCGGACAGTACTCGGTGTCGGCGATTCACGGCCAGTTTCCGCTTCAGCGCGTGGTCGGTGAAATCCGCGCAGGCAAATCGATCTTCGATCTGATCAATTATTTCAACTTCCTCGAAAGCGGAAAAAGAGACGTGATCGTCACGCAAAATATAACGGGCGCCGATCTGCCGGTGAACGAAGTGCCATTCAATGGCACGCCGATTAATGTGAAGGCTCCCGCTTTTGCCGCAGGACAAGTGATGGTGGGCCTCTCTGTTGTCGACGAAAACGGCCTCTTGCGCCCGACAGATATGAAACGCTTCTTGCCCAATCAAACGATGGCGCTGAAGACCGACGGCGCACCGGCGAAAATGACTCTCTCGCTTCTCTTGCCCGATTCAAACGCGCTGGCGGCGACGGCTTCCACGCTCAATTTCTTGCAACCGCTGGTGAATCTTGAGCCGAGCCCGCTGATCAAAATCGATTCCGCGCAGCGCAAGCCTCAAGATTGGACGGTCATGAGCTTCGCACTCAACACGGTCGGCGCCGGTGCAGTGACGCCGCAGTTCCTGCCGCTGGTTGAGCGGCCGAAATTGAACGGCCAAGTGCTGACCATGCAAGCTCCCCCATTGCCGGCGGATCTGAATGCCACCGCGACTTACCTGGTTTTGAGCGAAGTTGAAGTCACGATGAACGGCAATGTGCGCAACGAGAGAAAAACACGTCTGTGGGAAATTTGGACTAACGGTTGGCTGAATCAGTTCGAGTTGCCGAAAATCGCGATCAATCGCCGCAGTGACCGCGTTTACCGCTGGGAAGTGATGTTTATGGCACGTCCTGCGAATTTAGTTGATGCGGGAGCCGCCGCTCCAAGGTTAGACTTGAATACAGTCACGCATGTCACACGAAGCGCCTTGGATTTTTAGATTCATTCTTTCTTTCGTATTCCTTAGCGGAATGGGTTGCGCGCTTATTGAAGACCGCGCGACCCCCAACACTTATTACGGACCAAGAGATCAGGTTTTTTACGCCAACTTCGAAGAGGTTTGGCGCTCCGTGAATCTGGTTTTGCAGCCTTACCCGCTGCGCGTAAGCAATATGGATCAGGGAGTTTTAGAAACCGACGAAATCCGCGGCAACCGCGTTTGGTCCCCGGTCTATAAAACCGGCGAATCGTCCAACGGCGAAACTTACCGCATCACCATCCGCGTGATCAAAGGCGCACTCGGCTCGCGCGCGGCCACCAAAGTCACCATCGTAAAAGACGCGCAATTGAAAGTGGATTTTTTCTCTGATCCAAAAAGTATTCCGACCGACAGCCTCGAGGAAAAAGCCATCCTCTACCGTATCGGGCGTGAAATTCAGATTGAGCGGGCGCTGGCCAAAGCGCAAAAGAAACAAAACGCCAAACAATAGATTAGATCGAACCGTCACCCAGACGCGAGAGCCACTTTTGGCGGCGAATCTCAACCGGTTCCTGGCTGGAGGTCATTTTCATTCCGGTGCTGGTCTCTAAACCCATGATCGCCCACTTATAAAGACGCGAATCTTCATCCATCAGAAGCTTGCGAAAATTATCGGTGCGGCCGGGAACTCGAAAATGCGCCAAGGCTTCGGCGATATGCGTGCGGATCCAAAGACTTTCGACACCGCGGAAATTTCGCTTCGCGAATATCTCTTTCCACAAGCGAGGTTCGCTCTCCGTCGCCTCGAGGTCGATGAGGTTGCGCACGGCTTGCGTTCGCACCACCAGCGCCGGATCCTCAAGCATTCGGGTCGACCAAGCGATCGCGCGCGAACGCTCGTCATTTTGCAAAGCGATCAGGGCCGCGTTGCGCATGAACCATTCTTGACTCGCTAAAGCCTTGTCCAATTGAGGGCGGAAGTACAGCGCGTCCCAACGACCCATGGTCGTGATCGCACGCCAACGCGATTGCAGAGCGTTGCTCGGATCGAAAGCGGCGCGCTTTAAAAATTCTTGCCCCTTGGATCCGAAAGCTTTGAACTGCTTGAGCCGTTGATCCATCGATTGCTCGAGCAAACTGTCCATCGAAACCAGCGTTGCCGCGGGAACGTTCATGGAACACAGGCAGAGCAAAAAAATTAGGGCTTTCATGCTTTGGAAAGCGACGTCGCTTCAGCGGCCATCTTTTCGGTATCGATGGATTCCTCAAGCGAGCTTCCCGTCGCGGGCTCCATGCTCACCAGCGCGGCCATCTCGGCCATCATTTTGTCGGTGTCGAGAGTCTCTTCGCCGCCGGAAGAAAATTCGGCGAACAAATCGTCCGCTTCAGCTTGCGCCGCCGCCGGAGCTGCGGATTCCGCCACCATCGGCGGAGTAGGCGGTGCCGCGGCCACCGGAGGAGCGGAGGCAACGGCGGGAGCTTCTTCCAGCTGCTTTTCTAAATTCATCGTGCTCTCAAAATCCGCCATGGGATCACCGGTGTCGGGAATCTCAGCCACCGCTGCGGGTGTCGCGACACCCTCATCCATCGGAGGCTGGTTTACGGCTTGCGCGAACTCCTCGACGATCGATTCGCCGCTGGCCGGAGCGCCGCCGCCCGGGCCTTTCAGTTTGTCGATCTCGACGCGCAGACGCGAATTCTCTTCCTTGTATAAAGAAAGATCGGCGATGTCGTCCTCAAGGATTTCATACTCAGAAAGTTTTGCTTCGAGCTCTTTAATGCGCTCCCCGAGCTTGTCGGCGTCCACGCTGCTGGCCATAGCCGCAGCCGCAGTCGTAGTCGCCGCGCCGCCGCCCGAGGCTTTCAGTTGGCTGAGCTCCGCTTCGCGTGAAGCCAGGTCCGATTTTAAAGCCTGGAGCTGCGCTTCGACTTGGGCGACTCCTTGCGAATTCAATTTCTCGAGGGAAACGGATTCGAGCTTGGTCGTCTGCTCCATGATTTTTTGCAAAGCGGTTTGTAGGTCAACGCCGCCCGATTTCGGTTCTTCGACCTTTTTGGCGAATAAAGCCCGCGCGATCAGCGCGCCTGACAAGATCAGAATCGCGAAAAACAGCCACTGGATGATGGATTCACTACGATGAGTAATATACGAAAGATAATTCTCTAAATTCACTCTAATATCTTCGAAGTGTTTGGCGGATGGGTCAACGGGACCAGTCTAAGGACCGGCTAACTTCGCAGCGATGCCTGAGCAGTGCTCGGCACCGACGGGTTGGGTCAACACGACTTTGTCGTCGCGGTAACAGACTTGCGTGCAGCTGTCGCGGGTCGCCGCTTGGTATTCAATCGAGCAGACCGTGCCGGCGGGGCTGTCTTGCGGGGCCGCCACGGACTCGGCCGCAAGCGGCTGACAACGGCGCATCACATGCGTAAAGGTCGAGGCTCCCCATTCGCCTTCCACCACCAATAAATGATTCACTCCGCAAACGATATTGGGCAAATCCGAGAGCTCCACGTTGAATTGCCCACGTTCACATTTACTTTGGCCGGTCACGAGCGGCTTCATTCCCTCTTCATCGCCCATGATCGCCCAACGAAGCTTCGCGTTGTTATGCGAACGGTTGCATAGGCCGTCGATGCCGGTCGCCGCCGCTTCGTCATGCACTTGCACTTCATCCGAGACGAATTGAATTTCAGCTTTATTGAAATCTTCGATCAAGCGCGCGTCGCCGACGGACCCAACGCCCGTTGAGGCGGTGACCGAACCGGCCGGAGCGCAGTTTTGAAATTGAAACAGCAATAACGAAGTCATTGCCAAGGATGTGATCGTGAGAACGTACCGCTTATTCATCTCTTTCAGTGTACCGACGAAGGTCGGGATCACTAAATGAAATAAGTTGGAGTCTCAATTTAAGACTTTTTTAATTTTGCGAAAAAGAATCCGTCGGGCCCGCCTGCGGCCGGCCATAAAGTTTCCTGCTTCTCGAGTGAAAACCGCGTTTCATTCTGGGACAAAAAGCGTTCAACCTGTTTTAAGTTTTCTGAAGGCATGATCGAGCACGTGGCGTACATCAGCGTTCCGCCCGGCCGGCACATCTGCGCGTACTGCTGCAAAATCTCGCCCTGCAATTTATTAAGATGGGTGATCTCTTCACGGCTGAGCTTCCATTTGGCGTCGGGATTGCGGCGCAGGACGCCTAGGCCCGAGCACGGAACGTCGAGCAACACCCGGTCCGAGGATTCGGCCAAGCGCTTGATCGTTTTGCTGTTTTCAATCCAGCGCGCCTCAATAGAAGTCGCACCGTCGCGGGTCGCACGCTCACGCAGCTGTTCCAATTTTTTTTCAACCACGTCCATGGCGATAATCTTGCCCTTGTTGCCCATCAAAGACGCCAAGTGCAAACTTTTTCCCCCGGCGCCCGCGCAAGCGTCGATCACGCGCTGGCCGGGGGCGACGCCGAGTTCGATTCCCACGCGCTGTGAATTTAAATCCTGAACCTCGAACAAACCTTCACGGAAACACTTGGTGATAAAAACGTTCATGCGCTGATTTAATTTTAAAGCGTCGCCGCTCACTAACTCGGCGCCGACTTTTTCGGTGCTCAATTTACGCAGCAAATCTTGCGGCGTAGTTTTTATCCGGTTGGCCCGCAGATAAACCGGCGCGCTCGAATTCAAAACCGGCAGCAACTGATCCCAGCGTTCCGGCAATTCTTCAACGCCCCACTGATCCATCCAATTGGGAATACTTTCGCGCTCGGCCCGCGACATCGAAGGATCGTTCCAGCGCTTTTTTACGTCTACATCTTGCGCGAGAGCGCGCGGAATGTTTTTTCCGAGCTCCACGCCGTGAAGCCGGCACCACGCCTCGATCACCAGCCCGTGGGCGATCGCGTCCGTGTCACGCCACTGATCGGCGGCGGGCCATTCAATTTCACAAACGTGAAGCAGGCGCCGCCACCAGCGCACGACATCGTACAACGCTTCGGCGTAGAGCTTGCGGTCCTGGCTTCCCCATTTGCGGTTGGCCTTCATCTGTCGTTGGATCACTTTGTCGGCGTGCCAGCCTTCATTGAAAATGCTGAGGAGGGATTGCTGCATTCCCTCCCATACGGGCCGATGTAAAATTCTGTTCATGGTTTCCGATTCATTAAAAGGCGAACACGGTTCCGACGTTAAAAAACACGCCGTTAAATTGTCCGTCGCTCAAGAGCAGCAAGTGGTTCTTCAGGCCGGTCTCCACCATGAAGCCGACATTTTCGAACACATCGAGGAAACGCGCCCCCGCGACCAGTGAATAATCGAGGGCCAAAACCGACTCTTCATCGATCTGTTTGATAAAGAAGCCCGGACCAAGGCCAGCGCCAAAATAAAGCGGAAAGCGGCTGTTCGCATCGGGAAAGGTCACCAAGAAATTAAAGCTCAGTTTACGGGCCGCGCCCTCATGGAATTCATATGTGGTGTAATCGATCCGCAAAGCCAGATCCATCGAATTGACCCACTCGCCGATCCGGTAAGTCACACCGACATTCAATTTGGCCTTGTCGTCCTGGTTGTAGTGGCCCCATTTATAGGCCTGGCTATCGAAGAATGAACCCACATGAAGCGCAAGATAACGAGGGGTGGCCCCTCCTTCGCTTGCGGGACGGCGATAGGTGGCGGCGGCCGGCTTGTTGGCCGGGCGCTTTTCGAAGTATTCCCGCGCTTTAGCTTGGCCGGTGGCGGGAGTCTCATTGTTGTCTTGGACCTCCACCATTTGCGCAAAAGCTTGAGATGAAGCCAGCAACAGACACAAAACACCCGATTTAAATGGGATTTTCATAGTGACCACCCTCCACATATTCCCAGCCTAAAATTCTTTTTGCATCGTGACAACCGCTGTTTTTCAGTCTAAAAATCCATCACTTATGAAATGCCCACAATGCGGACACTTGGAGCACCGGGTTCTCGAAACGCGCTTGCACCGCGAAGAGGAAATCCGCCGGCGTCGGGAGTGCTTAAACTGCAAGCTACGCTTTTCGACGGTGGAAACATTGCTGGTGTATTATCCGCATGTGATCAAAAAGGATGGGCGCCGCGAGCCCTTTTCGAAAGAAAAACTGCGCCGTGGCATCCAGATCGCGTGTAAGAAGCGGCCCGTCGCCGTGGGACAAATCGAGAACTTGGTGAACCGCATTTCGCGGTGGGTGCAAAGTTCTCCAGATAAAGAGCTTTCGGCTCACAAGATAGGTCAGGCCGTGGTTAAGGAACTCAAAACTTTGGATGACGTCGCCTATGTGCGCTTCGCAAGTGTTTATAAGTCGTTCAAGGATGTGAATGAGTTTATGCAAACTTTGGAAGCCCACGACATCGAGGCGGATTTGTGAACGGAACAAGACGACTCAGCCGGGAGCTTGCGCTTCAGGTTCTTTTTCAGCAAGAATTCGCGCAAAAACAAAGCGTCGAGGCGGGCCTAAGCACGTTTCGCCGTAGCTTCGACGCCGAACAAGATGTGTGGACCTATGCTTTGGAAATCTTAAAGGGCGTTGAGGGGCATGCCGCCGAGATCGACAAAACCATTCAAGGTGCGGCCGCCCACTGGACCTTAAAACGCATGGCCATGGTCGATTTGAACATCATGCGCATTGCCACGTACGAATTGAAGTTCTCGGGGGAAAGCGTTCCTCCCGCCGTCGTCATCGATGAGGCCATCGAAATTTCTAAAAAATACGGCACCGTGGATAGCGCCGCATTTGTGAATGGCATCTTAGATCAAATCATGAAACACTAGTTTCCATGCTTTCCAAGACCGATCTTTGGATTGTTCCCCCATCATCCCATAGCGCGTGGTTCGCGCATTTGGACTGGTATCTCAATTGGCAAATGTGCAAAGGGCAGTCACATCAGGCGCCCGTGCCCGAGGCTCAGGTTTACCGTCTGGCGGCCGAGTATGGTTTATCCGTCAGTGATTCCCCGCTCGCCAAGAATTCCCCCCTTTTGATTGCATGTAAAAACCTGACGCCGGCCGATCAGTGCTTGGTTCTGCCGTTTGGCGGAGATCTCAAAAAATGGCTGATCGAAGCCAAGACCATCGCCTTCAAAATGAAGTGCGAAAACGTACAGGTCTTTTTGCCGGCCGGAAGCGACGTCGCCGGCGCCGAAAAAACTTGGGATAAACTCAGCGGCGACTGCACCGCCAAATTCACTCACGACCTAGAGGTAACAACATGAAGCACATCTTGGATCATATTGAAAATTTCATCGACGATGAAAGCGCGGAGTTACGCGAACGCGCCAAGAACTTCGTGGTCCAAAGCGGCCTCGACCAGGTCGAGAGCTTGGTCGCCGGTGACCCGCAGGATAAGGATATTGCCCCGCGCGTGTTAGACAGACTCTCTCCGTTTTTTGAGGGCGGATTGCTCCTGCAAAACGGTAAAGTCACCGATCTTTTTTGGCGCGGCAATGTCTTTCACTTAGGCGTTAAGGACCAAATTGCGGCGCAAAATATCTTGCCTGAAATCACGCCCCTGCAAGTGCATAAGACCACGGCTAAAAAAATCCTTTCTCATTTGAAACTCGATTTTATGGTGCCTAAGGGCGATGCCGAAGGCTACTTGCTTAAACCCACGCCGGTCGTCGGCTTCGTGCTGATCAGCACGCTAGCCGCGCCTTGGACCGAAGATCACGTCGCCCATGCGCACCGCCTGATCAACAAATGTTTCCTTTACTGATATGAGCGACGTCGAGCAAGCCACCATCTTTATTCTTTCTGACGGCACCGGCGAAACCGCTTCGACCATGATCCGCGCGGCTCTGGTGCAGTACGCCGATCTTGAACTGAATATCGTCCGCTGCAAAAACGTGCGCACCGAAGAGCAAATCGATTCGTTGATCGAAGATGTGCAGGCCAAGCAAGGCATCATTGTGTTCACCATGGTGAGCCCGCAGATGAGCCGCAAGGTTTTAGAAATCACCGCGCAAAAAGGAATTATCGCCGTCGACCTGATGGGCCCCCTCCTCGCCGCCTTTGACACCTATTTGGGCCGCACCTCCAGCGGCCACACCGCAGGCCTTTTGCGCGCGGTGGACGAGCAGTATTTCAAACGCATCGAAGCGATCGAGTTCACGGTCAAGCACGACGACGGCAAAACGATGACCCATTTGAATCAAGCCGATATCGTTTTGGTCGGCATCAGCCGGACCTCGAAAACTCCGCTGTCGATTTTCTTAAGCCACAAAGGCTGGAAGGTCGCCAATATCCCGATCGTTTTAAACACCCCTCCTCCCGAGGAGCTGTTCAAGATCGATCAGCGCCGGGTAGTGGGCCTGACCATCGACCCCTCGTCATTGACCCGCATCCGCAAGAAACGCCTGGAAAAATTCGGCCAAGATCCCGGCGGCGAGTACGCCAACATGGCGCACATCCAAAAAGAGCTCGAGTACATCCGCGAGATTTTCAAACAGAACCGCAAGTGGCCGGTCTTCGACGTCACCGACCGCGCTTTGGAAGAAACCGCAGCCGAGATCGTGCGCGTGGTGGCTTCACGCTTGGATATTCCTTATAGTTCGATGATGTAAGCGCCTATTGAAGCGCAGTGGTGAGCTCGGCTTCGGTGGGCTTAACGGTGTGTTCATAGATCGCCGTCTCGGAGGAAGAATATCTTGGCGCTGTCGCGGTAATTTCAAGTTTGTAAACGCCGGCACGGAGCTTCTCGGTCGGCCATTTGGTGTCTTCTAAAATGCCTTCGCGAACGACCTTCCAGTTTTTTTCGTCGAGATAATGAAATAACAGTTTTGCTTTGTAGGCTTTCGCCTTCGGCGATTTGATCCACGAGAATCCGTCGGCCGCGAGCTCATTAATTGAAGGCTTCACCAGTTTTTGCCCTTGCAGAGTGAAGGTCGACACCTTTTCCTTTTGCGCATAACTCACCTGCGTGGCGCTTTCGAAAGAAACCTGCCAGAAGTACACACGGCCCGGAAGCAGCTTTAACTTTTGCGTATTCTTACGCGTGATGAAGGCGAGCGGCTTGTCTTTGGTTTCTTCGGTCCATATTTTTAAAACATAGTCTTTGGCCTTATCGATTTTGGTCCACTCAAATTCGACTTCCTCGCGCGAATCGCTTTTGGCGGTGAGTACCGAATTCTCGAGGGGCTTTTCAAGCACGAGTTCTTTCACCAAAACTTCAAGCAACAGGGCATCGCTCCACGCGCTCCAGACATCGTCGACGTCTTTGTGGCGCGAGCGCACCCGAAGTGCATAAACGCCGACCGGCACTTCCTGCACCAACTTGGGCTCGAGAGTTTTGAAGATCAAAGGTGTGCCGCCACCTTTTGGCGTCAGCCGCACTTGGTAGCCAAAGGCGTTCTCGACCGCGTCCCATTCGAGTTCGACGGTCTTTAACGGGAGTTCCTGCGCATGCGCCGCGGTCAAAATCATCGCGGCCGCAAGAAGGCTAGCGAACACTGGCCGCACTGCGCACCACGATATCATTTGTATTGGGAAGAATTGGCGGCTGCTCGCCGCGATACGAACGATGGGCCATGCGTAAGCCAAATTCCACCGCTTGCGCGTGGCTCATGGCCAAGCCGTCTTCTTTCATCGCGAAGTCATAGGCTCCGAAAAAATTCTCGGGCCCGCGCGGACCGTTGCGCAAAATATTGTACGACAATTCCAGAGCCGTCTTGATATCCATCGCATAAGTCCGATCGTCGCGGAAGCGTTCATAGAGCTTGTAAAACGGCGCCCGCACACCTTGCTGGAAATGCTGGCTCAAGCGGGCCATCTTGATCGTGTACTCAGAGCACATCTTCATCGGCAGATCTAATTTCTGGCCATCTTTGCAAAAGTGCACCAGCTCGATAAAGTCTTCGCGCACTTGCACCGGATCGCCCTTGTAGTCTTTCGAGAGCTCATAAGCCAAAGCCACCGCCGTGCCAAAATCGTAATCGAAAAATTCCGCCAGGAAAGCATGGGTGAAGATCGCCAGAAAGTTCTTTTGCACTTCAGGCGGTCGCGAGGCGAAATCTAAAGCCATCTCCATCGTTTTGCGATCCGAAAGGCCGACCGCTTTCAACAACTTTAAAATTTTACTGAAGCGTTCGGCACCGCCGTCGCAGGATTTGGAAACTCGGTCGGCGATCATGCGCGCGGTCTCTTCTGTCACCAGCATCACTTGCGTCGAGCGCAGAAATTTCAGCGTCTCAATATATTCTTTGGTTGAACTGCATAAGTTACGCTCATGTTCATCGACCGCTTTCTTGGCCGCTTCGAGGCGCGCTTTCTCGTCAAGCTTCGCTTGATTCTCTTCCATCTTAGCCTGGGCGATATCGTCTTTTTTGATTTGCTCCGACGAAACTTCTTCCGGCTTTTTCTCAAGCGCCTTGCCGTCGGCCTTGGCTTCAATAGCCGGCAAGGCGTCGCTGATCGTCGGCATATCAAGATCTTCGGGGTACGCGCGCAGCTCCCCTTCGGCGAAGACCGCCGCGCTCAAAACCGCCAAAATAAAAATTCGCGACCTTAAAAATTCCATGTCAACGTCGTTAGCGGGGTTATGGTTTTAGAGTACGGATCGAGACTTACGCTTGCGCCTTTGATCGGCGTATAAATTTTCTTTTTGTATTCGACGTGTTTGGAGTAAACAGAAATACTTTGATCTTCGAAGGCATAGGGCAAGAACGAGAGCACCGCCGCCACTCCGGCCACCACCCGCCCCTTATCGTCGGCGTGCACCGCGGAAAGTCCGTTCATCACGAAGTTGGTCGCGACCGAAACGTGTTGCAGGATGCGCATCGTTTTCGCCGGCCGCTCCAAAGCTTCTTCCGCCAAGCGCTCGCGCATGAGTGCCGCCCGCTCTTCTTTGGTCGGCTTGCCCATTTGGCGGTATCCGCGCGCATAAGGTTTTTGCGCGCCCAAAATCACGCCGCCGACCACCCAAGCCGCGCCCACCGTGCTGGTTAAAGTTTTGATCGTCTTCGCATCGGCTTCGTTGTCCGACGATAAGCCGTCACGGTTTTTGGTGGTGAGGCCTACGCCCAAAGTGATGAGGCCCGAGAGTTCGATCGGCCAGTGCGCGATCCACCAGTTGCCGCGCTCCTCTTTGGCTTCCATACGCAGGCGCTCGCTGGCGCGCGGGACAACCTGCAGTTCGGGGTAGCCCATGCTGTTTAAAATATTCGCGATTTCGCTGTCGGAGTCTTTTTCTTTGTCATCTTCGTCCGCGGCAAAAGCAGTGGACGCCAAAAGTTGGCAAAGCAGGAGAATGCTGATGGTCAGAAGTTTCATGATGTGTGTCCTTGGTTCAACTCCCAGTTTAAAACCCAAGGACCACGTTTTGCGAGTCGAGAAATAGGGCGACGAAAGTCTAACTATCCGCCGATCGACTGCTGCTGTAGTGCTTTGAAGAACGTGTCGTAAAGTTGCGCGTTCTTATTATCACGACGATGGTACATATTCACATTCGACATGTACTTCAAGTCCTCGACCTGAATCTGCACCATACGTCCCGCGCGGACCTGTTTTTTGATCGCATGCGCGGGCAAGAAACCCCAACCCAAGCCGGATTCAATCACGCGCTTCAAAGTTCCCACGTTGTCGGTTTCAAAGACCGGTGCGAAATCGATTTTCAGCTCTTGAATCTTGCGCTCAAACACCGCGCGGAAGCCGGGATAGCGGTCGGTAAAAGAGATGATGGGTTTCGAGTTGAAGTACTTCATTTCCATCGAGGTCGGCAACGTCGTGTCGCGGCCTGAGCCCACCAACCACATTTCGTCGCGGAACAAGAACTGCTTTTCAAAGTCCTGGAACTCGATACCGAATTCGGTTTTCAAATCCGGCAACACCACCACGTCGACCAAATTGTTACGCATATCACTGATGATTTTTTCGCCGGTCCCATAGACCAACTTAATTTGCAGTTTCGAATTGTGCTTTAAGAACATACCGATAATCGGCGACACCAGATAAAGACCGATCGAATTCAAAGTGCCCACGCGCAAATGGCCTTGCACTTCCTGCGACATCGTTTGGATCGCGACCTGCGCTTGCTGCGTGAGATGTAAAATGCGTTTTGCATAATCGAAAAGAATTTGCCCTTGCAGAGTGGGTTTCACTTGGCGCACTCCGCGCACCAACAGATCCACGCCCATTTCTTCTTCAAGATTTCGAATCTGTTGGCTCACCGCCGGCTGAGTGAGAAAGAGTTTTTCGGCCGCCGCGGTCATGCTGCCTTCATTCAAAACAGTGCAAAAAGTGGTGAGCTGCTGAAGATTCAAAGGGCTTCTCCTGTATATAGACAGCAACATAAGCGATTCTTATGCGTCGATCACTATGTAATTTTTATAATTATGAATGAAGAATGTAAAACCCTGGACCAAGGTCTAAGTGGTGAAAATGATTAGATATAGAGGGTCTCGATAAAGATTACTTATAATCATTGTCAAAACTGGTTGCTGGTCGACCAGGCCTTCTTCGGTGGAACTTGGCTTCGGGGCAGAGGGGGTTTGGGGTGAAAAGCAATCAAGTTGTATTGAGTATTTTGGCGGTGGCCGTCCTTTCCGGATGTGGAAATAAAAATCCATTCGCAGGCAGAGAGCGGCATGAGGCGCCGCGCGGAAAAGGCGATGTCGGAGTTCTGGTCGAACAAACTTCAGAAAAAGAAGTGGCCGCGGTTCTGAATAAATATCCGGAAGCGCAGGTGCGCATATTAAACCGCGAACATGGTCTCTACGAAATCTTCGGTGTAAAAAAAGAACGGGTCGCCGAAGAAGTGTCGGGCAAAGTGAACGACAACTTCTTCTTCGAGCTGCTTGAGCCAAGCACCCCTTCGATGCTTTCGGTACCGGCACCGGTCGGCCTTGAACTTCAAGGATTGAACCCATGCAAAGCCGGACCATCGGCGCCGACTTCGACTCTGTCGGTGACCGAGCCGACCACCGCTCTCATGGGTGCGACCATCGAGCTCGGGCAAAAAATCAAATTGAACACTCTAAGCAGCCGCGCGGCCGCAGGTTTTGCGACGGGTTTGAAAACCGCTCTTCTGATCTCAACGCCGGATGCCTCGGTCTTGGGCGATCAAATTTCCAATAGCTCTGAACTCGAGTACACGCCCGACACCATGGGCGTTTACCAAATTATTTTAGTCGTCCAAGACTCACGCGACATCTGCTCGATGGACGGCGTCCGCTTTGTCGTCACCGGCAACCGTCCTTATAACGGGCCGAAAGCGAAGGAGCTGAGTTTCAATCTCGCGCAGATGAAACACTTAAATATGGTGCAAGCACGGGAGTCTTGGGAGGTAAGCCAGGGCGAAGGGATCACCATCGCCGTCATCGATTCCGGAGTGAATTACAATCACCCCTCGCTGGCGCCGAATATCTTGATCAACGAACAAGAAATCGCGGGCAACGGCATTGACGACGATCACAACGGATTCATCGATGACGTCGTCGGCTATGACTTTGTCAACAACGACGCATTCCCCTACGACGATGAGGGCCATGGCTCGCATGTCGCGGGCCTGGCGGCAGGCAAACAATTCGGCTTGGCTAAAAAAGCAAAAATTCTGGCACTTAAAGGCTTGAGCGGAATCGGCGGAGACGTCGGCACCATTTCGGCCGCGCTCAGATACGCCGTTGATCGCGGCGCTAAAGTCGTGAACTTGTCTTTGGGTGGACCAAGCCCGCTTCCCCATCCCGCAATCGTCAGCGCGATGGCTTATGCCGAAAGCAAAGGCGTCTTGGTTGTCGCCAGCGCCGGTAACGGCGATCCGCAAACGGGTCTCGGCTTCAGTATCGATGAAGTCCCGTTCTTCCCGGCTTCACTGCCTAACGACAACCTCCTGACCGTGGCCTCGTTCGATGCCGGCAATATCCTTTCGCCGTATTCGAACTTCGGCAAAACCGGAGTGGATGTGGTTGCACCGGGTGGACTGGCGCCGAGTGATCCGATGTTTTCTTGCGCCAATGAAAATCCACGCGGCGCCCTTTTCGTGGGCATGAGCGGAACAAGCATGGCGGCCCCGGTGGTCTCCGGTATCGCCGCACAGGTGATGAGCTTAAGGCCCCATTTGAAGCTGAATGAAGTCAAAGCCGTGCTGATGTCGGCTGGCCCGCAAAAACCGGAGCTGGCCTCGGTTACGGCATCTGGACGGCACATCAATGCTCTTCAAGCGCTCGAGGGCGCAAAAGAGCGTGACGTTTTATTCTGATACAGTGCTCAAACGCCTCGGCCAAAGACCAGGCGCTTGAGCAAATTCATTTTCACAAGCGCTGACTTTAACGTCTATAATAAGGGAAATCTTCCAGAGTTTCCCGGAGTTAAAGATGATTTTTCGAAGCGCATTAATAGCCCTACTCTTCGTCTGCGGTGCGGCTCATGCGAAACGATTTCGCAACGCCTATGTCAGCTTCGAACTTCCGCCCAATTGGAACTGTAAATTAGAAGGCTCAGAATGGGTTTGCGAAAACGACTTCTCGGCCAAGACCAAAGAAGCGATCATTATCTTAAGCGCTAAGGAAGTGGGCCCGACCGACACCCTTCCCGCCTACCTCGCGCACTTGCAAACCCCGCGCACCCTTCAAGGCCGCGGCGGCGTCGTCACCAAATCGAAAATCATCCATGTCAAAGAACGCATGATCAGCAATCAGATGTGGATCGACGGCATGCACGAGGGCAGCGAAGTGGGCCCGTACTTCACGCGCTATCTCGCCACCATCAAAGACCGCATCGCGATTCTTGTGACCTTCAGTGCGCACAAACAGCATTTCACCAAATACAGCGGCGACTTTATCAAAGCGGTTGAGAGTTTGCGCGTGGTCGCCACCAAAGACACGCTTGGCGACCGGGGCGGTATGGACAGCCGGCGCGGCTCCGAAACCATCGGCGCTCCGATCGGCCAGAATATTCCCAGCTTCGATAGCGAAGGATTACCCGGCGAAGGTTCGGGTCGCGGCAAAAAATATTTTAACTTCTTGATCTTGGCTTTGCTTGCCGGCGCGATCGGCGCGTACTTCTTCATGCGCTCGAAGAAGAAAGTTCCGCCCCCGCCGCCGCCCAAAAAGAATGTGAAAAAATGAAGATGAAGCCTGCGCTTTTTATTCCGCTCTTAGGTGCTTTCACCGCGATCAGTGTTCACGCGAAGACCTTTCAAAATTCTTACGTGTCTTTTGACCTGCCCGACAACTGGAACTGCTTGCAAGAAGGCGTCGCCTGGACGTGCACGCCGACCGCGGCGGTGGAATCGAAAGAAGCCGTCATCGTCTTGGCCGCGAAAATCGCCGGCCCCGAAGACAACATCAATAATTTTCTGGCTTACTTGAAGCAACCCAAAAAAATCACCACGCGAGTGGGAACGCCGATGCCTTCCCAGGTGATGTACGCGCAGCCGCGCAAGCTTGCCGCCACCGACTGGGTGCAGGCGCAGCACTTGGGCAGCGAAATTCAAGAGTACTACACCCTTTATTTAGCGACCGTTAAAGAACAACTGGCCATCCTGATCAGTTTCTCGGCCGAGCGCAATCGTTACCAGGTCTACAATCCGATCTTCGATAAGGCGATCAAATCACTGAAGATCACCGCCAATCAGCAACTCTTGTTTCCAAAAAAGGGAGCCAACGGCGCTTCGGAAGCCATCGGCATTAATGTCGCCCCTTTGGGTAGTGACGATATCCTTCCACCGCCCAGTAAAAAGGGCGGCCGCTTGCAGCTGTATTTATTTGGATTCATAGGCTTCGCACTGGCGGTTCTGGCCTTTATGATTGTTCGCAAACGCAAGCAAGTTCCTCCTTCTAAATCGGGTAAAGCTCGGGCAAAATAGAATTCATGAGCATCGATTCCCTTCTGATCACGATCGAGAATTTCCGTTCCACAATTGAAAATTGGGGCCTCAGTACCGAGGCTCTTTGGCTCGCGGGCGCGGTTGCCTTTGTCGTTTTCCTATTCTCGCTACGCGAAGTGCTGAGCTGGTTTTTGAAGATCCAGTCCCTGGCCGAAGATTTGCGCGTTTTGCGCGGCGAAGTCCGCGATCTTAAGAAATATATGGAAGTCGCACGCGAAGTGAATGAGATTGTCGTGAAGACTCAAGAAGAAGGCCTAATCAATCCGTCCCAGCCGGCCTCGCTTCAGGCGGAAGCGCTGGCCAAGCGCTTCCCCTTCGATCACTAAGATTATTCAAGAAATTCTTTGTATGGCTTGATTTCAAGCTTTCCGAGCTTGCGCAGCGACTCTTCGGCCTTAGCGCGCGGAGCATAAACCAGGATCTTCAAATTCGCCGGATCGAAATACTTCTTCACCGCCGCATTGATCGATTCTTTGGTCAAAGCATCGGCCGTGGCCAAGTAGTTGGTCAGGAAGTCCGCCTTAACGCCGTAGAGATTGAGCAACAGCAGTTGACGTGCCAGCGCTTCCGACGTTTCGAAGATGCGCGGGAACTGACCTTTAATAAGGGCCTTCACCTGGTCGACTTCGCTCTCACTCACCCCTTGCGCCACGAAATTGCGGTAAGACTTCAAGGTCTCCTCCACGGTCTCGGCGATCTTATCGTTGCGTGTGAACGTGTAAATGCCCATCGGGCCGGTTTGAAGGCGCGGATCGAACCATGCATGAATATGATAAGTCAGGCCGCGTTTTTCGCGGATTTCCTCGAACAAACGGCTGCCGAACGATTCACCCAAAATTTTGAGCGCCGCACGCAACTCCATATAATCGGGAATATTGCGCGCGACACCTTTGAAAGTGATTTCGATCTGCGCTTGATTTAAATCCGCGCGGTCGATCAACAAAACCTCGGTGCCCTTCCACTGCGGGAAAGCCGGGACCGGTTGCAAATCGATCTTTTTGCTTTTCCACTGACTGAATTTGGCCGCGACATTTTTCTTAAAGTTATTATCAAACTGTCCCACCACCGCCAAAACGGAGTTGCCGGGGATGAAGTGCTGCGCATAGAACTTGCGTGCATCGGCCTCTTTCAAGTTCTTTACCGATGAAATCGTGCCGGCGGATTCATGGCCGTAGGGATGCGCGCCGTACATGAACTTGGGCAATTGAAACTCGGCGAAGCTTTCGGGCCTATCGGCGATTTTCTGAAGGCTACCAAGCACAAGTTTGCGGTAACGCTCGAATTCCCCCGCCGGGAAAGTCGGCTGCAGTAAAATCTCCGAAAACTCATTCAGCGCTTCGTCTTTATTAAAACTTAAAGCCGAGCTTGCGGCGATTGTGTAATCGGGCTGCACGTCGACGTCAAAGCCGCTTCCGATCTGCTCAAGGTCTTCGGAGATCCTGGTCGCTGAGCGCTTCTTGGTGCCTTTTTCAAGCATCGAACCGGTGAAGGCGGCAAGACCTTCTTTGCCCACGGGATCTTGTGCGCTTCCGGCCTTCACCATCATCTGCATACCGACATAAGGCAGTTGCTGATCGGAGATCCACATGATCGTCAGGCCGTTTTCTAAAACTTGGGTCTCGTATTTGCGCACTTCGAACGGCGGCGCTCCGGGCTTAGCGGAAGAAGGCTTTCCTCCTCCCGATGCGCAACCGACAGCTGCAGCGATGAAGAAAAATAAAATTGAGCGGATCATGAGCGGCCTCCCGATTTACGCGGCATAACGATAATGGTGTTGCGGAGCTCTGGTTTTAAATAGGTCTGCGCCGCTTTCCGAACATCTTGCGGAGTGACTTTGCCGTACTCCTTCAAGTCGGAGAAAATGCGGCTGTAATCGCCGAGTAAAGTCTCATAGCTGGCCAAAGTCCTTGCCCTGCCCGAAACCTTCTTCAAGCCGTCGACGTAATCTTTCAAAAATAAATTACGAGCCTTATCGAGTTCTTTTTGCGTGACAAGCCGCTCGCGCAATCCGCGGATTTGCCCCTCGACCAAATCGGCCGCCAGTTCGGGGCGGATTTTAGGCTTAAGCGTGACGTAAACGGAAAACTGCCCCGCCAAAGTCTGCCCCCATGAGCTGGCGTAAGCGTTCAATGCGATTTCGTTTTCGTACACCAACTTTTTATACAAGCGGCTCGATTGGCCTTGCCCCAAAATGATCGAAAGCAAATCGAGCGCGTAGTGGTCGTGGCTTTTTAAATCCGGCAAAATGTAGCCCACGGCGATCGTCGGCGATTGCGCCTCGCGCGTGATCACCGCTTTGCGAGCTTTGCTTTGCGGAACCTCTTGCGTGATCGTGGGCCGGCGGATTTCCTCGCGCGGAAGATTGCCGTAATATTTCTCGATCAATTTTTTCGTTTGTTCGACGTCGATTTGCCCGGCCACCACCAGCACCGCATTGTTGGGGCTGTAATAGGTTTTATAGAAGGCATGCAGATCATCCATGCTGGCCGCATTCAGATCCGCCATCGAGCCGATCGGCAGCCAGTGGTACGGCAGTTTTTCAAACATCAGATCGGCCATTTTTTCGCGGATGCCGCCGTCGATATTGTCTTCATAGCGCATGCGGCGTTCTTCTTTGACGACTTCCCGCTCGGAGGCGACTTCCTTAGGATCCAAAGTGAGATTGCGCATACGGTCCGACTCGATCTGCAAGAGCAAATCAAGATGTTCAGCCGGAGCATTGATGTAATAACCGGTGTAATCGTTCGAGGTAAAAGCATTCACCTCGGCGCCCTTACTGTTCAAAAACTTGCCCCATGTGTCTTTGGGGAATTTCTTGGTGCCCTTAAACATCATGTGTTCAAAAAAGTGCGCAAGGCCCGTGCGCCCCGGAACCTCGTCTTTAGAGCCGACCTTAAACCACTGTTGGATGCTGACCGACGGAATGGAATTGTCGGGGTGGAGCAAAACCACCAGTCCGTTCTTAAGTTCATATTTCTGAACCGAGAACTGAATGGCTTTCTCCAGGTCCTGTGGACCTGCCGCCAAAGAGAGCGACGAATAGACGATGAATATCATTAAGAAAATCAAACGCATTGAAACCTCCGCATCGCTAATGATGCGGGAAAGGCCTTGATGCGGTCAATTTATTGAACGACGAGTTCGTTAAAATAGACGTTCTTCACAACGCCCTTGCGAAGAGAAGCGTTTAGATCGGCGACAATTTGATTTTTAAGATGCAATTTCCCTTGTACGGTTTCCACATCTTGAAACGTTTTGGCATTGAGAATGCGCATGATCGAATCGCGCGCCTGCGGCACCAGGCCGATCACTTCCTCATAGCCTTCTTCATCCATCATTTCGAGACTGAGTTCCAGACGCACCAAACGGCGCGGGACGCCATCAAGGTTGGTGTTAAACGGTGCCATCGTGTAGAGCACGGGATCGCCGCGCAGCGACTCTTCGAAGCTCGCCAAATCACGCTCGGCCTGCTCGTTGCTCAATGACGCTTGCTGCACGCCTAAGGTGGACATGTAGACCAAATAGGTCCCGGTCCCAAGCACAGCTAAATTGACCGCCATAAAGACGAAAGTCAGTAGCTTCTTGAAGTCCTTCTTTGGAGCTGTCGGTTGTGCATCGGCCATTGGCTAGTGTTCCCTCAAAAACTTATCGGAGAATTGACCTTGGCCTAAAGCCTCGTGTTACGATGTTTCTTATGCGCTATCTAGCCCTAGCCTTGGGTCTACTGTTGACTCAAGTTGGAACAATATCTCCCGGCCATGCCGCGGAAGATGCGAAAACTGTCCAAAAAGCTGACCCCATCGCCGTCGTTCCGGCGAGTGGTGAGTATCCTCATGCTTTGCTCTCGCTCGCCACCGACACCGGGGCGTTTTCACAATACGCATTCTTGGTGGATAAATCTCGGCGCACTCTAACCGTGTGGCAAAATGAGAAAGACCGCGTGAAGCTGGTCGGAGCCTGGCCGGCCGATATCGGCCGCAGTGAAGGCGACAAAGTGGCCGAGGGCGACAAGAAAACGCCGGAAGGCATCTACTTCTTCCAAACGACGATGGACGGCGCCAAGGTCGACTTCGACAAATATGGTGTGCGCATCTTCACCATGGATTATCCGAATTATTTCGACAAGCTTGAGAAAAAAACCGGCTCGGGCATTTGGCTGCATGCCGTCCCCGACAGCAAGTCGTTACTTCGCGGCTCCAGCGGCTGCGTGGTCGTGCGCAATAAAGTGATCGAAGAGCTCGGCAAATACATCGACCTGAAGAAAACCCCGATCGTGGTCGTCAATCACGTCGAATATCTGAGCGAGAAGGATTGGCTGGCGCAACGGCAGAAGTTTTCCGACTGGCTGGAGAGTTGGCGCGTGACCTGGATGGGCAAAGATCTTGATAAATACATGGCGCAATACTCGGAGCGCTTCCACAGCATGGGCATGAACAAAAAACGCTGGCGCAACTACAAGAAAGCGCTGGGCGACCGTTATAAATTTATCGACGTGTCGTTAAAGGACGTACAGATCTTCAATCATGGTTCAAAGATCGTGTTCAGATTTTTGCAAAATTATAAGTCGGATGTGAAAGAGGATTTCGGTTCCAAAATCCTCTATGCCTTAAAGACGGGCGAGACTTATGAAATCGTGGGCGAAACCTGGGAGAATGTTAATCTCCGAAACCAGGCTTATCTTCCAAAGTAACCTCTTCGCAATCCGCGGCTAAATCCGGCAGCGACTGAATGTTCTTCTGCAGATCTTCTTTAGTCAGATGACCGTGTTTAACGATCCATTCTTTCATGCGGTTGTCGTACTTCAGATTTTCGAGGGCTTTGCTTAGGTCCATGTTAGTTCCAGTATTTTGGGCCGTTTTTATCATCGGCCGGTTTCTTTTCAAGATCGTTATTTACCACCAACTTGAGCCGGCGTCCACGTTTCCCGGCGCCGCTGCCGCCTTGGCGGGCGCGCATCCGCGCCACCACGGCAAGAAAGACAAATCCGACGGCAATCCCGCCCAAGTGGGCCAGATTCGCGACCTGGGAGCCCATGCCGCTATCAAGGAGGGTCACCAGCTCGACAAAGCCGATAATCAACGTGAAGAATTTAGCCTTCATCGGGAAGAGCATCATGAAGTAGATCACTCGCTCGCCGAACAAGATCCCATAAGCCAACAGCAACCCGTAAGTCGCGCCACTCGCCCCGACCAGCGGCGCCGCCATCACAATCGCCTGCCCCGTCGCCAAATAATAAATCAAAGCCCCAAGCAAATAGACGCAACCTGCGCCCATTCCGCACACCAAATAATAGGTCAGAAAAAACTTGGATCCCCAACGCGCCTCAAGCTCGGCCCCGAACCACCACAGCACCAGCATATTGAACAAAACGTGAAAGACGCCGTTGGTGTGCAGGAACATGTAAGTGAAAATCTGCCAAATCCAAAAATCATTGATCACTTTGGCCGGAACCAGGGCGAACAAATCAAATAGCGCGTTATTTTTAAGAATCATCCCCTGAAGGATGAGAACGAAACCGACCCAGATCACCAAATTGGTGATCACCAATGCCTTCACCGTTTTTGTGAACGGAACGACCGAGGGCATTTGCGGTTGGTTCATTTCGAAGCTCCCTTAACTGCCGGAGGCTGGCTGAGTTCGACCAATATCCCGCCCGTTGATTTCGGATGGATAAAAGCCACCTGGCAGCCATGCGCACCGGGTTTGGGCTCTTCATTGATCAACTGAATGCCTTTGCTCTTCAGCATTTTTAAGGTTGCCCGAATATCTTCGACTCGAAAACAGATCTGTTGAATTCCCGGACCTTTGTTTTCTAAAAATTTGCCGATGGGGCTGTCTTTTTCGGTGGGCTCCAATAATTCGATGCGCACGCCATCGTGCAGCTCAAAAAAACCGACGTTCACTTTCTCCGACAAAACGGTCTCACGAGACATCGGGCCAAGACCAAGCGCTTCCCAGAAGCTTTTGCCCTTTTCCAGACTCTCCACCGCGACGCCAATATGATCGAGCTCAAAAGTAAATTTCATCTATCAAAGCCCTTTTGCAAAATGCCGAGCGAGACGATCATAAGTCTGTTCTAGTGTTTCAGGCAAAGCTTTGGTCTCGGCAATCAGCGGAAAAAAATTGGTGTCGCCGCCCCAGCGCGGAACAATATGCCAATGCAAATGTTGGGGAATCCCCGCACCCGCCACGGCACCGTGGTTCATTCCCATATTGAGACCCTGGCATCCTAAAACCTTGGTGAGGATCTTGGCGCTCAGTTTGGTCCATTTCGCGAGCGAGTTATTGACCGTATCGCTTAACTTCCAGATTTCACCAACGTGTTTACGCGGCAAGATCAGAAGATGTCCGGTGTTGTAGGGGTACTTATTCATGATGACCATCACGTTCCGATCCTGGGCGAGAACCAAAGATCCCGCGCCCACTCCCGCTTTGCTGGCCTCGCAAAACACGCAGCCCGAAGAGGGCATCAGTTTGCGGACGTAACGGTAACGCTCCGGGCGCTCGAAAAAATCGCGCTCTTGCGGCCACACGGCCTTCACAAGTTCGCGCGACCAATCGTTTGAGCGCGGCTTTTTCAAAGTTCAATCGCTCCGGGCAAAAGGAAGAGCGGCCGCGCATTCAACTTCGAACGCAAGAATGCTTCGCTCATGCGCATCGAGGTGTTGGCCATGCTCGTGGCACCTTCTAAGACCGACAGAAAATTCTTTTTCTTTTTCGCTTCAAATACTTCGGGATTTTGACCCAGGCCGGTCATCTCACCGAGCGCTTTGCGCGCATCTTCCCAATCGCCGATGGTGTCGGCAAATCCCAGCTTCACGCCTTGGCTTCCGGTAAAAATGCGTCCATCGGCGTATTGATCAAGAAATTCGGGTTTCATCTTGCGGCCTTCAATGACCGCTCCTTTGAACTGCTTAAGAACGTCGTTGAGCATATCCTGGAAAAGCTCGCGCTGTTCGGTGGTCAGCGACTTGTATTCGGCGCCGGCATCTTTGAATTTGCCCGTGGTGATGGCATAACGCTCAACCTTCGCCCAATCGTAGAGTTTTGAGAGATTCACGAATTCCATAAGCACACCGATCGAACCCATCATGCAGCCCGGAGTGGTGTAGATCTTGTCGGCGGCCACCGCCGAGTAATAGGCCCCTGAAGCCATCACCGCGCTACAGTAAGCGATGACCGGTTTTTTGAATTCTTCGCGCGTGCGTTTGATCTCGTTGTAAATCTCTTGGCTGGGGCCAACGACCCCACCCGGAGAATTCACTCGAATTAAGACGCCCTTAATATGATCTTCTTTGCGGTATTTCCGTAACAGTTCGAGAAAGTCTTTACCGTCGATAATCACATTGTCGAGATCGAGCGCCAGAATCGAGGCCTTACCGACACGCTCCTCCTCACCGCCAAAGAGAGCGATCATCCCCCCCAGCCCGGTGGCAAATGCGCCGACAAAAAGAAGAAGGATAAGGACGAAGAGAACTTGGACGACACGTTTCACGGATGACCTCGCATCTTTTGGGACCTTAAACGCAAAAAGGCGCGACTGAATCATTTCAAATCGCGCCTGATCACTGACTAATAATTAGGACTTCGACTTTTCTTTCTCCGCCTCTAAAGAAGCTTTGAGAGTTTCGCCGAACAAATCACCCAAGGAAGTCTTGGAAGTCGCTGTAGCTTTCTTCACGTAGTCTTCAACGTCGGCTTTGCTTTCGCGAAGCTTAACTAACTTCGCGCTCAAGCCGATTTTGCGTGAATCTCTATCGATCGTGATGATCTCGGCCTTGAGCACATCGCCCACTTTCACCACGTCATCCGGTTTATCTACACGCTTGGTGGAGAGTTCCGAGATATGGATTAGACCTTCGATATCGCTTTCGAGCTCTACGAACACACCGAAATCCGCAAGCTTAACGACTTTAACATCGTATTGGCTGCCGATTTTGTATTTGTCTTCAATGTTAGCCCACGGATCTGATTCGAGCTGTTTCAAGCCTAGGCTGAAACGTTCGTTCTCGATATCGACTCCCAAAACGACGGCGCGAACTTTGTCGCCCTTCTTGAACATTTCCGAAGGGTGATTGATTCGTTTGGTCCACGAGAAATCGCTGATGTGAACCATACCGTCGATGCCTTCATCCACACCGATGAACACGCCGAAATCCGTAATGGATTTGACTTCGCCTTCGATGATCGTGCCCGGAGGATAAGAATCTTTAAGATCCACCCACGGATTAGCTTCGAGTTGTTTCATGCCGAGGCTGATGCGGCGATTGGTGCCGTCGATTTCAAGAACCTGAACGTCGACTTCGTCGCCCACTTTGAGCATTTGCGAAGGATGTTTCACGCGCTTGGTCCAGCTCATCTCGCTGACGTGGATGAGGCCTTCAATGCCTTCAGCCAACTCAATGAATGCGCCGTAATCGGTCAAGCTGACCACTTTGCCTTTAACTTTTTTGCCGACAACGAACTCAGCCGCAACCGCTTCCCACGGATCCGCTTTGAGTTGTTTGAGGCCGAGCGAGACGCGCTCTTTCTCATTGTCGAACTTCAGAACTTTAACGTCGATTTCATCGCCGACATTGAGGATTTCCGAGGGATGCTTCACGCGGCCCCAGCTCATGTCCGTGATGTGGAGGAGACCGTCCATACCGCCGAGGTCGATGAACGCACCGTAATCGGTGATGTTCTTCACGACGCCCTTAACGATTGATCCCTCTTTCATCGCGTCCAACGTTTGAGTACGGAGGCTTTCGCGCTCTTCTTCAAGAAGGGCACGTCTAGACAAGACGATATTCCCACGCTTTTTGTTGAACTTGATGACTTTGAATTTATATTTCTTGCCGATATAGATGTCGATGTTGCGTACGGGACGCAGATCGATTTGTGAGCCGGGCAAGAAAGCCTTTACGCCGATGTCTACGCTCAAGCCGCCTTTAACTTTGGCGATGATCGTGCCTTCGATCACTTCTTCGTTTTCAGCGGCACGTGAGATGTCGTTCCAAGCGCGCAACATGTCGGCTTTGTCTTTCGACAAAACAACCATGCCGTTTTCGTTCTCGATACGATCAATATAGACTTCAACTTCCGATCCAACTTGGATATCGCGCTGGCCATCGACCACGCGGAATTCCGAAATCGGAATCAGACCTTCACTTTTATAATTAATGTCGACGAGGACGTAATCTTCCTGAACCTCAACAACGCGGCCTTTAACGATGTCGCCGACTTTGTTGTCGCGCTCATCTAAGGATTTTTCGAATAAGTCGGAGAAAGATTCCCCGGCTTTAGCTTGAACGTTGAAGAGTCCCGGATTTTGCGGAACTTCTTTGTCGGCGGCATCGAGTTGAGCCAGGATTTTTTCTCTCTCCAACTGTGCTCGACTCTTATTTTTAGAACCACCCGACGTGTTGACCATACGCAAACATACCTCCTGCGGGATAAAGCCGAACGTCAACTAAGGCTTCCCCTTATATTTAGAATAGAACTGGTTATAGAGAGTAACATAGTAAAGTCAAAAGGATTTTGCCATAGCGTCAATGACCCAGGCGTGGATCTTGTCCACGACTTCACTCAGCTCAAGACCGCCCGAATCCACCACGCGGGCGTTATCGGGAATCTGCAAAGGCGCTGCGGCGCGACTCGAGTCCTGATGATCGCGTTTTTGCTGCTCACTTTGCGTGTGTTTGAGATCAAGCCCCTGCTCGCGTGCACGCCTCATGGCGCGCTCTTCCTGGCTCGCGGTGAGGTAGAGCTTCAAGAAGGCATTGGGGAACACCACAGTCCCGCAATCGCGCCCCTCGGCCACGAGACCGGCCACGTTGTTCGCGCAATTGCGTTGGTTTTGAAGAAGCGCCTTGCGGACTTCGGGAATCTGGCTGATCTGGCTGGCCCGGGTTCCGTTTTGTTCGCTCAAGATTTCTGCCGTAACGTCGTTTTCTTTATAAAAAACGCGCGTCTGATCGTCATCCAGTCGCACCGACCATACATTTGAGGCGGCCAGCGCGGCCAACGCGGAGGCATCTGTGGAGCTCACATTTTCTTTAAGCGCCACAAGCGCAAGGCCGCGATAAAAAGCGCCAGTTGAGACCCATTTCCATTTAAGCCGGCGCGCAAGCTCCCGGCTCACGCTGGATTTTCCAGAAGCCGCAGGTCCGTCGATGGTGATGATATTGGAAGTCATGGTTGTGACTGAGGCTAATATAACTAGATACTAATCAGCAACTCAAAGTTCGGTTCTAAATTCACGAGATAGCGAAAAAGCAAATTGAGTGAAAGTCTTTCGACGCGGGAGTTTTCCACTAGACTCACGTTTGCTTTGGTTGTGCCCATATAAACGGCCATTTGCCGCCGCGAGTAGCCGTGCTTTTGAGCCGCCTTCATAATCGCGCGGCAAAGTGCCGCCTTCGTGACGTTGATCTTTTCCTGCTTCTCGTTGGATGGCTGCCAGAAATTTCGTTTCCTCATGCCGGTATATGCGAACGGTGCCGATTCGCCACGAAACGCAGGATCGATTATAGGCAATTTCGCTACCGAGCCACGGACCGAGCGGATTTATGATCGCATGTTCATGCTTCCCTCGCAGTTTGTAATCTGACAAACAAATCCGCGCCGAACCTAAAACAAATGACAAGAGAAGCTTGAAACAGGATTTGGAGTTTGCAGCTATGACAATTTTTTTGTCATAGCAACACGGGTTTCTGCGCGGGCAGCGCTTTAATTGATTCTCGTCCACAATCGGTTTGTCGGATTACAAACTGCGCGACAACCTTATCTTAGGACCTTGCGGATGGCGGCGATGGCGGCGGTGTTTTCTTCCGGCAGGCCGACGCTCATGCGCATGTAAGTGGGAAATCCGTACGGCTTAACCGGTCTCAAGATCACTCCCTCATGCAATAAAGCTTGAAAGACTTCGCCGGCGTCGCGGCCGGTGTCGAACAGCACGAAGTTGGCCTGGCTCTTCCAATATTTGAGGTAGAGATTGTCGAGTTCTTCGTAATAATAATCGAGGCCGCTCCAGGTGAGCTGCTTAATTTTTTCTAAATGTTCGCGGTCGGCCAGTGCGGCCACGGTCGCGACTTGCGCGAGTGAATTGATATTAAAGGGTTTGCGCACGCGGTTGAACATATCGCAGACGGCGGGCGGTGCGATCAAAAGGCCCACGCGCATGGCCGCGAGACCAAACACTTTGCTCATGGTGCGCACCAATAAAATATTGGGGAATTTCTTTTGATAATCGAGGCCACGCGGATAATCGGCGGCGCGCACGAATTCCACGTAGGCTTCATCCAACACCACGAACACGTCTTTTTTGCCGGCGACCGCCATAAAAGCATCGAATTCCGAGGCCGTAAAGTAGGTCCCCGTTGGATTGTTGGGATTGGGCAGAAAAACAAACTTGATCGTCGGATCACTCTCGAGCTTCGCCGCCATCGCCTTTAAGTCGAAACGCAAATCCGCGGTCAAAGGTGTGTATTGAGTGGCCACGCGAACACTGGTCGCCGAAATCGAGTACGCACTGAATGCGCCCACGGAAGTTAAAATGGAATCGCCCGGCTTGCAGTAAATTTGCACCAGAATATCGATCGCTTCGTCGGAGCCGTTGGAAAACATCAGCCAATCGGTGGGCACGCCATAGTAGGCGGCGACCGCTTGGCGCATTTCAAAGCAGGCGCCGTCGGGATAGCGGTTGATCTCGGATAAAGCACCGCGGATCGCGTCCAAAACTTTTTCGCTGGGTGGAATCGGCGACTCGTTCGACGCCAACTTATAGACATGCGAGAGTCCCAATTCGCGTTTGGTTTCGGAGATCGGTTTGCCGGGCTGGTAGGGAGTTAAGCTTTCGATTTCGGGATGTGCTCTCATGTGATTCTTGCTCCGATCTCGCGGAAAGCGTCTTTCAGCTCTTCGGCGTGCTTAGCGTTACGCACTTCCAGTAAAAATTCGATCGCGGTCTCGCTGAGGCCCACGCCTTGGCGGACACGGTCGTGCTTGACGTCCATGATATTGGCGCCTTTGTCGGCGATAATATTGGTTAGTTTCAATAACGACCCGGGACGATCGGGAACGATCATGCTTAAGCGGATCAGACGGCCGCGCTTGCTTAAGCCCCGCTCGATCACTTTAGAAACCAAGTTCAAATCAATATTGCCGCCGCTCAAAACCATGCAGCAGTTTTTGCCCAAATCCCAATTGGCTTTCTCGGCACCGGCTAAAACGACGGCGCCGGAGCCTTCGACCATGGTTTTGGCGCGCTCAAGAAAGTACACGATGCTTTCGGCGATTTCTTCGTCATTCACTTCGACGATGTCGGTGACAAGTTTCGAAATGTAATCGTCATACATCTGCCGGCTTGGGCGCTTGACCGAGATCCCGTCGGCAATCGTCAGCACCTGGGTCGGCGGCGTCACGGTTTCACCTTTGAACATTTGCTTCATGCCCGGCGACACGCTGGAAACCACGCCGTAGACGCGCACTTGCGGACGCATCTTCTTGATTGCGGTCGCGACACCGGAAATCAATCCGCCGCCACCGATCGGGATCACGATCGAATCTAAGTCGGGAACTTGTTCGAGCACTTCCAAGCCCAGCGTCCCTTGCCCCGCGATCACGAATGGATCTTCGTATGGATGAATAAAAGTGTAGCCGTGCTGCTTTTCGAGTTCACGGGCAAAGGCATAAGACTCGTCGTAAATGTGGCCCTTCAAGATGACTTCGGCGCCGTAGGCTTGGGTGGCGATGACCTTCGCCAGCGGGGCGCTCTCCGGCATCACGACATGGGCTTTCGCGCCGACCTTGCGGGCCGCGTAGGCCACCCCTTGCGCGTGATTGCCGGCGCTTGAGGCGACCAGCCCGTGCCCCAGCTCTTCCTTCGATAAATTTAACAATTTATTGAGCGACCCGCGGATTTTAAAACTTCCCGTGGTCTGTTGATTTTCAAGCTTCAAGGAGATTTGCGTCCCCAAACGCTCCGACACCGACCTTGAGGTGCTGATCGGTGTCATCTGAATTAAACTTTGGATACGTTTACGCGCGCTTAAGATGTCGTCAAATCCAATGGGCATGGCGCCCATTCAATCCGTTTGCCAGTACGCCGTCAAGCCGTGAATAGGACGCCATTGGCCCTCAAGATCCGGGGCCCGCAGCGATCCCTCATGAATCACCGGCGTGAACTGATCGTTGAAGTAATAAAACGGCGCAAAAGCTTTGCCGCATTTTAAGCAGCGACGGATTTGCGCGGAAGCTTCGCATAGCGAATCGCAGACATGACACCGACGAAAAACCTGCATCGGCTGCATAGAACAAAACTCGTTTCTCCACAGACACTCTTAGGTTCCCACGAGGAAATCCGTTTTGCAAATTGACGCATTGTGAGCAGTTTAGTTCTGAGGCGCTCCGAGATCCACCCAACGGGCAATGACGTCTTGCTCAAATTGAGGCAATAGGCCACTTGTCGGCATCGGACGTTGGGCATTGCGCGTACGCGATTTAATGCTGCTCGCGACGACCTGAGCGCTCGCATAGTTGGTAAGGTCCAATGCGCCCTGCTTATTGTTCGCGTTGTGACAGCTCACACAATTGCGCGCAAAAACGCCGACATTGGAAGTCCCCATGAGATCCGCATAAGTGACACGCGCCGGAGCTAAACTTCCGCCGCCGCCACCCCCGCCGCCGCCGGTTTCCGGAGCGACGATGATGGGATTGCCGTTGGGATCGCGGATTTCGGCGAAGCGCAGTGAAAACATATCCGTCGAGATATCCATGTCGGGAGTCACGCCATCCGCTTTTTTTGCCACCGGTGCGGGTGAGTTTCCGCCGGCGATCAAGGGCGACGCGGTCGTGGTATTGATGGTGACGAGAACCGCTTGATAGGCGGTCGCGTTCGCAAGTAGCTCACTGTTGCGATAGATCGTTAAATTGTCGAGCGTGTAAGCGCTGCCGGCCGGTGCTCCGGCCCGTAGGCGGCCCGTGGGCCTGCGGAATTCGTAACCCACAACCTCACCGCCAAGCACAAGCCTGCGATATTGCAAATTCACGATCAGATTAATTTTGCCGGCAAGATCGGCGCGCTTCGTCTCGGTAAACAAATCCCATTCGAGAACGCGCCATTTCTCCGTATTCGTGTCGCCGCTGTCCGCATTCACTTGGTTCCCGGTCGGCGTGTTTTTTGAAGTGGTTTGAACCGCGCTGTTCGCGGCACAGTTTTCAGCCTCGGTCTCGGCCTTTGCCCATGTCGACCGATAACGGTCGATAAAGGGCTGCTGTTGTAAACCGTTATAGGGGTTACTCTGGTGCCCCTCGGTCAACATTAAAGCTTCGATTTTAGGCCGGCCCGTATTCAGAAAATTGCGCGCGGCTTCGTCGAAATTGTAGCTGGCGAAATAGATGCGGCCGCGGCCGCCGTCAGCGTGACAACTGGTGCACTGATCACGCAAATGCGGATAGTAAGTGTCACGATAAGTCCTTTGCAAAATGGTCGCGCAAGTCTTACCCAAGCTGTTCACTTCGTTGTGACTGCTGCCCACCATGGAACAATTCTGATAGGACATCAGTGACACTAAGAGTATCGCGATGACGTACAGTGTGTTTCTTTTCACTCTTTTCCTCACTAAGCAATTTTAAGTACGCTGGCCAACGCGGCATCGCCGAGTCCGCTACCGCGAAGAATCGCGCGGCGATAAACCTCTTCCCATCCCGCGCCGGCGGCAAACCTGCAATAGTTCGCGAAAGCCGCCTGACCCGCCAATTCGGGGTCCGCGCCAACCGGCGTTCCCTCTTCGGCGGCTTGCCCCGCATTGAAATGGCCGATCTGCGGGCTGCTCGTTGCGCGGCGGCCGGCGGGATCATAGGTGATCAAATAAGAGCTGCCCGCATTGCCACGATCCGACACCCAAACCGTGCTTCCCGAATTCGAGCCCACGCTGCCGTCGGAAGTAACGTAAATAAAAACTTTTTTCTGCAGCAAATGAGCCATTTGCAAAATGCGTCCGACCGTCTGCCCGAGTTCGGTGTCTCTTCCATCACCCGTCGAGCGCGAGCCGTCGTGATAATCAAAACCGCCGAGTTCGATATTGGCCGTACCGGAATTTCCTTTGAGAGCGTTGTAAACCATCGCTGAAATCGTGCGGCTGTCGTTATTGCTGTTCGCGTTGATGCCGCCGTAAAGTGCTCCGATTGCGCCGGCATTGGGCTCGCTTGCAGCCAGCGGATCGATCGCGGAGGCACCGGCGCGCACGAGATCCACGTTCTTGATGCCGGCGCAGTCGACCAGTGTCTTAAATTGCGCGGCATTTTCCATCGAGGCCAAGCGGCGGGTTTGCGAACTGCTTAATTTGCTGACGAGTTTGGTTAGTGAGTTGCGAAGCTTGTCGCCTTGCGAGGGAGCCGTGACGGAGCCTCCCGCTCCCAACTTGCTTTTCAAAGCCGCCGTATAACCGATCGCACTGGTGAGGCTTGCGAAATTGTTCACCACCAGCGGCGGAGGCGGCGCAAGCGTCGAAGGCTTTTGCCGGATGCCCGTGCCGGTCGCAGCACTTTCCGTTCCCGTGTTGGGTATAGTCAAGCCGACAAGGCCGGCCCGATAAGCAAGGCCCGAAATATCAAATTTGTTTTCTTGTGAATCGTCCGCGCTTTGCACGCACATTCCAATGAACGACGAATTGGCCAAAGCTTCGGGAGAAGCGGAATTCGCGCCCGTCAGGCCATTGATAAAACCGCAGTCTTGGGCAAAGCGAGTGATACCGAATTGCGAAGTCAAAGTTGCAGCAGGCGACGTCGGAAATCCCATTTTGTCATACGAGGGAAGAGCATTTCCGCCGCCATCAAAGGGAATAAAGTTCGAAGCCAGCGCACCGCCGCCGGAACAATTGATCGTAATCATCGCCGGCAAAGTGGTTCCGCCGGCTGGACAATTCAGGCCCTCAGCGAACGCTTCCGCCGGCATCGTGAGCATCGTTAGGGCGCTGGGAAGAAGGGCTGACGCCGCAAAGGGAATCAGGCCAGCGGCCAAAAACTCGCGGCGGGTAACCGGCGCTTTGTGCCCGGACTTCGCCCACATCGGCATTTCTTTTTTGGTTACTTTTCCCATCTTTCCCCCAAATTAATAAACAATAGAATCAAATGAAGACAGAACCGCGGCGCAAGCGCTGATACAAAGATTGTCCGTTTGCGCGGCATTGTTCGTGGTCGTCAAATCGGCGATGAACTCCGCGAAATAATCGGTAAAAATCTGCCGCTCTTCGGCGCTCATCGGTCGTCCCCATGCCGACACAGCTAGAACTTCCATCGAGCCCAAAAATCCGTCGACCGTATTATCCGAAGGCTTCGCGGCGAAATTGATATTTTGAAAATAGCGGCGTGAGGCTGCGCCCATGGGCTTTTCCTTCGCCACTAAGCCATTGCAAACTTCGCCTGCCAATGACGTCGCGGCCAACATCAACGGGCTGTTGATATTGCCCAAGTTATCGATTGGCGAAAAGGCATTGAGCCGCGACATGTATTCAGTTCTCTGCCCCCCGGTCGCGGCCTGCGATTGTCCGGTCACATTCAGCATTGATTCATAAACTTGTTCGCCGGTCAGTAGCGACACCGCCGTGTTCACTTTGGTAAAATTCGAAAACAGGCCCAATGAACCGCCGTTTGAGCTATAGGTCGCCGACTGAAATAAACTGGGCGCGCAATTAAACGACAAGGTGGAAAGGCCGATCAAGCCCACGATCACCACCGAAATTTTTCTCCACTTCGCGCTGACTTTAAATTGACTCATATTCAGCTCCTCTTACTGTCTGCATTTGGGGTGAGCGGCCACGGTTCTGTACAAGTCTTTAAACTTGAAACCGTTTGTCGCGAAGGCCAACCCCAGACTCACGTAAAGAGTTTCCGCTTCATCGCTGGGAAGTTCATACTTACATACCGATGCCCACACACGTTTAGCCATGCATTGGGTGAAGCGGGCCGAGCCCGCGATCAATCTGCCGAAAGCATTGGCGCCGTTACCGCCTTCCACGTCGGCGCCCCAGCCGAAGCGGGTCGCGTTCGCGGGCCTGCGGGCGTTGTTGATCCAAGAATCGTCTTTGGTCACGTAACCGCCCGAATATTCGATAAAGGTCGGACGATTCATTTTCTTGGAAACTTGACCGTCGACTTCGCCGTTAGGAATCACACTGGTGCCGACGTAACCGGAAAAACCGGTTCCATTAACATCACCGCGAAAGTCCCATTTGGCAAAGGCGCCGCGAAAGCCGTCCATTTGCGTGTGACAACCTTTGCAGCTGGATTGGAATTTGTTCGTGTCACCGGCTGGGGCCCGGCTGATGTCCCGGCCGATGCGGATATCCGATGCGCCGGTGTCGGACCACTCCGCCATCTTCACGCACATGAATTCGCGGAAGGTGTATTCGATCATGCGGCGATTGGTGCCCATGATCGTGTGCGATCCAAGAAAGGAGCGCGAGGTGAGAATGCCCGCGGGATCGGGATTGGCGACCACGGCCCCGCCCGGGCCTGAAATCACTTGGCCGTCCACCCGCAAAAGCGATTGGCCGAGGTCGATGTCGCTACGACCTGCGAGCTCAATATAATGTTTATTGGAATTGACGATATCGGCGGAAACATCGCTTGCCGTCAGCGTCACCTTGGCCGGGTCACCGCGATAATAGAAGTTTCCGTATAAGAGTTCGCGGGCATCCGTGTTGTCGCGAGTCACGCCCATCAACGAAGCCACGAAATCGTTAAACTGCGCCAGTACGTTTTCATCGTGAGTCGACATTTGTAAAGCCAACTGCTTTACCGTGACATTCAAGAATTGAGGTTGGGCAAGGGCGATATCGGCCGCCGCTTTGGCGTCGCCTGAAGAAATTTTTTGTGCCATTTGATCGATAAGGGCGGTGTCGGCCGGCCACTTCACTCCGGTAAGACGTTCGAGCATCCACTGCGCGTTTCCGCGTGCGGAATAATCTTGCGCGCTTGCCTGTTGTCCGAGAGACGCGAACAACACGCATGTCAGCGCGAATACAAACTTCATTCCCCACCCCCGTAGAAAATCATCGTCATATACATACTGCTTACGTGAGGTTGCTGGTGAAACGTCCTGCTATTGAAGCAACTTGATAATTTAATCATAGATAGGTTTTATAGATTACCCAATATCAATTAGACGGTATTCGTAAATTAGCTTTTTGGTCTCGCGGCGATAGTCTAGCTTCCTTAGCACTGCCCTTTTGTCTCAGCATGAATCGCTCAAAATGAGACACAAAAGTTGGTCAGGTGTCAGGGCTCCAATCCAGGCGTTAACTTTCTCGACAGCGGGAACGTTTGAGTTACAATATAATCAGGTCCCTATCTTGCGAGTCATGTTTAACTATGAGTGGTACTTTTTCTTACATTAAGTGTGTTACCGGAATGGCCGCGCTCCTTATATGCGTGCTTCCGGCCAAGTCGCACGCGATCTTCAAAGAGAAATGTGACAGCTCGACCAAGACGGCTAAAGCTCAATGTCAAACCGCTATCCAAGGTGCGGGCGCAGCGGACGCGGCTTCTGCCGCCGCTAAAGGCGCGGCGGCCGGTAATGCCATCAATCCCAATGCGGGAGCACAAGGGCAACAGATCGCCGAACAAACCGGCCGTTTACAGCAAGCAAAGAGTCAGTGCGAAGCCGCCAAAGAAAAATGCAAAAGCGATTGCGAAACGGCTAAAGGTCAAGCACAAGGCAGCAAACCCGCTCGCGATGCCGGTGAGCCGGGGCAAATCGAAAGCACTAAAAATAACGATTGCATAGCGGGGATCGCCGCGCTGATTGCTCCATTGGATAAGGCGCTCGGCGATCTCGGTCAAGCCGGCCAAGGTACCGATGCGACAAAAGGATCTTCGGGCGGAATGCCCATGCCGATTCCGATTCCGCCGAAAGACGATAAGAAAGATGAGCCTAAGCCCGCGACCGACACGGCGGGAAATCAGCCGCTGGACTGCACGCAATCCGCGAACACCAAATTTTCAGACTGCAATGACTACTATATTAATAAGTGCAGCGGGAATATGGGCCAAGAGGGTTGCGACACTTTTATTGGCCGCTACTGCGGTCCGATGAACAGCTCCACCCCTGCCCCCGCTCAAGACAGTACGGGTACGCCGCCGAATCCCATTTCGAATTTCTCGATCAGCAGCACCTCAAGCACCGCCAATTTGGTCGTCGATAAACAAGGTGAAGGCATGGGCTCGCAATTTTGCGGTAAAGCCAACGGCTATCGCTTTTGCCAAGCCAGCGGACGCACGCAATGCCCAAGCTGCCAAAGCATCAGCAGTTGGTCATCCGCGGCTCTCTCCACCGATCAATTGAAGAGCGCGCAAAACTCTTGCCCCTCGGATCCGATGTTCGCGGATCCCGCGATCGCAGCCCAACTCTCGCAGTCGGAATCAACCACACCGGTCACTTCCACCAGCGGCGTCAGCACAATGAGCACCCAAAGCCTCGACAGGTTGGGTCATCCCGCCGGGTTTTCTCAGGGCGGCTCAGGTTCCGGTATGGCTGGCGGCGCAGGCAGCAATGCGGGTCGCGCGGAGTCAGGCCAAGGTGGGATCGCGGAAGGCAGCCCTCTCGGCATGGGTATGGACGTCGCAAATGGCGGCGGCGGCGGAAGTTCTCATGGCGACGGAGAAAGCAGCAGTTCACACGCGATGGCTGCGCAAAGCACCGGTGGCCATCCACGCTCGCCTGCGGGGAATTTAGTTTCCACCGCGAAAGACGTCGCCAATCAATATGGTCCGAATATTTTTTCGATCTCGACGACCACTTACCGCGCGCTTTGCACGCGCGGCCGCCTGCTTCATTGCCGCGAGCGGTAGATGCTTAAGAAGTCATCCACTTTAAGAGAAGCTCCGCCAATCAGAAAGCCCTGAACATGATTTAGGAGCGCTAGCGCGCGCGCGTTGTCGGGCTTAACACTGCCGCCGTAAAGGATCGGAATGCGCTCACTGCCTGCGCTCCACTCTTTAAGCGTTTGACGAAGCATGGAGTGCGCTTCTTCGACCTGCACCGGGCTCGCGACTTCGCCCGTTCCAATCGCCCATACCGGCTCATAGGCCAGCCATAGGGGCTTTGCCGGGTGGGCACTTTGCAGGCCCGCGCGGGTCTGGCGCGTGATCACTTCTTGCGTGCGGTTCCATCTGCGATCATCAAGCGTTTCGCCCACGCAAAGAATCGGCGTGATATTTAAAGCCTGAAGAGCTTGAACTTTTTTAGCGATCAAATCGTCGGGTTCGGCAAAAATGTGACGGCGCTCGCTGTGACCGACCAAACAAAACTGCGCGCCCATTTCTTGGAGCGTCTTCGGCGAATTCTCACCGGTGAAGGCGCCGGAGTTTTCGAAATAAGAATTCTGCCCGCCCCACCTGAGCCCCGAATCTTTAAGTCCTTGCGCGACTTCAAAAGCGATCAGCGCCGGCGGCAGGATCACGAGATTGGCTTGCTCGTCGGGCTTGGCTTTTTCTTTGAGTTCTTTAACAAAAGCCGCCGCATCCGCTGGCGACTTGTTCATCTTCCAATTTCCGGCGCAGAAAAAATGGGACAAGGAATCCTCCAGAATTAATCGATAACTTTTTCTGATCGTTTGGGGGCACGCATCGCTTCTACACCTGGAAGCTTATCGCCCCGCAAGAATTCAAGGCTGGCTCCGCCGCCGGTTGAAATATGCGTGAATTTATCGGCTAAACCCGAAGCTTGCGCGGCCGCCGCCGAATCGCCGCCGCCAACGACGCTGGTGGCGCCGGTTTCGGAGATGGCCCTGGCCACGCCGAAAGTGCCTTGTGCGAATTCGGGTGTTTCAAAAACCCCCATGGGACCGTTCCAAAAAATGGTTTTGGCCTTTTGAATTTCTTTAGCGAATTCCGCAAGAGTTTTGGGGCCGATGTCGACGCCCATCCAGCCCTCGGGGATCGAAGCGCCTTCCGTGGTTTTCAACGAGGCGGTGTCTTTGATTCCTCTCGTTATGCGGTGGTCGATGGGCAGCAATATTTTTTTATTGCGCGCTTCCGCCCTCTGCATCAGCTCACTTGCGAATTTAATCTTATCTTTTTCGACCAAGCTGCTTCCCGTGGAAATATTTTTTGCCGCGAGAAACGTATAAGCCATCGCGCCGCCGACGATCATGCTGTCGACCTTGTCCAAAAGGACCTCGATCACGTCAATCTTGTCACTGACCTTTGCCCCGCCCAGAATAGTCAAAAAGGGATGCGAAGGATGAAGTCTTACGGTGTCCAGCATCTCGATTTCTTTTTTCATTAAGAAACCGATGCCACGTTTTTCCATAAGTTCGGGCATCGCGACGATGCTGGCGTGCGCCCTGTGCGAAGCGCCGAAGGCGTCATTGATGTAAATGTCCGAGAAGCTCACGAGCGCCTGCGCAAAATCGCGATCGTTCTTTTCTTCGCCCGGATCAAAGCGCAGATTTTCAAGCAGAATCACTTGTGACGGTTTAAGCCCCGCAAGCAAGGCCCGCGGCGCATGCCCGCGCGCCTCTTCAACCAGAATAATTTCTTTATCCAACGCTTTAGTGAGATAAGCCGCGACCGGCTCCAGGGAGTATTTAGGATCCACGCCCTTCGGGCGGCCGAGATGGGAAGCCAATATGACTTTGGCGCCTTTATCGATCGCGTAACGGATGGTGGGCAGCGCCGCACGGATGCGGGTGTCGTCGGTGATATGGCCGCTTTCGTCCATCGGCACGTTCAAATCCAGCCGCAAGAAAACTTTTTTGTCTTCCAGCTGAAAATTTTCGATCGACTTAATTCCCTCTAAAGTTTTCGAAGACATTTACAAACCTTTTTCTGCCATCGCTTTGGTCATGTCGATCATGCGGGCCGAAAAACCCATTTCATTGTCATACCACGAGAAAACTTTGGCCATATGCGAGCCAATCGCCATTGTGGAGCCAAGGTCGATTGTCGAGCTCATCAAATTGCCGTTGAAGTCCACGCTGACGCACGGATCGGCTTCGACCGCCAAAATCCCTTTGAAGGCTCCTTCGGAAGCTTTTTTCAGAGCGTCGTTGACCGAATCCACGCTCACCGGCTTGACTGAACGGAAAGTCAAATCAACCAGCGAAACGTTCGGCGTCGGCACACGGATCGAAATGCCGTCGATCTTGCCTTTGAGTTCCGGCAACACCAGGCCGACGGCTTTCGCCGCACCGGTGGTCGTGGGAATCATGCTGAGTGCGGCCGCGCGCGCGCGGCGCAGATCTTTATGGGGAGCATCCAGAACCTGCTGATCGTTGGTGTAGGAGTGAATGGTCGTCATCAAACCGTGCTCCATGCCGAAAGCATCGTTCAAAACTTTCGCCACCGGCGCCAGGCAGTTGGTGGTGCACGAAGC
>CAZVOP010000019.1:0-49959 GCA_964628445.1 uncultured Pseudobdellovibrionaceae bacterium | reverse complement strand
GCCGCTCAAGAAAGTGACCGCCGCAAATGCAATATTGTTCACGGTCAGCGAAAAATAAAGGCTCTGCCCGGATATCTCGGGAGAGATAATAAGTAAGGTGGAAAAACACATCGACGTCCACAAGGCCAAAAGCCACGAGCCGTCCTTCTGAAACACCAGTCCGCCAAGAATCAAATTCACCAAATAGAGAAATAGGAAAAGCGACTGACTGGTGCCGGTAAAGTAAATCAGCAGCGTGATGGCCATGATATCGAGGCCGAATAACAAACCGTTCCAGTAACCTTGCTGTTCCAGCTTGTCGAAGAAAAACAAGTAAACGGAATTCAAAAAGAAATTGGTCAGCAAAACCGCATAGACCGGCAACCAAATTTCTACGTTAAGAAAATTCCCAAGATGGATTTGGTAAATGACCGAGACCAATAAAATGCAAACCAAAAATACCGTGCGGATCGAGTGCACGAACAGCCATGGCCTGGCCAGGGCCTCAAGGCCGGGCGCATCGACCAGCCTCAAATTTCGCGTGGGTAAATCAACCGTGCTCATCTCACCCTATCGTGTTGGCCATATTGAAGATCGGCAGATACATGGCGATAACGATCACCGCGATAATCGCTCCCAAAACCACCATCAAAATCGGCTCAAGCAAACTGGTCATCGCGTCGGTCGCGTTGGTGACCTCATCTTCGTAAAAATCGGCGACTTTTGAAAGCATCGCATCGATATTACCGGTTTGCTCGCCGATCGAAATCATCTGCGTCACCATGTTCGGAAAATACGGAATCTTGGCCAGCGGTTCGGCTAAGGTTTTACCGCGCGAAACGGCGTCCTTCGTCTCAAGCAAAGCCTTTTCGATCATCCAATTGCCGGTCGTCGCCGAAGAAATTTCCAGTGCATCGATAATGCGCACGCCGGAAGACAAAAGCGTCGAAAGTGTACGCGAAAAGCGGGCGATCGCGCTCTTTTTAATCAGATCGCCGAAGACGGGGATCTCAATGAAAATAGCATCCAATATTTTTCGCCCGTTGTCCGTGTCGTAATACATCTTGATGCTCATCGGAATCGCCACCATGGTGGCGATGATGATGTACCAATAGTGCTGGAAAAAATTCGAGACGCCGATCACCATCATCGTCAACGCCGGCAGCTGTTGCCCGCTTTGCGTGAACATCGCCGACATTTTCGGCACCACAAAAACCATGATGAAGGCGATCACGATAATCGCGACCGCGACAATCGCGATCGGGTAAAAAAGCGCGCCTTTGACTTTGCCGCGAAGTTTAACCGTGGTCTCAATATAAGCGGCAAGACGGTTCAAAACGACTTCAAGCACACCACCCTCTTCGCCGGCCCGGACCAAGTTGACGTAAAGGCGGTCAAAAACCGCGGGCCTGGCCGCAAGCGATTCAGCCAAGCGTCGTCCACGCTCGACATCCTGGCAAACGCCGGTCAAAACATTCGTCATTCCGGCACTGCGCGCCCCGCGCGACATCGCTTCCAAACTTTGCACGATCGGCACACCCGCTCCGACCAGAACCGCGAACTGGCGGGTGAAGACTTGCAGATCCTTAAGAGACACGCTGTCACCGAGGGCCAGCATTTTTTTTAGGTCAAAGCTTCCGCCCGACCCGCGCTTTATGTCGATGCGGATCGGAGTCAGGCGTTGCGCGCGCATACGGATGCGCGCTTCGGATTCGTTCGCGGCGTCCAATTCACCTTTGACGATTCGCCCATCATCGGTCTTCGCCTGAAACTCAAAAGTTGGCATGGCGCTTAGACTCCCGCCGCGTTGAGCATTTTATCGAGCTCCTCTGGATCCGCACTGTGCATGAAGGCCGTGCGCACTTCAATTTTACGCTTTAAAACCAGCTGCAAAAGCGATTGATTTAAAGTCACCATGCCGGTCTTGTCCTGTCCGACCTGCATCATCCCGTAAACTTGGTGCAATTTATTTTCACGGATCAAGTTACGTATGTTCGGGCTCAACACCAGAATCTCAAGTGCCAGCGCCACTCCGCCCTTGATCCCCGGAATCAAACGCTGACTGACGACCGCGTTCAAGGTCAACGCCAGTTGCGTGCGCACGCGGTCTTGCTGATCGGAAGGAAACACGTTCACCATACGCGTGATGGTCGAAATCGCCGAGTTCGTGTGCAACGTCGCGAAAACCAAATGGCCGGTCTCGCAAATATTCAGCGCGGCTTCGATCGTCTCAAGATCGCGCAACTCCCCCATCATGCAAACATCCGGGTCTTGGCGAAGCACGTGCTTCAGCGCCGACCGGTAACTGACGGTATCGATGCCGACTTCACGCTGGTTCACGATGCAGGATTTGTGCGGGTGCACGTATTCGATCGGATCTTCCAGAGTGATAATATGACTGCGCCGTTCGCGGTTAATTTTATCGATGAGGGCCGCGATGGTCGTCGACTTCCCCGAGCCCGTGGGGCCCGTCACCAACACCAAACCGGTCGGGTAATTGACCGATTCCGAAACCGTACGCGGAAGGCCCAAAACTTCGATGTCGGGGATATCGAGAGGAATGCGGCGAAAAACACCGCTCACGGCGCCGCGCTGAAAAAACAAGTTGGCGCGGAAGCGGGCCATGGATTTAATCCCGAAGCTGAAATCCAATTCTTTCGTCGCCTCGAAGCGGCTCTTTTGCGCGTCGGTCAAAATCGAATAGCAAATTTGACGGGTTTGATCGGAGGTCAAATCGGCCGATTTCACACGCACGATGCGGCTTTCGACCCGCAAGACCGGGGCCGAGCCGGCGACGATATGTAAGTCGGAGGCGCCCTGCTTCACTGCTGCTTTTAACAATTGATGTAAAGTAATCATAGCGCGTCGTCTGCCACCGTGGTGTTCAAAACTTCTTCCACTATCGTCTGCCCGCTCTTCAATTTAAGCAAGGCCGCACGTCTTAATGTGCGCATGCCATCAGAGACCGCGCAGCGCTTGATTTCGAGCGGAGAAGCTCCTTTGTAAATCGCTTCTTTCACTTTCGTGGTCATCTTCATCATTTCGAAAATCGCCAGACGGCCTTTTAAACCCGAGCCGCCGCACTCTTCACAGCCTTCACCTTTTTTGAGCTTATTGAATTCGGCAAGTTCGGCTTGCGGCACGCCGATCTTCAGCAAAACTTCGGGAGCGACCTTATGAGCGACGGAACATTTGACGCAATTGCGGCGCACCAAGCGCTGCGCGACCACGATCGTCGTGGCCTCGGCCACGATGTAAGGCTCGACACCGATTTCGACAAGACGTGAAACCGTGCTCGCCGCATCGTTGGTGTGCAAAGTGCTGACGACCAAGTGACCGGTGCTTGCCGCCTTAAAAGCCACTTCGGCGGTATCCAAATCGCGAATCTCCCCCACCATGATAATTTCAGGATCTTGGCGAAGAAAGGCACGAAGCGCGTCGGCGAAAGTGAAACCGATCGAGGGCTGAACCTGCACCTGATTGATTCCGTCCAGATTATATTCCACCGGATCTTCGGCGGTCGACACGTTCACGTCGGGTTTGTTCAGTTCATTGAGTGCGGAATAAATCGTCGTGGTTTTACCGCTACCCGTGGGGCCGGTGATCAAAATCATTCCTTGCGGCTGATTGATCGCTTCAAGAAACAATTCGAAATCGTTTTGCTCAAAGCCAAGTTTGGTCATGTCGACTTGCAGGTTGGTTTTATCGAGCAAACGCATGACGACTTTTTCGCCGAACATCGTGGGCAGGCAGTTGACCCGGAAGTCGACTTCCATACCGTTACGCATTTTCACTTTCATGCGTCCGTCCTGCGGTTTGCGCCTCTCACCGATGTCGAGGCGGCTTAAGATCTTCACGCGGCTGACGATCGCGGCGGCGGCGTTCGCCGGCGGCTGCGTTTTTTCAACCAATGCCCCGTCGATACGAAAGCGGATGCGGAAGCGTTTTTCGTAAGGCTCGATGTGAATATCGCTCGCCTTGCTCTTGATCGCCTCGGTCAACATCGCGTTCACGAATTTGACGATCGGCCCCTCGTCGGCATGCATATCTTGGTCGACGACGTTGATCTGGCCGCGCACCTGCGAATCCGCGGTGTCTTCGATTTCAGAGATTAAATTTTCAATTTTAGTTGCGGCACCGTAATAGCGGTCGATCGCGGAAATAATGGTGGTCTCGGCGGCGACCACGGCCTCAATTTTACAACGCGTAAGCAAAGCCAAGTCGTCTTTCACATAGATATTGCTTGGATCGGCGAAGGCGACGACCAAACTTTTTCCCGCTTTGCTGATGGGAATGACCATGTGCTTTTCGCAAACTTGGCGAGTGAGCAACTTCAATGCCTCGGGATCGACTTCGAAACCGCTCAGATCGATCGTCGGCAGCGAGTACTGCTTGCCGAGAAACTCCACCATTTGCAAATCTTTGACGAAGCCCAAGCGGACAACGGCGGTCGTCAGCCGGCCACCATTCGACTTTTGATCACGGCGCGCTTGCTCGAGCTGTTCCAAATCCAAAAGATTGCTGGAAATAAGCAGCTCCGCCAAAGCTTTCTTCGCGGCAGACATTTTGACCCCTTATATGGGAAGTGCCCGGTTCAAGGGACTTCCATATAAGGTTAATCGGTGGTGCCGTTTTTTGTAACTGGACTTAAGGTCGGAAAATATTAGTCCAGTGAGGATTCCAAGACCGGCCGGTAGTCAGACAAGGACAAATTCACGCCGAAAGCCCACTTTGCCCAAAGGACATCCGCGCGCGCCGCGATGTCCACTCCAGAGACGACTCCAACTCCCGCATCGCGCGCCTCTTGCACGAGCACGCTCAATTTACTGCTGCGGCTGATGTCGAATAAAAATCCGGGCCGCTTCAAGAAATTCATATATGACAGCTCGGTCAACAGCGCGTTTTCCTCGACGCTCGGAGTGCAATTCACCAGGACAGAGCTCTCGCCCGGTAAAAGCACGATCTTTTCCATCGGCACCCATTGCAGAGTTAGTCCAAAAAATTTGCTCTTCACTTCCTTAATCGTTTGCGCGGCCTCCCCGGCATCGAGATTGGTCAGCAAAAAATGACGAAAGCCCGCCTTAAAAAGAGCCGCGATCGCCGCGCGCGCCGTTCCGCCGGCGCCGGCGATAAGCACATTCCCGCGCATATCCAAGCCTTGCCCGAGATCAAAGGCCACATTGCCAAAAGCTTCATGAAGCGCGCACAGCGGCCACCAGCCGTTTTCGTTTTTCGTCATGCCGTCGATCACGCCGAGCGAAGTGATCCAAGAAGATTGCACCGGGATATGTTTTAAAATTTGCGGGCCAAAACGGCTGCTGATGCGCACGTGCTGAAAATGTTCAAGCACCGCCAGGTTTTCAAGCGCCTCGGACGGCGCCGCGAGAGCTTCATACTCGTTCGCACAACCAAGCGCCCCGATCTGCCGGCTTAGCGCCTGCCATCTTTTGTCTTCATTGGTGGGGCTTAACGACGTCCAGCGAATCATATTTCTCCAGCACTGCTCTGGCTTTAAGGATGTCGTCTTTGATTTGCTTCTTCAAGTCTTCGATACCCGGAAACTTCATTTCGGGACGCAATCGTTCGATAAATTGGACGTCCAGTGTCCGGTCACGCACCTCAAGCACGTGCCCGATGACATGCGTTTCGATCTTAATGTCTTCCACGCCACCAAAGGTGGGATTGACGCCAATGTTCGTGACGCTCGGTAAATAGCGGCCATTCCACAAGGTGCGGGTGACATAAACCCCGCTGGCCGGCAAAATTTCATTCACCGCCACAAAGTTCAAAGTCGGCACACCGATCGATTTTCCGCGTCCCGCCCCGAAGCCCACTTTTCCGCGCAAATAAAACGGCCTGCCCAAGCGCGCAGCCGCCTCCCGCATTTCACCTTTCGCGATCCACTCACGGATCTTACGGCTCGAAACAATTTCGCCGGCGAACAACAAGGGCTCATGAACCAAAATGCCGCAGGCATTCTTGGCTCCCCACTCACGCAAAAAATTAAGCGTTCCTTCGCGCGAATGCCCAAAAGCAAAATCATGACCGGCGATAACGTGCTTCGGTTTAAAGGGCTCACTCACAAACTTCAGCCAAAAGTCGTCCGCACTGGTGTTCGCCAGCTCCTTCGTAAAGGGTAAAATCACCAGCAAATCGACGCCATACTTAGGCAATTGTTCACTCAAATCGGCGCGCGGAAAAATGCGGGTGAGCTTCTTCTCGGGCTGAAGCACTTGTAAAGGATGCGGATCAAATGTGATCACAACGACAGGATCGGTGCCGGCATGCTCACGCGCGGAATTGAGGAGCAGTTGATGGCCCAAATGCAGACCATCGAAGTTCCCAATCGTGATCGCGCCACCCTGAAATTTTTGCGGAAGAGAGCCTGAGCCAGTCCATACCTGCATGCCGGCTAAAATGACTGATTTTGGGCGTGGAACCAATTGAAATCTCTGTGCATTTTTGATACACAGCGTCGATGTTTCACGGGATATGGAAAGCGAAAGGCCTTTGGCTGCGAGTTTTGGTGTGCTGGGGTCTGGCCGCCACCTTTCCCTATTTTGATGAAGTGAAACAATACGATTTGCGTTTTGAGATCCGCGGCGCCCAGGAAGTCGCTAAACAAATCGTGTTGGTCGAATTCGACCAGGAAGATTGGACCGCCTGGCATGGGCCCAACAACAATCTCTTACGTTCGCTCAAAGAATTCTCGGCGGTAACCGACAGCTATTTCTGGCGGCCGGCGACATGGAACACTCTCCTCGGAAAAATTCTCGCGCAAGGGCCGCAAATCATCGGTGTGACCTTCTTTTTCAACCCGCAGCTCACTGAGCCCGAAGAAAACCTGCGCTCACTGCGCAATCCGCGCGTGCTCTGGGCCGGGCAATTGGATAACGAAGGCAGTCCTGCCTTCCCGCTCATGGCCAACAGTTACAAATACAACGTGGCGCTGGTCGATCTGCGCGAAGATGAAGACCGCGTGCTGCGCAGATTTACCGCGCCGGTCGGCCCGCTTCCGCACATGGGATTAAAACTCGCCGAGCAAGCCGCGGGCGTGTCGATGCAAGATATAAACTCAAACCTCGGTGAAACGCGCACCATTAACTTTCGCGGCAAACGCGGAGTTTTTCCCGTCGTACATGCCCTTGATGTTTTGCTCGGCCGGGTCCCGCCCTCTTTCTTTAAGGACAAAATTGTTTTAATCGGCACGAACTCGATCCCCGCACATCAGTTTCAGACTCCGCTCGGGCGCATGAACCGCGCCCAAGTGCTGGCGCAAGTCGTGGACAACGTCATCGGCAAAAGATGGATCGAGCGCCTGAAGCCGATGATGAGTTGGTTTTATTTACTGGCCGTACTGCTCCTTGCGGTCGCGATCCTGGTGAATTACCCGCAGAGTGTCGCCTTCGTGTTCTTGCTGTGGCTGGGCATGGGTACGACATCGCTCTCCATCTGGGTCTTTGATTCGTATTATTTTTGGTTGCCCGCCTTTTCGCCGCTCGTTCTTTGCCTGATCGCTTACGTGGTTTTTATCGGCTATCAACTCACCATGAAAGAAAACCAAACTTGGCGTCTGGAGCAAGAAAAGAAACTGCTCTTCGAGCTGGACCATCTGCGCAACAATTTCGTCAGCCTGATCAGTCACGACCTCAAAACTCCGATCGCTAAAATCCAGGCGATCTGCGACCGGCTGATGGCGGGGACTGTGCGCGACGAGGTCCGCGACGGGCTGCTCTCCCTGCGTAAAGAAAGCTCCGAGCTCCACCGCTACATTCAAAGTATTTTACAGGTCTCACGCCTGGAATCCAGCCAAGTGCGGATTCACAAAGAGGCTACAGATCTCAACGAAGTTGTCGAAAAAGTCATCAGCCAGCTCAAACCGCTTGCCGACGATAAACGCCAAGTCTTCAATATCAGTTTAGAGCCGATGTTTTCAATCGAAGTTGACAGCGTCCTTATCCAAGAAGTGGTGCTAAATCTGGTCGAGAATGCGATTAAATACACACCTAACGACGGCGTGATCGATGTGCGCACCCAGGAAGTCGAAGATAAGGTGATTTTCGCGGTCAAGGACAACGGCCCTGGGATCCCTGAAGAGGACCGTCATCATATTTTTGAAAAATTCTTCCGCGGCAGAGCCCACAAGTCCGCCATTAAGGGCACAGGCCTCGGATTGTTTTTGGTGAAATACTTCATAGAATTACATGGCGGCGAAGTCTTCTTGGAAACTGATCTAGGAAAAGGTACAAGGGTGGGGTTTACCCTGCCGTTACAAGCCTAAACGGCTTGAAGGAGTGAGTTATGACCCAACAGGTGAGTGTTTTAATCGTCGACGACGAAAGCGAACTGCGCAAAAGCGTAGCCTCGGTTCTGGGGTCGGCCATGCCAGGGTTCACATTCAAAATTTCAGAGGCGGCCAACGGCTTAGAGGCCATCAACCATGTGAAGGCCGCGGATTTCGATCTGGTTCTGATGGACGTGCGCATGCCCGAAATGAACGGGCTTGAGGCGCTGGCGCAAATCAAAGCGCAAGACCCGCGCGTGTTTGTGGTGATCATGACCGCGCATTCGAATTTGCAAGACGCCGTGACGGCGATCAAAGAAGGCGCTTACGACTACGTAGAAAAACCCGTGCAACCCGAAAAACTTGCCGCGATCGTGACCAAGGCTTTGGAAACGCAAGAGATGGTTTCCTCACTCGCCATTTCAGCTCCGGTTCTGGACGACGACGTCGACAGCGATTTCGTAGGCTCCAATAAAAAAATGCGCGAGATCTTCGACCTCATCAACCGTCTAAGCCAAGTCGATACGACGGTTTTGATCCGCGGTGAAAACGGAACCGGCAAAGAGTTGGTTGCGCGCGCGATCCATTTCAATTCGCCGCGCAAACATGGCGAGTTCGTCGCGATCAACTGCGGCGCCATCCCTGAAAATTTAATGGAGAGCGAACTCTTCGGCCACGAAAAAGGCTCCTTCACCGGCGCCCATGAGCGCAAGATCGGAAAATTTCAGCTCGCCAACAAGGGCACGATCTTCCTGGACGAAGTCGCGGAACTTAAGCCCGATATGCAGGTGAAGTTGCTCCGCGTATTGCAGGAAAAACGCTTCACTCCCGTCGGCAGCAACCGCGAAGTCGCCAGCAATGCCCGTGTGATCGCCGCGACCAATCGCAATCTCGAAAAAATGATCGAAGATCACACCTTCCGCGAAGATCTTTTTTATCGCCTGAATGTGATGCCGATTTTCTTGCCGCCGCTGCGCGAACGCCTCGACGATCTTGAGAATTTGATTTCGCACTTCGTGCGCCGCCTGAATAAAAAAATGGGCCGCCAAATCCACGGCTTCGCTCCGGAGTCGCTCGAGGCCATGCGCAAATACCGCTGGCCGGGAAATATCCGTGAGCTTGAAAACTTGATTGAACGTTGTTTCATCATCGAAAACTCGTCGCTGATCCAGTTAAGTTCTTTGCCGGAAGGCCTGAAGAATGCGCAGATCGATGAAACGGCTTTCAATTTAAAGGGTTCTTACTCGGGTCCGCTCGATTTCGACCGTTTCAAAGAGCAGACGGAAAAGGAATTCATCGTGCAAGCTTTGCGCGCCAATCGCGGGCGTATCAATCAGACCGTGGCCCAAGCGAACATTCCGAAGAACACCTTGCTCAGAAAAATTAAAAAATACAGCATCAATGTCAGGGAACTGAACGACTAGCCGGCTCACCCGCCGGTTCTGGACCGGGGCCGGACGGCACTTTTAATTCTTCCAGCAAATTGTTGCTCGGCTTGCCGGGCGCTTGCGTCGGGACGGCCGACCAATAAGGATAGAGATTGAACCACTGTCCAGGGTGACGTTTCACCAGTGTCTCGGCCTCGCGCACGAACTCCTTCGCCCATTCGAAAATCTGCAGATCATACGGACGGCTCCCCTCAAGCTTATAGGCCCGCGGTTCACGCGCGATAAATTCATAGCCGCCCTGGTCATTTTTGATTCCAAAGCAAAAAATCACCGGAACTTGCAGCGCTGAAGCCAGGGCAAACGGCGTAACATCGAAGGGCGCAAGCTTGCCTAAAAATGAAATCAGCTCACTGCGATCGGGGGTGCCGCGATCAATCATCAGCTGTACGCAATCCCCCCTCTTCAAGGCCTGGTGAATTTCCATAACCGTTTGGCCGCGAAAATCATTCAGCTTGATAATATCCGCAGTTATATTCACGGATCCAAGATGGAGGCTCAGTAAGATCAAACCATTTTCATTTTGCCGCGCTTGCCGAATGTACTGCAGACCTTCTTGGCGCAATGGGAATGAGCCGCCGCCCTTTAATGCTAGATAAATGCGGTCCATTCGCATTTCACAAAAGGCCGCGAAATGCTCAAAAATCAAACGCTGCTGCGAAAGCCAACTTAAGTTTGGACGAGTAAGGCGATAGAACTCATGGAGTGCGCGTTTCGCTTTAAACGAAAAAGCCCATGACCAAGCCGCCAACGGGTAAAGACAAGCATAGCCCGCGCGCAATCCGAATTTTCGCAAAGCCAATTTCAAAATACCTTTGCCGAAACGGCGGGCTTGGCGCCCCACGCGTTGATTGATTCGACCATCCGCTCGGCGGCGGTAAACAACGCAGGCGAGATAGGTGAACGACCCAAGCGCCAATCCCACACCCGTGCCCAAAACGAAAGAGCCCGCGAACCATTCAAAAAAATGCGCGTACGGTCCTTGCATTTCATTCAGGCCGGGAATGGATTTTCCGATCACCAACGATGCAATCACCACGAACGGCGTAAGCGGCAAAGTGGAGATATGCGTGCCCAGCCACATCGCTACAAAATTCAGCGGAAGAATCAGCGCCAATCCGGCCACGATCAATGTATGAAAACCGAAAAATGGACTGCACCCGACGAAGGCCCCCACGCCCACGCCCACAGCCAGCTGCCTCGGCGAACGCTGGCTTTTCAAAAGCGAGATCACCTTCAATAAAGCGTCGAGCATTTGGAAACGAAACCGGTGACGGATTTTACGCCAGCGACTGACCTCGATGGTGATTTCAGGCGGGCGACTTTCGATCTCGGTGCGTCTGACCGAAATCCCCCGCAGCATAAAGCGGATTAGGACTTCGACTTCAAAATCATAACCCGTGCTCCAAAAAGTCATCGTCTGCAAAACAAAAAGCGGATACAGGCGGAATCCGCTTTGCCGGTCCTGATTGCTGATCACTAAATCCCAAGGGTAACTTTTTCCGATCTTAATGAGTTTGGAGATTTCACGGCCTAAATGTTTGCCGTCGCCGTCCATCGTCACCATATGCGTGAATCCGCGCGTGACTAAATCCTGAATGGCAAACTTTAGCGCCGCCCCTTTGCCGCGATTTTCTTTGAAACGTTTGATGCGCACGCGTCCCGTTTCAAGCGCTTGGCGTACGGCGAATGAATAGAGAACATTTTCCACCGCCGTTTCAGAACCGTCGTCGACAATCAAAATAGGAAACGGCGTGGATTTCACCACATCATTCACCACGGTCGAAATCGTTCGCGGATTATTGTAAGCGGGGATCACCACGCACACGCGCAAAATCATGTCTTGGAGATTAAACTCCGAATGGGGTGTCGGCTAGCTCTCGCACAGTGCGGCGTGTTAATCGAGCGAAGAAACGATCAGCCGAAGAGCGGCAAAAATTTGACCTGAATTTTGATCTTTCCAATCAATTTGCCAATCGTCTTTCGCGACCTCGGTGAGTTCGATGCGTAAATCTTGTCCCGGCGAAATGGGGCTTAAGAACTTTGCCATGGGAATTTGTGTAAGTTCCGCGCCAGCACCGCCGTTTTGACTCTTCACAAAATGAAGACTTGCATCCACGATTCCCACTGCGGGAAAAACGGGCATCCCCGGAAAATGGCCGTTAAGATAGGGTGAATCCGCCGGTACACTTCCGGTGACCACGCGATTTTCGATCTTAAAATATTTAAAGGCGGTCGACTGCGCTATCACGACCTAAACGCTAGCAAGAATTTGACTTTAAATCCATCCCGACCGAACTTTTAAACGTGATCAATGTTAAGGATATCGAAAAATACGCGCCCCATCGTCCGCCCATGGTGTGGGTCGATCAGGTGCTTCGCTACGGCGCGACCGACGGCGAATGCTTGGTGAAGGTCAAAGGCGATGCTCACTATATGAGCGAGACCGGCATGCGGGCTTCGGCTTGCGTGGAATTTATCGCTCAATCCTATGGGTTTATGTCGATAGCCTACCGTGTTTTCGAGTCCGCGCCCGATTCCAAACCGCTGAAGCGCGCTTTTTTGGCCTCGATCAGCGAAGCGACGTTCGCTTCATCACAGAAAATGGCAGAAATTCGTGCAGGCGATGAATTGCTGGTGAAGCTGTCCAACGTCCGCAGTCGCGGCCCCTTGACCGTGTTTCACGGCGTAGTTCTTAAAGGTGAAGATGTTCTTTGCGACGCCGGCATGCGTGTTTTTTCGGAATAGTTTTAAATGAACTTAGTCTCGATTTGAGAATATATCGTACCGGTTTCACGGCGCCGGACCGTCACCGTCCGACGACTTTTTGAATCCGACTTGACTCACCGACATACAGTACACCCGCGACTGGATCGAACCCCATACCGAAGACGGCACTGAAGCTCCCTTCGCCTATGCCGCGACTGAAAGCCCCGTTCGCGGTCGCGAACTTGCTGATCCGGCCGCTCAAAAAATCGGCGACGTAAAAAGCATTGCGGGGGATACCCACGATGATCGCTGTCGGAGATACAAAACCACCTTCTTCGGATCCCGAAACAAACGCCCCCCCGTGCACCAACCGGTAGCAGCTCCCGAATAAGATAAGCACGAACAGAATAGGTAGAGAGGTGTCAAAGTTAAGAGATATAAACTTATATTTAAAGGATTTTGAATTTCGAAAAGGATTTCAAAGTAAATAAATTTTATTCTGGTGTAAACAAATGATCCAATTCCAAGCTTCAATCTTTCACGCAGTAGATGTAACCCATTTCCGAGACATTACTTATTTCGTTGTATTGACCTGGAGAGAATACTGACGCGATATTCGGCGGGTCACCAGTGGACAAACTGCCCACCATTGTGTGCGCCCCGGACCAGCCTGCGGGACAGCCATAGATATTGTTAATAAAAGTACCACCGTTAGGATAACCACTACCGTCAATAACTGACTGACAGTCCGCGGTTAAAGTGACACCTTGGCATGGAATATTTGAGGACTTCCAACTCCACGTGTTGTAAGTGCCGAATGCCTGGTCATAGGCCACGCCTCGCCATCCTCCACAAAACACGAACCGGTTCCCGCAAAGCATGCCGGACTTTATCGGCGGCACGACCGGAGCTGAAGCTCCGATGCAGCCGGTGACCTGAAGATTCGATCCTCCGGCGGAAGCGGTGGTGGCGTTGACCGTCATCGCCAAATTGCGAATGGGGCGAACGAGAGCGCCGCCATCGAATGCAAGCAGCAGTTGGTACACGAGTTGTCCTGAAGTTGGATCTTTGTGAGCCGCAAGCTGCATCCCACTCCCCGCCTGCAATTTCACATTGGGCGAAAGAGGTGAAACTGAGCGATCGGCGGCGGTCGAGTCGGCAAGAGCCGTGACTCCATCCATGCCGTAAACCTTCTGAAGCTTGGCAATCACGGTCGGGTTATTTTTGTCGCTGCTGGTGATTGCACCTGGATTAAAAATCAGCGAATGGCCCGGTGCCAAATTTCCGCTGCTCAGATTTTTTCCACAGGAGGCCGCGACAGAAATCGCACCCACCACGGTCCGTTGAAAATCGAGCGCCGCCAACTTTTCGCTTAGAGCTCGGGTTTCTCGCGTCTGGCTCCGAAGCATGTCCATCATGGTCATTAATATTACGCCTGAAATGCCGAGGGCGATCAGCATCTCGATCAGGGACATTCCGCGCGAGTCAAAACGGGGCTGCTGCATTTCACTACCGATCATGGTGTTTGTTCGTTCTAGTTTAAAAAATTATAGGCCGCTTGAGTTTACGACGACAAGACCTATAAACATTCGTCCCAGGTTTTGCGACTAGCAACCCGAGCAGAATCCCAAGCCCAACACATTTGCGTCCGAATACTTGCCGCACATGCAATTAAAGGTGTATCCGGCAAAGGGGAAAGGAGAAGTGCATCCAGAATAGTCATACCCCATGGTTGTGCAATGGACCGCGCAACTGCTCTGCCCGCTGCATAGATTCGGAGGAAGCGGCGGCGGGGGCGGCGGGTTCGCGTAGCAAGTGTTGCTCGCTTGGCTCCAGCTTCCGTTGGAACACTGATAACTGCATGAGCCGGTGTAACCGGAGAGACAAGAGCCCGAGCGGCCGCCGTTGATGGTCGAGCTGAGTACACAACTGTTGATAACTTGTCCGGAACAGTCCCGCATGCAAGGAGACACGGGCGAAAAAGCGCCGTTCTGGCAAGAATAGGAGCAAGCTCCGCTGGCCCCTCCCGAACAGGCTCCCGAAGACGTGCTGCCGCTGGCGGTTGTCGGAAGCGAGCAATAGTTAATAGTGGTCGCTGGACAATTTTCGACACAGGAATTGGCTACCTGAGTGAACGCGCCATTTGTGCAACTGTAAGAACAAGCCCCGGTAAATCCGGCGATGCAACTTCCTGGCCTGGTGCTGCCGTAGGTTGTGTCCAAAATATTGCAATTGTTCATCGTCTGCGCTTTGCACGTACAGAAGGCGAGTTGTACGCCGCTTGGAGCACTTTTATAGAAGCTCTGCCACTCCTCTGTGGATTCCGTCGGTACGTACAAACTTAGTCCGGTGGTGCTCTCGTTTGTGATGGCCTTGCAGACCGAGTCGCGTCCGGTAATCGGCATATTTTGATGGATCGCGACCGTCTCGGCCCACCCCACACATAAGCTTGCCGCGAAAGGAATGAGAAGAATGGCGATTCGTTTAGTCATTTTGAGCCTTCTTTGCCTTCGCCGATACGCGAAGCAATGCATAGATCTCGGCGCGCAAAGACGAAATCTCCCCTTTCAACAATTGATTCTGTAGCTCGAGAGCGTCGATTTTGTCCCTTGAGCCCAGAGCGAGTTCGCGAAGCTCCTTCACCGCTTCAAGCACCACCGCGGTGAGGCCGCCGTAGTTTACGGTCCAATGTCGCTCGTCGCGACGATCGACGAGTTCGGGAAAGTCGCGCACCACATCCTGCGCGATAACGCCGATGGATTTTTCACCCGATTTTTTCCAATCGAAATATACGCCATGAAGCGAATCGAGGCGTTTGAGAACGCTTTCGAACTCGCCAAGCGGCACGATGTTCGTTTTTTCGCGCTTGTCCGAAGTGTGGAAGAAGCCTTGAGCGGCGACGTTGCCGGCGACCTGGAGAGGATAAGAGGCAGTTAAATCGCCGATACCGATGTTGCCATTGGTCGCGATGGTCAGATCATAGGTTTGAGTTCCCACTCCGCCCGATTCGGAAGTCGCGCGACCGATATAGAACTGGCTGGAACCTCCGCTGTCGCTCTGCCCGACACTGAATGATTTTCCGCCGGCACCCGTAGCCCAGAACAAAGCCGAAGCGTTTTGCAGACGAATGCCTCTGCGCCAATTGTGAAAAGCATAAAGGCCGGAGGGAGAACCGGCGATTTCCAGACCCGCGTTGGGGTCCGTCGTGCCGATGCCGACACTGCCGTTCGGGATCAAGGTGAACTGCGGAGCCCAAGCGGTCGTGGCCGGCGCCGCCGCGCCTGAATTGTAAGCCTGCATTTGTATGGCCCCGTCATGATTCAACAGGATCGCGGCCGCACCCAAATCATAGCTCGACGATTTCACCAGCATGTGCGGATCCATCGTCTGATCGATATAGCCGTTCGAGGCCATAACCATGCCATAGGGGGCGCCGGCACCTCCGGAGAATCCGAACGTCAAGAAACGTCCGGTGGTGTTGCCGATCTGCAACTGGCCGGAAGGATTTGTGGTTCCTATGCCGACACTGCCGAAAGTTGTCCCGTTATAATTTAAGATCAAAGGGCGAAGAAGCGAGTCGTCCCCGGCATAAATCGAACCGTAGCGCTTGGCTCCGTTAGCCGATGGGTAAACGCCAAGACCGACTCTCATCGGGCCCAGCACTCCGTTCGTTCCGGCGCCGAAATCGGCAAGCGTGATATGTGTATCGTTTGCGCCGGAGTCTTTTCTAAGCGTCAGCGGAAAATTCGGGGTTGTCGTCCCAATGCCGATTCCGTCCGCGCAGGTCTCGTAGAGCGATGTTCCCACAAGCTGCCAGCACAGCCCGCCGGGATCTTGCCCTTGCAAAAACTTAGGCGTGCCGTAGTTCGCCGGATTGAATGCATGGCCTTGTTTTCGTGGGTTGTAGATCGCGACGACTTGAAGTTCGGGTTGAGCGTTGACGCAGGTATTGGCCACCGAATTGCATTTCGCCCACCAATGCACTTCGTATCGCAGAGGGCAAGAGTCGTCTCCCGAGCCCACGACCGGGTTGAATGTCGAACACGAAGCGCCTTGGGGCGTGTAGCCGCTGTTCGGGCTGCGCGAATCAAGAATCACCATTCCCGAAGAGTCGAGCACCTGACGAATGAGTACGCCCCCAGCCGAGGGAGCCCCTCCCGCAAAGCCGATCGGAGTGCCGCCGGCCGTCAAATCCTTCGGCTGATCCGTGGTGCATGGTTTACCGTTGTTCAGGCAGTCGAGCATCACGCCGCTTGCGAAATCGTTCTCGCTTTGGGTTGTCGTATTTTTCCATGCCACCGGGTTGTTGAGCGCGGAAACCAAGTTATTTCGCACCATCCCCGCTTGAAATACTAAATTATTTTGATTTTGCTGCTTGTGAAAAATCTCGAACAAAGAAGTCATGCTGACCATGAGTATTCCCATGATTCCAACCGCAATGAGGGTTTGGATGAGAGTCTGACCTCTTTGGTTCTTAAGTAGAAGATTCATACCTAATATTCTATTCGGAACGCCGAGGAGGAGGCTTGATAAAGGGGGGTCTAAAAGCTAATAAAGTGCTTAGTAAGACAAAGCATTTATAGATGTTGTGAAGAACGGCTTTATTGAGTTAAACAGGGCTCATCCATGAAAAAAAGAAATTGGGAAGAAGACTTCATCAAGGCGCTGAAGGAGTCGTATGAGCAGTGTCGTCAACATAACGCGAAGTTTTCGCTTCGAGCGTTTGCAAAAAAAATCGGCCTCGCGTCTGGAACATTGACGGTTCTTTTGAATCAAAAAAAGCAATGGAACATCTCGCCGAAGCGGGCGGCGGAAATAGTCAATAAACTGAATCTTAGTCAAAGCGCCAAGAATTCACTTCTCGTCAAGATGGGTCTGGATCCCGTGATCGCCTCGCGGCCGATGGAGTCGGCCGACTACCCGATTTTGCTCGATTGGACATATCAGCCGATCCTTATGTTTTTTTCTCTTCCACTCGAAAAACGCGACCCCAAACGAATCGCCGAAGCCATGGGCCTTGACGAGGAGAAAGTGAATTCGGTCGTCCGCGACGCGCTGGCCAGAGGGCTGCTGGTCAAAAATTCACAAGGTCAGATAGAAAGACCGGAAGAGCTTTTGGCGACTTCGGACGGCCCACCGAGTGAGATTATTCGCGAACATCATAAAATAAATTTAAAAACCGCGACCCGCTCACTTTGCGAACAGCTCCCCGAATCGAGGGACTTCACCTCATTCACCTTTACGGGCGATGCGAACAAACTCAAGTTGCTGACGGAAGAAATCCGAAATCTTTATCGCAAAGCCTCGCTGATCATGGACGGCCAGTCCGATAACAATAAGGTTTTTCGCCTGTCGGTCCAACTCTTCGCCATGGAGTTTCAAAAAAATGATTCCCGTTAAGTGTTTATTTTGGGCTTTCTGTTTCGTCTCCTGCTCCGGCGTTTACGCGAGCAACGGAATTTTTATCGGTAACGGCGGCGACGGCATGGAGATCGGCGGTCGATTGATCATGAAAGATCTGTTTCTAGCCAATGCTCATCGAAACCCTTATTTCGGCGACAAGATCGACCCGCAACTGCCCGACTTACCCGGTGAAGCAACGATGGAATTCGACTACCCACGTGAATTGCTTGCCCGAAAACTGACCGACCTCAATCAAGTTTTGCCGGGCTTTGGAGACTATGTTCTCGCGTCGATCAAGGTTTACCATTGGATGTTGCAAGATTTCCCGCTGAGTAAAATCGAAGATCATGAAGAGATTATCGTTTATCCGAGCAGTGTTCACCAGGTCCAGATTGCAAATCGATTCCAAGCCTCGATCCGCATTGATCAAAAAGCTTACCAGAGGCTCGACGACGCCAATCGCGTGGCCTTGATCATTCATGAAGCGGTTTATAGTCTGGTGCGGCCGCTTCCCGCCGGAGACGGAAGGTCATATCAATCCTCGTATGTCGCCCGCGATTTGGTCGGACTTTTCTTCCGCGCTGAGTTCTTTAAGTCCCCCGAACGGCATGTGTTGAATCGAGTCAGTCTAAGTCTAAATATTCCGGATTTTATTTTTCCGCTTCACGAACTTCGTAGAACACCGAATTGGAGAATATCGGCGGAGGCGAGCGGTGTAACCGGTGCCAGTTGGACGTTTCCCGCTTTGGCCGGAAATCAGGAATTGGTCGATAATTCCGTCCGTTTCATTTGCGAAAAGGTGCGAGCACTCGAGGCGGAAAAAAAACTATACGATTTGAAGGTGGAACTTGAGGCGCGGCCCATAACATTGCACTTGGATTCCTACATGGCTCCGGGCAGCCTCGCCATTCCGCAGATGAGTGTGCGTATCGAACCAGGGTTTTTTGCGGTCGGACGTGTCGTTCGCTTCCCCGCCGGCAGTGAGACCGAGCGGTGCGAGAGCGATCTAGTTTTTCAAAGAGAGCGGCTCATTCAGGATTTCAACTGGATGAAATAGGCTACCTACTCAGGCCCCAGGCGCCATAGCCAATACCACAGCCAATACCTTAGTGGCGCTGATTTTTTCCATGCAATGGTGGTGGCCGAGCGGGCATTTGTCATGGCCGTGTTTTCCGCAAGGGCGGCAATCCATATCCAGCTGCACCACCCGCGCCTGATTTTGCCATGGACGAAAACCCAGATCGAGAGTGGTGGGACCGAATATCGCGACGGTCGGAAGGCCTGCCGCGGCGGCGGCGTGCATGGCCCCGCTATCGTTCGTGATCAAGGCTATGCCGGTGCGAAAAACTTCGACTAAGTCGGAGAGCGAAGTTTTGCCGGAGGTGGTTTTGATCTTCGCGCCGGGATTGTCTTGCAAAACGGCGCGTTCGATTTCTTCGCACAGCGCTTTCTCGCCCTTTGACCCGACCAACTCGATCTCGTAACCCCGCGCAAGCAACAGGCACGCGAGTTCCGTATATCCGCGCGGCGTCCACCTCTTGGTCGCCCAAACGCTTCCCGGCGCCATGAAGATGACATTGCGGCCGCCGATGTGCGCGGCGACTTGCATCGACGCCCATTCGGGAATCGCGGGTTGAGAAAACTCCAAAATTTCTGGCGTGCGGCCCTGAGGGTTTCGCAATTCCTGCACTTCTTCCGAACAAAAACTTTCCGCCAGTTTGAAATCAAGCGGCGTTAATAAACTCAGTTGCCGTAAAGCATCCGGGAAGGCGACAGGTTTGGTCACCCGCTTGTCATAGATCAGACCGTTCCACCAATTACGAAACGCCACTTTATGTTTGGCTTTCAGCCTCAACATCCACAAAGCGGTGCGCGGGCTTTCGTGCGGAACAAAAATCACATCCCACTTTCGCTCACTCAGTTTTTTTAAAGCCGTAGCGCTCTCGGATTTATTTTTCTTATCGATCGGGATGATTTCGTCGGCAAGCCCGAATTTTATAAAGAACTCACCCAAGCCCGGGCGGCAAGCGAGCACAACCGGTGTATCCGGATCCCATTCTTTGATCCGCTTCATCAGGGGGATGGAGAGAAAAAGGTCTCCCGGAAAGGCGGTTTGGAAGACAAGGTGAGCCACGACAATCCTTCTTTAAGGCCGTTCAACACTTCGCTGAAATCGACCTGATCGTAGCACATAACTTTTTGTCCACAAACTCTCTTCCAACAAGGCGAACACGGCGCTTTGGTCAGCACTTTGCGCCCTCTATTGTATAAATCAATTTCTTGCGCGCAGCTCGGCCCGAACCAGGCAACCACCCATTTTTTCTGCGCGATGGCCATATGCATTCCCAAACTGTCGCCCGAAAAAATCAGATCGCAGGCCGCCACACTGGCCAGCCCGTCACGTAAGCCCTTGTTGGTGGGTGAGACCCGCACCGGCAAATCGCGGGCGATTTGGTTGTTGCGCTCAAAGTCTTCAGGCCCGCCCAGTAAAACGATCGCTGTATGCTGAAGTGCGGGATCTTTAAGAATGAGCGAGATCAATTCGCGGTGCCCTTCAACAGTAAGTTTTTTTGCCGGCAGCATCGCGGCACAGCCGGTGTTGATGCCGATGATCGGAGCTTCGGAAGGCGACCAAGTACGCTGGCGCATTTGCGCAAGCTCCTGCTCCTGGGCGGTAGGCCTATAGACATACTCGTCGTGCTGATAAGGCCCAAGTGCCAGCGCTTCGTGCACAAGTAGCTGCTCGCTCTTTTGATTCACTTTGAATTTTTGATGGTCACTCAATCCTAAATCCCAAAGTTCGCGCGCCTCCGGATTAGCCGGCAAGATCGCACCGCTCACGGGATCGGCGCGAAAGCCGCGGACCTCATTGGCCTTGGTGCGCGCAAGTAAGCCGGAGGATTCAAGTGATTTGTCGATGACCAAAGCCAGATCGAATTGCAAAGCCTCGAGCGCATAAAATGGTTCGATCAGCACGCGGTCGATCAACTCATTGTTGTTCAGCAGGTGATGCGCCGGAGCTTTGGTGACCCAAGTGATGTGCGAGCGCGGGTATTTTCTTTTGATGGCCTCAAGGAGCGATGTTGATCTCAAGACCGCGCCGAGCGCTTCGAGATGAATAATGAGAATGCGTTCTTGAACGGAGGAATAGCTTGGACACTGATTGCGGTCGCAAGCCGTGTTTTTAGCGCAGGGTTTGTACCCATTAAAATAACGACAACCGATTTCTGCCATATGTAGATTGTACGGCAATGCCGGCCACGCACCGGTCCGGCTGGGCCACTTCGCGACTTGAGCCGCAAGACTTTCGTCCATAAAATGGAGCGGAGATAAAAACTAAATAATATTTATTTTTTTGCATCGCTTCTTGTCTAGACAAGAAGTGCTGCGTCGAGCGTGATTTGACGCGAGGTGCCCCCGAAAGGGCTCAAGGCACCTCATTCCACCCCACGATCGAGCGACCTCAACTTCGCCACGATCGTGCCGATTTTGATCTTGCTCTCTAAGCGCACAAGCAACTTGCGGTCGTCATCCGTGAACCACAACTTAATATCCCCGATCGGCGTAAAGACGCCATCGGCCGTGATGCGTGGGCTGACCACCACGGTCTTCAGTTCGCCAACCGGCGTTTTTAAAGTTTCGCGCCCGATCACCTCGCCGGTAAAGACGAGGTTCTTGCCTTCATCAGCGACTCTCACGGCCAACTTTTTGCCGGGCTCAAGTTTGAAAGCGCGCAAATAAAATGAAACGCTCACTACGTTTTGTGAAAAGGGCAGAATCTCCCAATCGATTTTTTTGGAACGCTCACCCTTTTCTTTGGTGATGCGCTTTTGCCAATAGCTCGCCTTCATCGTCTTCCAATCGAAGAAGGTTCGCGCTTCGGCCAATTGCTTGGATTCTTTGATGGAGACCTGCAAAGACAGCGGAATCAATTCGTCATAACTCAGATAAGTGGTCAGCTTGTCTTCGACGGCATAGATTTTAGAAAAGAACGAATTGGAATTCCCGCTCACTTCAAAGTGATAGGCTTTCTTACCGTTCACAGTCACGAACGGTTTCACTTCCAAAGTGATCACTCCCGCATTGATATTGAAGTAGGTCACGTCGAAGCTGACCTTTTCACCCACGCGGTACGGATCGACCAATGGCCGTCTTCCGTCGAAACCTTCACTATCTTCGATATCGGGCTGACGCGGGCCTTTCACTTTGTGCTTTACCTCTTTCACTTTGGCGGATTTCTTTTTCGCCTTCTTCTTAGCATCCTTTTTCAGCTCTTTTTCGGGGACCTCTTTGATCTCTTGCTCAGGGGGCGGCTCTTGCTTCACTTCGATCTTCGAATCGTATTCGTCGACCTTAAGGGCCTCCTCGGATTTTTCAACTTGCAGGATCTTACCCGCGCACGCCGCGAGCACCCAAAAGAGCAAAGTGGCCATTAAAATTTTTGAGAAACGTAAAGCGCTCATTGTGAAATGATAGCAAAGCCTTCAACTACTCCACAAATCTTTTCCAGCGCCGATGGAGCCACATCCACTGGTCGGGATACAAACGGACAAAACTCTCCAGTTCATCGTTGTATCCCTGTGTGACGCGTTCCGCACTTCCCTGTTCATTCAATTCGCGAATGAAGTGAATCGCATGTTTGCCGTTAGCTTTGCGCACCCCGTAGACCGAAAGCACGGTGGCGCCAGAACGCTCGGCCATAACCGCAAATCCCGCAGCCGTCCCCGTTTCGATGCCGAAGAAGGTCGTACGGACACCGATCGGCGGCCCGGTGAATTGATCGAGCGGGATCACCACGGCGGACTTGTTTTTTAAAGCCCGAAGCAATGCGAACGAACTATTGCGCGGAGGCACGAATTTCATCCCCGCCTTTTCACGCATGCCGAACCAAAGATCGTTCAGCCATTGCATTTTGAAAAACTTCGAGACCATGACCATGGGGTAACCGTGGATGGCCAAAGCTGCGCAACAGAGATCGCCGTGTCCGAGATGCAAGGTCAAAAGCAAAACGCCTTTACCTCGTGCCAAAGCGGCTTCGAAAACGTCCAATCCGTGAAATTCAAAATATCGGCCGAGGTTTTCCTTAGTGAGCCAAGGTAAAAAGCCGTACTCGATAAAGTTCAATCCCAGATGGCGCAAAGAGGTGCGCGCGGTTTGCACACGGCGGGCATCCGTCCAGTCGGGAAAGGCTTTACGCAGATTTTCCAAGACCACTTTGCGCCGGATACGCAAGACATCGAACCATAAAAAGGCCAACAGCCATGCAAGACTTTTGCGTACGAAAGCCGGCGAAATAAATAGAATGTAACTAAGGGCGGCTCCCAGCCAGCCGATCAATCGCTTCATACAATGCCTGCACTTCGCCTTTGAATTGAATGCCCATTTCCACCACCCACAACCGGTCTTTCAAACGGTTGAATGCCGCAAGCTTCATTGCGTCTTTACCGGTCGTCAGAATCCAGCGCGCCTGAAGCTGGGAAGCCTCATCAAGAATCGTTTCGACTTCCAGGTCCGTATAACGATGGTGATCATCAAATACGCGGTGTTTAACGATCTTGGCCACATCGCCGATGGTCTTCTCGACCCCTTCAGGCTTAGCGACACCGCTGACCAGCAACGCGGAATCCTTTAAGCTATCCCGGTGCTCGCCCTTTAAATTGCGCAAACCTTTAAAGACATATTCCGCAATCACAATCGGCTTACTCGAGCGTGCTTGCAACCAGTCCACTCGGGCTTGCAAGTCTTCCTTTGCCACGAAATTGGCCTTGGTTAAAACCAATACGTCCGCCCGGCGCAACGCAGGAATAAGATTTTCGCGCGCACGTCCCACCGGCAGCACGCGATAATTTCTGACCGGCTCGGTGGCATCGAACAAAACGATATTCAAATCGCGGTGCAAAGAGCGGTGCTGAAAAGCATCGTCGCAAATCAGAAAGTCGACTTGGTTTGAGGAGAGAAGGGACTGCGCGGCCAAAATTCGCTTCTCACCGACCACCACCGGAATTTCCGGATGAGTGAATTTAATCAATGCCGGTTCGTCTCCGAAAGTCTGCGCGGCCGACGATGTTGTGTTGACCTCCAAAACGCCTTTGTCCTCACGCTTGTATCCCCGGCTGATGACGCCGACGGAATGCTTCTTCTTTTGCAAGTAAGCGACGATCGCCAGAGTGACCGGGGTTTTGCCGGTTCCGCCCATTGTGACATTCCCGACCGAGATCACACGGCTTTCCACTTTGTGTATTTTAAAAAAAGCGCGGTCGTACATCCAGTTGCGAAATCCCATGATCCCCTGATACATCCAGCGGGCCGGGAAAAGAACTTGTCTCACCTAAACACTCCAATATTCTTCGAGCGCTTTAGCCACCCTCTCGGTAGCCCCGCGCGAGCCCAGGCGGTCTTTTGCTGCTCTCAGCTCCAGGCGCATTTCTTCGCGCAAACCCGGATCACCGATCAGTAAATCGAGTTCACGAACCAAATGCGGCACATCGGACTCTTCCTGAAAAACTTCTTTCACTACTCGCTTATCAAGAACCAAGTTAATTAAACCAAAATGCTTGGTGCTCTTGACGAAACGCTTGGCCAAGAACGCCGTAAAGCCGTTCATGCGGTACATGATTACCATGGGCTTTTCGAGCAGGCCCACCATCAAGGTCGCCGTTCCCGAAGCACACAGCACCACATCCGCAAGATCAATCATGGAGAACGGTTCGTCTTTGATCAACATCAAAGGAAAGTTTAGGTCTGACAACCGGACCTGAAGCTCTTCCTTATTGAAATTCGGAGCCACGAACAACGCCACTTTCAGGCGCGGGTGTTTTTTGAGCAGTTCACGGGCGGCGTCGAGTTGGACCTGCAAGTGATGTTTCAGTTCGGAGTTGCGTGAGCCCGGCATCAACGCCAAAAGCACATCGTCGGGGCTGACGCCGTACTTAGCACGATGAGTTTGGCGGGCGGCCGCATCGAAATGCTTAGGGTTCAGCTCATCCAGCAACGGATGGCCGACAAACTCCACCTTCATGCCGTGACCGGCGTAGAAGTCGACCTCGAAGGGAAAAACAACAAGCATTTTCGCAATGACCTTCTGGATCACCTTCACACGCCCGGTTTTCCACGCCCACACCTGCGGTGAGATGTAATAGACCACCGGGATATTCAGGCTTTTCATTTTCTTAGCTAAACGCAAATTGAAGCCCGGGTAATCCAAAAGCAAAACCACGTCGGGCCGGCGCTGTTTTGTCGCATTCAAAAGATCGTAAAATGCCTTTTTGATGACGCCCCAGTGGGAAATGATCTCTTGTACGCCCACCACAGCCATGGCCTCGGCTCGCCCCAGCGCCTCAAATCCCTCATCGATCATGGCTTGATCGCCGATCCCGAAGGCTTCGACCGAAATGTTATGTTTCTTCCAGTATTGCAGTAAGCGCTGGGCGTACAAACAACTCGAAGCTTCGGCGGCGACGATCAATATTTTACGGGAGGCGGCTGAGGGCATTTTCAATGATCCTCTCCGCAAGACTTAGCGCTCTTAAGCCATCTCTTCCCGATACGGGAACGGGGGTGTCATTGCGGATGGCTTCGATGAAGGAGCGCGTCTCTTCCAAAAGAGCGTCGCCTTTTTCCAAGTTGAACTGCTCGTGCTCAAGCGGCGGCAGAGCCCCTTCGGTCCACTCACCGGTTTTGGTCAGCAGATTCACCTCGCCGCCTTGAAAGTCGATCGAGAGGTACTGATCTTGCTGGAATACGCGAAATTTACGTTGCGAGTTTTGCGAAACGCGCGAGGCGGTTAAATTGGCGACCGCGCCGGATTCGAATTCGATGCGGGCATTGGCGATATCTATTTTTTTTGTCAGCACCGGCGTCCCTACGGCCGAAACGGTGGTGGGAGCACTTTGCACCAAAGAAAGTACGACATCTAAGTCATGAATCATCAAATCCAGCACCACATCCACTTCCGTACTGCGCACCTTAAACGGCGCAAGCCGGTGACATTCAATAAACAAAGGTTTCGTCACCTTCGCTCTGGCGCTTTGAAAAGCCGGGTTGAAGCGCTCAACGTGCCCGACTTGGAATTTTAAACCTTTTTTGTCGGCTAAAGCGCAAAGATGCTCAGCCTCCGCGGACGTGCTCGCAATCGGCTTTTCAACAAGGACGTGAACGCCTTCGCTCAAAAACATTTCCACCAAGGCATAGTGAGCCGGCGTGCTTGCCGCGATCGTGACGGCATCCACCAGACCGATCAATTTTTTTGGATCATGAAAGGCATCGACGCCCAACTCTTTGGCGACCCTGTCGGCTTGCTCGGCAAACAGATCGCAGACGCCGACCAATGTGACATCTTCCACCATCTTATGTTTTTGTGCATGAAAGCGGCCCAAGTGGCCGACACCGACGACGGCCGTACGAAGCTTCATCGTGCGATTCCTCGTTCCGACTTTTTAATGAACTGCGTGAGGTACTGGATGTTTTCCGACGGAGTGCAATCGCTCTGAATTTCAGTCAGGGCTTCTTCGATCGTGCGATTGCCCTTGGTCACGATGCGAACCGCTTTATAAATGTTGTCGACTTCATCTTTGGAAAAACCGGCACGTTCGAGCCCTATCGAATTGGCCGCGCGTGAAACCGCGTATTTTCCTTGGGCGATCGTGAACGGCATAACGTCTTTGTTCACTGCGCTGTCGCCGGCGATAAATGAAAATTTACCGATGGTGATGAACTGATTAAAGCTGCACACGCCGCCGATGCGCACATTGTCTTCGACAGTCACGTGGCCGGCGAAGTTGGTGGTGTTGGCGATCGCGATATTGCTGCCGATCACGCAATCGTGCGCCACATGCACATAAGCCATCAGCAAATTGTTGCTGCCGATCTTGGTTACGCCATGGCCGGTGATGGTCCCGACGTTAATCGTAACGAATTCACGGATCTGGTTGTCGTCGCCGATTTCGAGCGCGGTCTCTTCGCCTTTGAATTTCAGGTCTTGGGGTGGGCCGCCGACCATCGCGCCCGAGAAAATTTTATTGTTTTTGCCGATGCTCACTTTGCCGTGAGTGGAGCCAATAACGGCGTGGCTGTTGATTTCAGTGCCTGCACCTACGAAGACTTTGCCCTTCAGTATGGCGTATGGACCGACGCTGACGCCTTGATCCAGTTCAACGGTTTTGTCGAGGATTGCGGTCGGATGAACGAGCGTCGATGTCATTTACTCACTCTTTGTCTGACGGAAACTTTAGCCAAAATGTCGGCTTCGGAAACAACGCTGCCTCCAACTTTAGCTTCGGTGCGTATGATTAGCATTTGCCCGCGGTCTTTGACGATATGAGCATGAAGCTCAAGCACGTCGCCGGGGACTACGGGTTTACGGAACTTGGCGCCGTCAGCCGAGGCAATGAAGAAATCCATCTCGGGATCTCCACGGCGGTAATAAGCGAGGCAGGCCGCTTGTGCCATCGCCTCGATTTGCAAAACGCCGGGCATGATCGGCAATCCCGGAAAGTGTCCCGGGAAAAACGGTTCGTTAAAGGTCACATTTTTAACGGCGATGATCTTTTGGCCGGTGCGGCTGTCCGGGCTCGGACCGGGTGTCCACGAAATCACTTTATCCACCAACAGAAACGGAAATCGGTGCGGCAAAATATTTAAAATTTCTTGGCAGCTGAAAACCGTTTCCAAAGTCGCCTACTTCTTGCCGTCGTAAGCTTTGATCAGGCGATCCGTCAGGTCGATGTCTTTTTTCGCCCACATCACGCTGCTCTCGGATTTTTCGAGGATGACCGTGTAATCTTCTTTCGCCGCGATCTCTTCCAGCATCGAGCGCAGTTTGGTCACGATCGGCTGAGTCAGGTCGCGTTCTTTTTTCTGGATTTCCATTTGCGCTTTGGCGGCAAGCTCTTGGTACTTGCCCATTTCAGTACGGATTTCATTTTGTTTTTTGTTGCGTGCCTCTTCGTTCATAGCCATCGAACGCTTTTCGAAATCTTCGTGCATCTTTTTGATGTCGGCTTCGCGCTTCTCGAGATCTTTTTTCTTCTTCTCGAATTCGCCTTCGAGTTCTTTTTTAGCCTTCTTGCCAGTGGCTGTTTCCTGAATGGCCTTTTGCATATCAACGTAACCGATCTTTACATCCGCTGCGTGAACCGAGGTCGAGGCGAGAGCTGTAGCGATAAAAGCCAAGAACTTATTGGTGTGCGTCATAGGTCAATTCTCCTTAAGAATATTCTAGATATAGGTGGAGGTTTGATCTTTGTCTACCGCAGAAAAATTGCGGAGCTTTCTGGCAAATTTAAAAAAGGGATTATCCACGGGCCAAAACTTCAGCAACCAGGCTTCGGCTTCGCTCGCAACAATCGTGCTGGCCTCACGCCATAGTTCTTCGAACAGCGTTGGCGTGGCCCCAATCCCCAATGAGGGGAAGCTTGAGTCCTCGAACTCCCCGAACCCCACCACCAACAGATATTGCCAAAGCGGCTTCATGGCGCGGTTATAAGAGGGTTCAAGCAGGCGCCCTTCGAGCTCCGCCGCCGCTTTGAGTTGTTTGGTCGAAAGAGGCGAATCGCTCAGCAAAAGGTCCAGTATGTTTTGACTCTCGGGCCCCAACGTCGGCGCGATCTCATGGGAGCGCAAGTAAGCCAACAGATGCACAAATACCTCGCGCGAAAAAAATGTCGCGCGGCCCTGAAACCACTTTACGTAAATCACTTGATGCGAGCGCGAGAGTTCCTCCCTAAGCCGCCAAAGTGTGGCGACCCGGTTATCGCCGTCTTCGTCCCACTCCCAACGCATTTTGCTGCGTGGATAAAGCTCCGACCATATCGAGAGCGGCTCCTTGCGGTTATTCAGCGGGTAAACCAACAGGGCCCCCCGCTTTTGAATCGCTTGAATGGCTTTGATTTTGGTTGAGACGCGCTTCGCCTTCATAAGGGAATTTCTAGCACAGAGCGTGCCGTAACGCGGCGTTTAGAACGGTGCGCCGATCGCAAACTCAAAGTTCATCGCCGGCTCGTCATACTTTTGGATTCGCTCAAGCGGGAACCCCCACTCAAAACGCAGCGGTCCGATCGGCGAGAACCAGCGGAAACCAAATCCCACGTCCTGGCGTAAATCGGTCAGCACGATCGAATCACTGGCATCACCCACGTCGTAAAAAACCACGCCGCGAATTCCGGCTTCGGTGATGAGCGGGAACTGAAATTCCAAATTGTAATAGAGCTGCTGCTTGCCGCCGAAAGGAAGCAGAGCTTTATTCTCGGCTTGTTCGGGCGTTAAGTGAGCGCCGATCCCTTCTAGATAGCGCCTCTGCGAACGCTTACGTTTACCCACGGTGAACCATTCGAAGCCGCGCAAAGAGTTCGCGCCACCGAGCAAAAACAATTCGTTGAACGGCGGCTCTTTGCCCGGCTCGTTGCTGCGGATAAATCCGTAACTCAAGTTGTTGCGCCAAACGAGGTCCCAAAAAAGCTTTTTGTAATAACGGAAAGTGCCGAAGCCTTTGGTGTAATTCTTCGTTCCGCCGACACCCGCATACTCAAGCGACACCGAGCTGAAAATACCTTTGCTCGGCGCAAAACGGTCATCGCGTTTGTCGTATTCAAGAGTGAACGTCACTGAACTTGTGGTGCCGTTCGCCGTATTTACCGGGAACAGATCGGGATCGCCGTTCACCTGATCGACCTTCAACCTGGTCTCATCAAGCTTATAGCGGATAAATCCATCCAAGTAAGGCGCCAGCGGGTGACCGATACGGACCGCGGCCCCGGTTTTGGTCTCCTCATACTCACGCAAAAGGCGGCTTGAACGGTACAAGTCGGTTCCGGCCGACCACTCGGTGTCCATGAAGAAAGGTTCGGTGAAGCTGAATTTATAAAGAGAGTTGCGCTTGCTGACATCGACACTGACGCCGAGCTTTTGACCCTTGCCCAAGAAGTTAATCTGGTTCACCTGGCCATTGAACACGAAGCCGTTGAAGTTCGAGTAACCCGCGCCGACCTGGATCGTCCCGGTGTTGCGCTCTTTGACCACGATGTCGATGTCCATCAGGTCATTGCGCCCTTTTGGCGTTTTGGTGTTGAAGTTCACCTCTTCAAAAAACCCGAGACGCTTCACGTTCTCGATCGACTCACGTTTGCGGGTTTCGTTGTAGAGTTCGCCCTCAACGATGCGCAGTTCGCGGCGCACCACTTTATCGCGCGTTTTGGTGTTGCCGATGGCGACAATTTTTCCGATGTAAACTTTGTGGCCTTTGTCGATTTCGAAGGTGATGTCCACTTCTTTGTCGGCTTCACGGATGCGGGTGCGCGGAATCGGGTTGGCATAGGCGTAACCCAAATCACCGTATTTCGCCTGTAACGCTTTTAAGTCTTCTTGCAGGACCTGATACTTGAAAATCTCTTGCTCTTCGATCTTGGTGGCCTCAAACAGCTCGGCGCGCGAGAACAGCAGATCGCCGGTGAAATCGACGCTGCCGACCTTAAACTGTTCGCCCTCTTCGATACGAATCGAGATGTAAATGCCTTTTTTATCGGGCGTGACGTAAACCTGCGGACGGTCGACCTTCACCTGAACGTAACCTTCATTAAAGTAGATCAGGCTAAGCATTTGCACGTCGCGGTCGAAGGCTTCTTGCTTGTAAGCCCCCGAACCCGAAACGAAGCTAAAGAAGCCGCCCTCTTGGGTGGCCATAAAGCCCTTAAGCTTTCCGCTCGGCATTTTTTTATTGCCGATGAAGCTAATGCGCTTTACGCGGACCTTGTCGTTTTCTTTAATTTCAAAAGCCAGCTTCACGCCATCGCCTTCACCGGGGGTGATCTTCGGGTTTACGCGAGCTAAGAAAAAACCCTTGTCCTCGTAAAGCTTTTCAAGCTTCTCGGTGGCTTCGCGGACTTTAGCTTGATTAAGGATTTCGTAAGGCTTGATCGCGGCGGTCTCACGCAGCTCCTCGTCCTCAAGCTCATCATTGCCGTCAAAGGTGATCTCGGTGATCGAAGGTTTCTCAACGACGGTGTAGGTCACAGTGACCTTCGCGCCTTCGCTGCGGTCGACGATGACGTCATAGAAAAAACCGGTGTTGAAAAGCTCTTGGATGTCTTGGCGGATTTGATCTTCGCTGTAAGGCGAGCCTTCGCGGGTAACAAGTTTGGCGCGAATGGCGTCGGATTCGATCTTTTTATTGCCCTTCACGAGGATCTTTTCAACCTCGCCGCCACGGGGCGTGGGCTTACTGGCCGTGGCGCTGCTTTTAGGTAAGGTTCGCTTTATGGGGAGCAGACCGGTGGGCTTTTTCGTGGACGTGGTTTTCGCGCGGGGAATCGCGCGAGTTTTGGTCGGCGCGGACTTAGGTGGCGGTGCAGGCAATTTTGAAGGAGACTTTTGACTCACGGGCACGGCATGCACTTCCCATGGCAAAGCACCCCACAAAGTGAGACAACAAAGCACATGGATGACGCGGCTAAAAGGTCGCTTCAAAAGCAGAATTTCCTAAGTCGTTTTAATCACTTAATTTCTACTCGGAAAAGCTAGCTCAAAATCGCGGGCAAAGTCAAAGAAGATGCTGGGCTTTGCCGCGGAGTGAGTGGCTTTGCCCGCCGGCAGGCACGGCGAGCAGGGTTGAGATTAAAAAATAGTCACGAGAACTGTTTCGCGGGGGATCTGGAGCTAAAACAGCCAATGCCCGTCAGCCATCTTCACTGAGCGCGGGAAGCGCTGGGCGAAACGCGTGTCATGGGTGACCACCACTAACGTCAAACCCATCTCCTCTTTCAACTGAAAGAATAAATCCTGAATTTTCGAAGAGTTCTCGCTATCCAAATTCCCGGTCGGCTCATCGGCCAAAAGCAAGGCCGGGCGGTGAAATAAGGCCCGCGCGATCGCCACGCGCTGCTGCTCGCCACCCGACAATTGCGACGGATAGTGATTCAAACGCGGCGATAAGCCTAAATAATCCAACAATTGATGCGCACGCTGGCGCGCCTCGATAACCGGCATGCCCGAAATTCTTCCCGGCATCATCACATTTTCGAGCGCATTGAATTCGCTGAGTAAATGGTGAAATTGAAATACGAAACCGAGCTTTTTAGAGCGGAATAAAGAGAGTTCGCTATCGCTCTTCGCGAACAGATCCTCGCCCTGAAAGGTGACGCTGCCGCGAGTGGGCCGATCCAGAGTGCCGAGGATCTGCAAAAAAGTGGACTTTCCCGCGCCCGACGCGCCAAGAATACAAACGGCTTCGCCCTGCGCGACTTCAAAATCAAGACCGCGCAAGATCTGCAGTTGGCCGTATTGTTTTTCGATCTTCGATGCGCGAATCATTATTCGTACCTCAGGCCTTCGACCGGCGAGATTTTTGCTCCCCGTCTTGAGGGAACCAAGGTCGCCAAAAAGCAAATCACCAAACTCACCCCGACGATAATCAATAAGTCGGATAACTGCACGTCCAAATTGATGTGATCGAGTTTGTAGACCTCGGCCGGCACCAATTGCCAGCGCACTTGCGCCCATTCGACCATGCGGCACAAAATCAGGCCGACCACGACACCCGCCCCGGACCCAACCGCCCCGACAATCAAGCCTTGCGCGGTGAACACGCTGCGCACCAGACGGTCGCTCGCGCCCAGGGTCTTCAACACGCTGATGTCGCGATACCTTTGCACCACGCTGACGAATAAAGTGTTGGCGATGTTGAAAGCCGCAGCCACCACCAAAATTAAAAGCACGCAGAACAAAACCGCTTTCTCAAGCTTGGCGGCCTCGAACAGATTGCGATTCACCTCTTGCCAGTCGCGGGCCCAATAACTTGAGCCGAACTTGATGCCGATATCGGCTGCGATCTGGCGTGCCTTGTAAGGATCTTCGATTTTCAAGCGGTAACCGGTGACGTTTTTCCCGATCTCGACGAACTTCTGCACTTGATCTAACGCCATCACCACATAGCGGGTGTCAAAATCATAACGGCCGAAATTCACGATGCCCGTAATTTTAAATTTACCAAGCTTGGGGCGAAAACTGGCCGATTGATATTCATTCGAGAGCGGAACGACGATGCGAAAAACATCTCCCACCTTCAAATTGAATTTCGCGGCGATTCCCTTGCCGATCAAAACGTGAGGCTCACCGCCCGGATTAGGCGAAAGATCAAAAGTCCCGTCGATAACCCGCTCTTTTAAATTCAAAACCGAATTCACGGTGTCGACATCCGCGCCTTCGATCAAAATGCCGCTGATCTTTCCTTGGTGCGCTAAAATTGCCTCACTAAACACAAAGGGCGTCGAGGCGACCAGCCCCGGAACGTACGGCTGAATCTCACGCAACATCGCCTCTTGATCGGCGTTGCCGCGTTTCAAAACCAAAATGTGGCCGACGGCGTCTTGCACGGTTTTTTCAAGCGTCGAATTGTATCCGGTAAAAACCGCCATACTGACGACCAGTGAAGCCACGCCGATCGTCATTCCTAAAATCGCGAGCGTCGTCGACAAGTTGAAGAAGCGTCTGAAACTTCCAAAATAGCGGTAAGCCAGCCACCATGCGGTACGGTTCACGTAGTACCCTTGGAGGTCAAAAGTTTATCGCGCAAGAAAGCGTGAATGAAGCCATTTAGGTCGCCGTCCAAAACCGCGGCCGGATTTCCAGTTTCGAAATCAGTGCGGTGATCTTTGGCCAGTTGGTAAGGATGCAAAACGTAAGAGCGGATTTGACTGCCCCACTCATTGGCTTTTCTCTCGCCCGCGATGGCGTTCAAATCCTCTTGCCGCTTCTTCATTTCGCGCTCATAGAGTTGCGCTTTGAGCATCTTCCACGCGAAAGCGCGGTTTTCATGTTGCGAGCGTTGATTTTGGCAAGTGACCACGATGCCCGTCGGAATATGGGTGATGCGAATCGCGGAATCGGTTTTGTTCACGTGCTGTCCGCCGGCGCCGCTCGAGCGGTAAGTGTCGACGCGCACATCCTCATCTTTCACGTCGATCTTGATGTCGTCGTCGATCTCCGGCCACGAGTAAACGGAAGCAAAACTCGTGTGCCGGCGGGCGTTTGAATCGTAAGGGGAAATGCGCACCAAGCGGTGCACGCCGGTCTCGCATTTTAAATTTCCGTAAGCGTACGGCCCCTGGATCAACAAAGTCGCGGATTTAATCCCGGCCTCTTCGCCCTCGTTCACGCTCACGACTTCCACTTTGTATTCTTGTTTTTCGGCCCAGCGGGTGTACATGCGAAGCAATAATGAAGCCCAGTCTTGCGCTTCGGTGCCGCCGGCCCCGGCGTGAATCGAAACATAGGCGCTGTTGCCGTCGACTTCGCCGTTGAGCAGGCTCTTCAATTCCAGATCGTCGATCTTCGCGCGCATCGAGGCCAAATCGTTCTTCACTTCCAGAAACGAAGCCTCGTCGTCGGCCTCCACCGCCATCTCGAGCAAAACCAAATTGTCTTCGACCTTTTGATTGAGTTCGGTGTAATCGGCGACCGAACGCCCCAAGAGCACTTTCTCTTGGTTAATTTTCTGCATTTCTTGGTGGTTGTTCCACACGTCGGGATTCTGAACTTTGCTGTCCAGCTCTAACAGGCGCTTCGACTTGACGTCGATGTCAAAGATACCTCCGCAATTCGCCGACTTTTTCTTTCATTTTGAGGAGTTCAGATTTGATTTCTGCGTTTTGCGTGGAAACGGACATTGTGCTTCTCCCGTGGAAAAATCGAGCATAACAACCTGGCATCAATCTAGCAAACCCCCTTTCGGCCCCCAAAATCCTCGAAAAGGACCGGCGCTTGCGGCAAAGGCTTACAAAATGCGTCTATATCATGCTCATTTTGGGGTCTTGCGCGGCTCAGGCCAAAATCTACCGTTTCCCCGTCTACCCCGAACCACGCGAACTCAAACGCCCCGCCGCCGGCCTCGAAGAGAAGCCCAAAGCCTTGAGAATCTTGAATATCTCGATGGGCAATTACTTCGCCGCGACCGCCATCGAATTTGAAATCAAAGACAATTCCTACCGCCGCCTTAAAACTTATCCGATCGATTTCCTGCAAGACGCCATGCAAACCGTGGTCAATAAAGACGGTTGCGAAGCCGCGCTGAGAAATCAAAACTTGGGTCAAATGTTCGTCGACACGATGCTACTCGGCACTCCTCATCGCCGCATCAATATTCAAGCGCTTAAAGAGATGGAAGCCCGGCACTATCTGAAAAGCGACGAGGTTCAACAGCACATGCAGTCGGCTGAAGGCGCCAGTCCCGATGGATTTATTTTTGTCGAAAGCCTGTCATGGATCGGCGCGGCCGAGGCGCTTAAAATATTTCACGGAGAAATCCCGTGGGAGCGCATCGCCGAAGTCGAGGGCGGTGAGAATCTTTCGGTCGACGACATCAAGGCCCTGGCCGCACAAGGTGACAAGAGCATCCAACTGCGCGTGCGCCGTGCGACTTTGCGGATCGCACTAGGCACACCTTTGCCTTTTGAAGAAGATCTGTTGCATTCCGGCCGCTCGCATTTAATTCCCCACGGCCCGCGCTTTAAATTTGAATTCGGGCGCGCCTCGCAAATTCCCGGTCTCGCGCACGAAGCTCACGAGATGGCGGGCTTGGCGGCAATGGTCGCAGCACATCATGCACTCGCCCCAGGTGATGCCATGGTTTATTTCCACTCCTTAAAACCTTCAAACACGCTGCTTTACCGCGAACAATTGGGCGGAAAGGTTGTCCCCGGACTCGACCAGCCGGACGACACCGTGCTGGAAGTGACGCTCGACGAATTGATGAACCGCACTTCGAAGAAAATGGGCGTGGATCTGGAGGCACTGCGTTTGGTGAAACGCGTGCAAGAGGGCGTATTTCACACTTTCGATTGGAACCTGAGCGGGGAAAATATGACTCCGGTCGGCCCGATCATCATCCGACCGACACGCGCCTCCTTCTTAAAAGCATCGCATCAGCGCGCCGAAGCTTCAAAAACTCCCGCTGTTTTTCACGCCATCGTGGATAAGATTTCCAGCGGAGCCGAGCAATCCATCATGATTCCGTCCCGCATCCGCGGTGACTACGCGATCAATTCAATGCCCGCCGATTGGCAACAGCAGGCGGAGTACGCCATCTCGGGCTTCAATCCCTTTATCGCCGAAAAAGACGATCTGTACTTAAAGAAAATGCTGTTCTCACTGCCGATGGCCTTTCATTTGACCGATCACCGCTTGATGATCACAACGGGCAACCAAACGATCCGCGCGCAAGCTCTCAAGCTCGGGATGAAAGGTTATGAATACGTCGGCGATGATCACCGCGTGCGCTGGGCGTTGGTCTTCACATGGCCGCAATTGAAAACTTGGATGGAAGCCGATCCTACGCTTGTCGAAAAAGTGCGGAGTGAATCAAAACTCGACTTCTTCTCACCGTCCCGGCATTTCTTCAGTCTGATGAATTTGGATGGATTGATCTAGCGCAAACCCACGCGCTTTTCCAAAGCGGCGTAAATCTCGTCTTGCAGGGCGAACATCTGGGCCTCGTCTTTTTTTACTTCATGATCGTAACCAAGCAAGTGCAATACTCCGTGGACAATCATATAGCCCAGCTCGCCGCGCTCGCTTAATCCCGTACGCTTGCTTTGCGCGCGCAAAACCGGCAGGCACAACACCAACTCACCGAGGGCGTCGGGATCGGCCGATTCAAAACTCAGCACATCGGTCGCGTAGTTTTTGCCGCGGTATTGATTGTTCAGGCGTTTCATTTCGGGCCTGGTGACAAAGACAATCACCAATTCCTTGGAGGCGAGCTTTTTATGGCCTTTTTTATGCAAGATCTTCGCGTACTCTTTGGTCCATCTCGTTAACCACGCCGACGGAGCACGCGTGCGCGCGTTTTGTACGATCAACGCCTTCATGAAATGTGCGCGCCCTTTTTCTTTTTGTTCACTGCGGGATAAGTGGGGCCCGGCGGAAGCGCCGCAGGTAAACGCGGAGTCTGGGCCGGGTAATCGATGCGCTGGTGATAGATGCCGAGGATCACGCGGCGGTAAGTGTCTTCGATCGTGCTCATGTCGCTGAGGGTGAGATCGCACTCCTCCAACTGGCCGTCCAAAAACTTGCTCTGAATAATATTGCGCACAAGCGACGTCAAACGGCTTGGTGTCGGCTCGTCCAACGAGCGGGCGGCGGCCTCGATCGAGTCGGCCAGCATCAAGAGCGCGGCTTCTTTAAACTGCGGCTTCGGCCCCGGATAACGGAAGTCATCCTCTTTCACGGTGTGAAGATCTTCATCCTGCTCTTCAAGCGCCTTGTTGAAAAAATACGAAATCAAAGTCGTGCCGTGATGCTGCAAGATTCCGTCGATAATCGGCGGTCCCAGTTTGTGCGCATGCCCCATCTCGGCGCCGTCTTTAACGTGCGCGACCAAAACCGTTTTCGACATATGCGGCGAAATATGATCGTGCGGATTATGCCCGGGGCGCTGGTTCTCGATAAAGTACTGCGCGTGATCCGTTTTCCCCACGTCATGATAATAAGCCATCACTTTTGCAAGCAACGGATTGGCGCCGATCGCTTCGGCCGCGGCCTCGCACATACTGCCCACGACCAGCGAATGATGATAGGTGCCCGGCGCCTTCACGATCATGCTCTTCATCAGCGGATGATTGAGGGAAGAGAGTTCGAGCAGCTTAATATCGGTCGTGTAGTTGAAGATCGTCTCAAAGAAAGGAATCAACGACATAGTGATCAGACTGGAAAGCACGCCTCCCATAAAGCCCAGCGGCAAATTCCAGGTGAGCAAGGTCAGTAAAGAATGATCGCCCGGCTGAAGGAAAGTGACGACCGTCAATACCGAGGCATTCACCAAGCCCGTGCGCACGCCCGCCCGGTAAATGTCGTTTCGCTTCTGGCAAGAGTGCACCCCGCGTGCGGCGGCCATCCCGCCGATCGCAGTGACCAGCAAAAAGATAAAATTAAAAGTGGGGTCGACCATGAAAGCCAAAGTGATCGCCATAAAAATCGTGAACAACCAAACGACTTCGCCGGCCGAGATCATCAGGCCCACCAACATCGGCCCGGCCGCGACCGGGGCGGCAAACAACAAACTGTTCGCCGGGATCGGCGCGCCCTTCGTGGCCAGCATCGCATCGGTCAAAAACATATAACCTTTGGTCATGATCACGACCAGCATCACGACCGTCCCCATCGCGTAAACGTCTTTGAGGTTGATGTTGATCTTGTGGCTGACCGCGCGCCGGATGTACGAAAAGAAAACCGTGACCAGGATCATAAACAGGAAGGCCACCACAATCGACACGAAATCGGTGTGCTTGGCGCTGCGCAATTTATTGAGTTCGCTGATCAAAGCGACTTGCAGCGGCTGAATCACCGAGCCGGCGCTGACGATCGTCTGCCCTTTTTTAATCGAAACTTGCACCGGCAAAACGGAATCGCGCGCATGTCCCCGCCGGCTCAGAGTTTCTTGGCGGTTAAAGGTCAGATTCGGGACGACCAATAAATGCGCGACCTCGAGCGCCGATTTCCGGTCGCGTGCATCCAGCTTGTCGGCGCCTAAGATATCGTCCAGATTAAACTCGCTGAGCTTTTTGATGTCGTGAACTTCGTCACGGCGGAGCGTGAACTCCTCCCCGACTGAGCCGGCATTGCGGTCGGTCGCCACCATGCGCACCAGCAACGGCGAATCGGACCCGCGGAACAAAGTCGCCTGCCCGTCCATAATCCGGCGCGAAGACCATTTCACCAGGGCTCGGATCAAAATATTTTCGACCGGGGCGGCGAAGCGATTCTCCGTCAGCCACTCGAACATCCTGTCGGGCACTTCAATGCCAAGCTCTTTTTCAAACACCGGCTTGAACTGCGAAAAGTCTTTGATCTCTTGCTCGCGTTGCGCGGCCTTTGACGGCCAGCGGATCGATTTGACCTCGCGCCGCATGCTGCGGAAACTGCGGTAAACCCGGTTGATCAGCTGTTCGTAGGTGTTGGTGTCAAAATCGAAGATCGGCGGGATGCTCTCTTCGGCCGTCTTGCGTTTTTCCTCGCTCGCCGACTCGTCGACCATCTGGAACGAAATCGGCGACTTGATATCCGCCGGCGCCACATCACCTAGTGAAACTTGGTGAAAGACATCGACGTCCCAAAAAATCACAAACGACAGCATCAAGCAGAATAAGAAAACAAGAATCCAGCCCTTAAGATTGAAACGCTCGTCGATCGACTGCAGCAAGCGGCCAAAGGGTGTTTGCTCAAAACGTAGATCGCGCACGAATTCCACAAAGAGCCTGGATGGCGCCATATAGCGCGAACGCCAATGCACTTCGTTCGTGGATTTCTTAAAAGGATTCTTACGTTTATCCGTAGCGCGTTCCTATAGTTTGAGTGGGAACTGTCTATCTCATTTTCGGCAAATCTGATCAATATTATCAGGGTTTCGTGGTACAGGTTGTCCTAAACTAGCTATTAGGAGAGTTATCGCACATGCCTAAAGCCCCGGGAAACTTAAGGGAATTTGACGGTCTGATCAAAGTCGTGGAACATTTGCGCGGTCCTGAAGGTTGTCCATGGGACAAAGAGCAGACGCATGAGACCCTAACTCGCTTCGCCATCGAAGAGGCGCATGAGTTGGCCGACGCCATTGACGGCGGAAACGTCGACGAAATCCGCGACGAGCTGGGCGATGTGCTCCTGCAGGTCGTTTTACATTCGGAAATCGCCCGCCAAGAAGGCCGTTTCGATGTTTTCGACGTCATTCAGAATATCGGTGAAAAAATGGTGCGGCGCCACCCGCACGTGTTCGCCGACGTCAAAGCCGAAACCTCGGGCGAAGTGCTGAAAAATTGGGCCGAGATCAAGGCTCTTGAGAAAGGCCGCAAAAAAGGACTGTTCGACGTGCCAAAGGGCATGCCCGCACTTTTGCGCGCGGTGAAAATCGGCGAGAAAACCAAAAAGGTCGCTTTCGATTGGGACACTCCCGCGCAGTGCTGGGACAAAGTGACCGAAGAGCTCGGCGAATTACAAGACGCCGTAAAGAGCGGCGATAAGCTTGCGGTTGAGGCCGAACTTGGCGACCTGCTATTTTCTTTGGCACAATGGGCGCGCCACTCGGGCCTCGATCCCGAGCAGAGTTTACGCAAAACGAATCAAAGTTTCGAAGCACGCTTTATGAGAATGCAGGAACTAGTTGCGGAAGCCGGCCGCGACTGGAACACTTTACCTGCAGCCGATAAAGAAACCTTCTGGAAGAAAGCCAAAGTAAAATGAAATTATTTAAAACCTTGCCTGTATTCATGGCGCTCTTTTCTTTCACTTCCTTTGCTGCGGATTTCTACTCGTTCAAAGTGAAAAAGGCCGACACCACCGAGCAAAGCCTGAGCGATTATAAAGGCAAAGTGGTTTTGGTGGTGAACGTGGCCAGCCGCTGCGGCTTCACTCCGCAATACGAAGGTCTCGAAGAGCTTTACAAAAAACACAGCACCGACGGCTTCACCATCGTCGGCTTTCCGTGCAACCAATTCGGCTCACAGGAGCCCGGCACCGATCAAGAAATCCAAAAGTTCTGCAAAGCCAACTACGGCGTCACCTTCCCGGTCATGGCCAAAATCGACGTCAACGGCAACAATGCCGATCCCCTATACAAATGGCTCAAGTCGCAAGACAAAGCCGGCGGCCGCGAAATCAAATGGAATTTCAGTAAATTTTTGGTCGGCCGCGACGGCCAAGTGATCAAACGCTACGACTCGAAAGTCGTGCCGAGCGCATTGAGCAACGACATCGAAAAGGCCTTAGCTGTTAAATAGAACGGCTTCCCGCCCAGTTTGTAAACTCACAAACATAAAGTCGGCTCATCTCGAATCTGCACATCAGAGAACCAATTTTTAGGCACCCCGAGTTTACGCTATGACAAATTTTTTGCCATAGCTCAAACTCAAACCACACGGGAGTCCAACCTATTTCAGCTCGACAGAATTCTGTTTGTCAGATTACAAACTGCGCGGGAAGCATAGACATCAAAGCTTGATCCGCCGTTTGAAAAGCCCCAGCACCTTTTCGGCCGCTTCGCTTTTGCACATGACGGTCACCGCGAAGTAAATCACCATGCCGACACCAATCACCAATGTTAAAGACAAAGTCCGCTCAAGCCTCGATGACAGATACGGATAAGCGTAAATGCAGAACACGGCCAGCGCCCCGAGGCCCGGAACCAAGCGTAAGGCGCTCACGAAGATCGACCCGTAACCGAGCGGCCCGATCATGTAGAAAAAGAACACCTGCAGAATCACGATATTCAAAATCGAAGACATCGAGGTTGCCGTAGCCAAGCCGATCAGGCCGTAGTGTGTGACGAAGATGGGACCGACGGTGATGTGCACGCACAAGACGAAAAACGCCACGCTTGCCGGCAGGATGGTGTTTTTGATCGCATAAAACGCCGGCGCCGTCACCCGCGAGAGCGACGAGAACAACATCAGCACCGCGTAGATTTCGACGATCCGTGCGGTTTCCGCGGCGTCGACGGCGGTAAAAGCCCCCCTCATAAACAACACTTGTGTGATCGGGCCCGACAACACCCACATCCCGATCGCCGCCGGTAGGGAAAGATACATCAAGAGGCGCACGGCCTGGTTGGCCTCGGCTAAGAATTTCCCTTTTTCACCCGAAGTGTGCAGATCGCTGAAACGCGGGAGCAAAGCCGCCCCTAAAGACACCGCGATCAATGACTGCGGCAACTCCAAAATCCGATCGGCCGCATAAATATAGGACTGCGACCCCTCGGGCAAACGCGCGGCGAACTTGGTGTTCACGATCATCATCACTTGATAAACGCCCAGGCCGAAAAGCCCAGGCAGCATATTCAAAAAAACCTTACGCACATCCGCCCCGCCCCAGCGCCACGCCAAACGCGGCAACACGCGAAGCTTGATCATCAACCACATGACAATCCCCGCCTGAAGCACTCCACCAAAAATCACACCCCACGCCTGCGACGAGCCCTGATAGCGGCCAAGCTCAAAGGGCGCCACCGTCAAGATAATCAAACCCAAATTGAACAGCGTCGGCCCGATCGCCGGAATAAAGAAGTGGCCAAGGGTGTTCGCGATCGCCATATGAAAGGCGTAAGTCGAAACCAGGATGAGATAAAAAATCATGATGCGCGCCAAGTAAATCGTCTGCTCGACCTTACCGGGAACCGCGGCAAAGCCTAAAGGATCGTCCACCAGATAGCGAATGATCTGATCCATAAAGACAAAACAAGAAACCGAAATCACAACCGAGATCGCCAGCACGATCGTGAACACGGCATTCGACAGATGCTTCGCGCGCTCTTCGGAATCAGCCCGTGCCTCAACGTAAACCGGGATAAAACTCACACTCAGCGAGCCCTCGCCCAGAAGCCTGCGAAAGAGATTGGGCAGCCTAAAGGCCACGACATAAGCGTCGGTCACTCCCCTCGCGAACAGATGAAACATGACCGCATCACGCAGGAATCCCAGGATTCTTGACGAAAAAGTGCCAAGCGCCATACTGATCGCAGAGCGGATAACCGACTGTTTTTGCTGGGCTTTCTTCATTGGAGGGGCAACAAGTTGTTCGCTCAATTAGAAGGACCTTTCGGTGGTCACTTGTGTCGATCCCTCAGGTGTGATATTCCCCGAGTCTTTCCAAATATCTATTGATATTGAATCACCGGAGGTTCTCAATTGGCAAATCATAAGTCGGCAATTAAACGCGCACGCGGCTCACTCAAACGCAACGCGATCAACGCGCAAACGCTTGGTGGAGTTCGCACGGTCGAAAAGAAAATGCGCAAGTCGATGGTTGCAAAGAAGGCGGAAGACGCCGCTAAGGATTTGATCGCCTTTTCGAGTGCCATCGGTAAGGCCGCTCAAAAAGGCCGCATTCATCCGCGCACGGCTAGCCGCAAAATTTCGCGCGCCGCCAAGCAAATCGCCGCCCTCGCAAAATAGTTTTAAGCGACCAGCTGCCCGTCTTGACGGGTGGCCGCCGCGACGAAGTTACGAATCTCCCGCTTAAATTGGAAATCTAACTCGATAAATTCAATTCCAAAACGTTGGGGCTTGCCGTCTTTGGCAGGCACCACGGCGCGCACCACTCCGCGCACCATAATTAAAACTCCAGACGGCAAATAGAAACTGGCGGCGATCAAAGTGCCCTCAAGCAACTGCTTGCCCTTAAAGTCGAACATCATACCGCCCTCACCGACTTGGTAAGCCCGGTTCACCTGGTATTCCCCGCCGAGCAAAACTCCCACCGGCGATTCGAAATAACGCCTGGGAACCCGCCGTCTTCCGATATTTGGATTAGCAGTCATCGTCTTCACCTTTTGTTTTGGCGCGGTTGTAGGTCATCAAGCAAGAGCTTGGATCACCCATGCGGTCGTTAATATTTTTAAATTGCGTGCAACGGTAATCCATATTCACAAACGTCATGCGCATACACTGCGCCATTCTTAAAAGAGTGGGATTGTTCACCGCACGGATGGTGCTTGATGGAGCGCGTACAGGCGTGGCTTCTTCATCGGGATCGAAAAGAAATCCCCCGCCCTTCTTTTTCTCCGGCCTAGTCGCCGCGACCGGCGCCGCCTGAACTTGCACGGTTTGCCCGCGCAAAGCCGAAATGGCGTTTTCGATCCTTTGATTCATCTGCGCGCGGGTCAGTGAATGGTTGGAGATATCTCCTAGCGCCAACGCGCCAAGGCCCGCCTTTTTCAACTCGCGATCATAGTCGGCAAGTTCCTTGGCGTTCAGTTTACTGAGGTTATCGCGGATCTTGCCGTATTTGATCAAACGAATCACTTCCGGCAAGTAGGGCATGTCGTAGCCGCGGTCCGCTTTGAATTGCTCGCGGCAATGGCGCCACAAATTCAGTTGATTATAGTAATTGCGCAGCGGACTGGCTTTTTCGCCGTGGCTTTCGTCATCAGGTTCAAGGCGCCCGCTCATGTAGTCCTGGTAAACTTGCTCGAGCGCGGGATCTTTGGTGAACTCACCGCAGCGTTTGTGCAGCTCTTCGTAAGTGAAGCATTTCTCTTTGCGCGTTTTGTACTCGACCGTGGCCACCGCTTCACGATTGCATACGCCGATCGAAGTTTTTGTCAGATGAGTCAGGCTGTCGAAAAAGGCGCATAACTGATCTTTGGAGGTCGCCTTGACGGCCTCTTCATGACGCTCACAAAATTGCTTGAGTAAAGCATGGTTGGCCGGGCGCGATTTTTCCGGCCCCTGAAGCGTAAAGCCCATCGTGAATTGCATATTCGGCAAGCGGTTCACCCAAAACTGTTCGGCCCCATGCACGCTGGTCGTGTAACAGCCCCACAGCGCCGCGCTCTTCAACGATTTGCTCAACTGCGGAAATTCTTTGACGAGATCGCGCAATTCATTTTGGTGGAAGTCGCCGTTGGTGCCGAAGAAGTGCCCGCTGCCGTCTTCGCCCGAGATCACCATTGAATCGATGGTTTTACCCGCGGCCAGCATGCGCTTAATTTCTTTTTTCAGGACGTGGTAAGTGTTCGAACGGTTGTCGTCGGCATTTTCGCCCTGGACGGCGTTGATGACCATGAGTTGATCCGGCGGATTCTTTTTCGCTTTTTCGTTGTTCGCGGCCACGCCCGCTTTGCAACTGGCGATCTCTTCGGGTGCGTCGTTGAGGTTTAAAAAAATCATATCGGCGTGAACCCGGACATCGATGAAAAAGCTTAAAGTAAGAATCAAGATCTTCATCTTGCTTTCTCCACTTCGCTCTTCATGATTTTCAGTTCACGTTCACTGAATAGGGGGTAATCTTCGCGCAATTCAGACAATTTATAGTCGCGAAGAGCCATCATGAACATGTCCTTGTCCATCTCGTCCATGCGCTCATCGATTTTTTTCGCCACGCCGGCTTTTTCGAAAATGCCGTTGCGTTGTTCGACCGGAAGCAGGCCGGCTTCGCGGTTACGCTTCATCTCTTCTTCTTCGCCTAAGATTTTTACGCCATGGCCAGGCTTAAAGAGCGCGCGCGCCGCGCGTGTCGAACCCTTCGTCCATACCGTGACGGATGCGGGCTCCGCATAGGCCAGTTGCGCAAACATGGCGATAAGAAAAAAAGCACGACAAATCATGCTTAACTTATCGGCGTTGCGCTCGACTAGCTACAGGTCTTGAGCACGAAATTTTCGAGCCAAACATGCGGCGGGACGCTCGAAGATTTCAATGCGCGATCGGTGTCTTGAAGGACATTGAAGGTTCTTTCGATTTTGCTTTCATCCCATAAACGAATCTGTTCGAGATACTGCGTGAGCAGAAATTGCGGAATGCCCGCCTTGGTCGAAAGTCTGGTGCCGTTCAAACCTTCGCGCTGGCCCTCTTTGAGCTGGCCCAAGATCCGGAAATGGCGGGTGATCATCGCCAGAATGCCGACCTCGCTCTGGCCATGCTCCAGCAAATTTGCCAAAGAGTGTAAAGCGGTGGCGCGATCCCTGCGTCCAATCGCATCGGTCAGATCGAAAATGCGATCCACGCGTGTTTGTGAAACCACCTGCAAGACATCTTTCGGCTCGATCACCGTGCGTTCGCCCAGATAATCTTTAAGCTTCGTGATCTCATTATTCAATTCGGTCAAATTGGTGCCGACAAACTGCTTCAGCAACTGCGCGGCTTCGCGCGCGACTTTCAAGTTTTGGCGGAAAGCCAAATACTCGATCCAATCGGCGACCTGATTGTCGTAAGGGCGCTTCAATTCAACGACAATGGCCGCTTCATTCAATTTTTTGAAAGCCTTTTTGCGTTTGTCCAAAGCATCGCAGGTCAAAACGAAGGTCGTCGAATCGACCGGATTGTCGATCAAAGGAAAAAGCGTCTCCCAATCTTTGTCTTTCAAAGCATCGACACCGCGGAAAGCGACAAAGCGGCGCTGGCTCATCATCGGCAAACTTTCGGCCGCGTCTTTCACCTGCCCCGCATCGGTCTCGCTCGCATCGAAAACATCGCAGTTGAAATCGATCATCGACGCATCGACGCTTTTGTTTTTCAAAAGTTGCAAAGCCTCCTGAACCAAGAAGGTCTCTTCGCCGATCAGCAAATACAGGGAGCCGGGAGGATTGTTTTCTAAACGCTGCTGTAATCTACGCAAGTCGAGTGTCACTTCAGAAATTCTCCGTCATACGGTCATGGGCTTCGGCCATCATCTCATCGGCCAGCCGGGAAATCGTTTCCATGCGCGCCGATTGGTTATATGTGGCATTTGCCGAATTGACTACCGCCGTTCCAATACGCGGCGGCGTATAAACTTTTTCGTTCGAGAATGAGCCTTGCCACATGATCTTGTCGTCGGAGCGCCGTTTGAGCACGATGCGCGTCTGCACGACTAAGCGATATTCCGTGATCAAAACCGCATTGTCGGGAAGGGATTCAAGCTGATTGGGCGTGTTGGTGACCGCCGGTCCATTGATGGTGCGCACTTTTTCAATCGTGCCCAGCAGCACCAGCGGCGAAACATCTTTCTCGGTCACGCGGGCCACCGAGCTGCGCGAGAAGCGGCGGATCAAAGCATTCGTGAAATAGGGTTCGATCCCCACATCGGCGCTTTCGTTCTTAAACATGGGAATGGAGACCTGGGAATAGCCGCCAGGAAGCGCACGATTGCTCATGCCGAAATGATAGGCGCAACCGGAGAAGAGAAAAGTAAGAGCGAAAATGCGTATTGAATACACCTTCAAACGCTAATCAATTGCACTTGACCGGTCAAGTTATTGCTCTAAATTACTGAGCTGATGAATCACACTCCGCCTTACCGACTTCTTGCGCCCGGCCCCGTGCCCGTTCCTCAAGCGGTTCTTAGCCGCATGAGTGAAAAGGTGCTGCATCACCGAACGCCTGAATTCGAAAAGCTATTGATCGAGTGTTGGGCAGGATTGCAATTCGTATTTCAAACCAAGCAGCCGGTGCAAATTATCGCCGGCACCGGGACCTCCGCGATGGAAGCGGCGGTGGTGAATTCGCTGTCGCCGCGGGACGAGGTGCTGGTCATCGTCAGCGGAAAATTCGGCGAACGTTGGGCCGAAATTTGTGAACGCTACGGGATCGTCACACACCGATTAAATGTGGAGTGGGGACAGCCCGCAAGCGAAGGCAAGCTGCAAGAAGCCCTTCGTAAAGCAAAGAATGTGAAGGCGGTCTTCACGCAAGCCTGCGAAACAAGCACCGCGACCGTCCACTCAGTTCGGCATCTCGCGCAAGTCGTTAAAAAAGAAACGCCGCAAGCCCTGTTTATCGTCGATGCCATCACCGCCGTCGGCTGTATGCCGCTGCCGATGGATGAGTGGGAGATCGACATCCTGATCGGCGGCTCGCAAAAGGCCTTCATGATCCCGACGGGCCTAAGCTTTATCGCGCTCAGTGAAAAAGCCTGGGCGCAACAAGCCCAATCGTTATGCCCGAAGTATTACCTGGACATGGCGGCCGAGAAAAAAGCCAACGCGAAAAAGGAAACTCACTTTTCCACGCCGACCCCGCTCATCGTCGGACTGCATATGGTCCTTACCCAGATTCAAAAGGTGGGATTGCAAAAAGTGATCGAGCGCTGCGAACTTCTCGCTGGCTTCACCCGCACTTATGGCGAGCGTCTGGGCTTTCAGGTTTTCTCGGCTTCGCCGAGTTCATCGGTGACGGCGCTGCGCACTCCCGATGGCGTCGACAGCTCGGAATTGAGAAATTGGCTGGAAAAAGAAAAGAACATCACCATCATGGGCGGTCAGGATCATCTTAAAGGCAAAATCATCCGCGTGGGCCATATGGGCGACGTACGCAATGACGACATGTGCGCGCTAGTTGCAGCACTTAAGGAATTTATGAAATCCGATGCGGATATTTCAGATGCTGAAGTTAAATTAAACCTCGTTCCCACTTTATTCCCATGAAAGTGTTGATACTTGAGGCTTATTCGATCAATGCGGTGGCCAGACTTACGGCTGCTGGTTGCGAAACTCTCAATCCGGCACAATCCGCGGAAGCGGATTGTGTACTGATCCGCAGTCAAACCCGAATCGACGGCGCTTTCCTCGACAAGCACCCAAAAGCCAAGCTCATCATTAGCGCCACCAGCGGGCATGACCACATTGACTGGCGTGAAACTCAAAAACGTGGCGTCACCGTCGCGCATACTCCGAATGCCAACGCGCAAAGCACGGCCGAGCTCACGCTTTCGTTGATCCTGGCGGCGGAGAGACAAATCTTTCAAGCGCACAAGAACATTAAGTCCGACAAATGGCGCACCGGCCTTAAACGCCCGCACGGACTGGAAGGCAAGCTCCTCGGCATCATCGGCCTTGGCCGCGTGGGCACCAAGGTCGCAAGTCTTGCGCAAGCCTTCGGCATGAAGGTGCAAGCGCACGATCCGTATATCGATGAAAATGAGTTCCCGAAAAAGAATATCGAGCGCGTCGGCCTGATCGAACTTTTAAGAACCAGCGAGATTGTCACCCTTCACGTTCCGCTGACTAAAGAGACCAAGCACCTCATGAACAATCCGACCTTTCACGAGATGCACCCCGACGCGATCTTGATCAACACTTGCCGGGGCGCGGTCGTCAGCGAAAACGATCTCACCCTCGCGCTGGATGAAAAAACCATCGCCTTTGCCGCGATGGACGTGCTTGAGCGCGAACCGCCTCCGCAGGGTCACCGCCTCATCAGCCACCCGCGTTTATTTTTGACCCCGCACATCGGCGCATTCACCGAGAACGCGTGGGAGAAGGCCAGCTTTGAGGCCGTCGAAAAGGTTATTGAGTTTAAATCGGGTAAAAAAATAAGCGACACGCTGCCTATCGATGCTCCCTGGTTTGCCAACACTTAGGGCATTGTGGTCTTATTGCGCGTCAAGGAGACATTGTGCCGGGGATAATTGTAGTTGGATCGCAATGGGGTGATGAAGGTAAAGGCAAAGTCGTCGACGTCTTTTCCCAAAAAGCCGATTTCGTCGTCAGATATCAAGGCGGAGCTAACGCCGGCCACACGCTGGTCGTCGATGGCAAAAAGACCGTCCTTCATCTTATCCCGTCGGGCGTTTTGCATCCGCACACGACTTGCGTTATCGCGGCCGGCTGCGTTTTGGATGTCGAAAAACTGTGGGATGAAATCCGAGCTTTAAAAGAGACCGGGTTGCTTAAAGACAACAATCAATTGCAAATCTCCGACTCGGCCACGGTCATTCTCCCCTATCACAAGACTTTGGATCAAGCGCGCGAGAAAGCCGCGGGTCTCGAGAAGATCGGCACCACCGGCCGCGGCATCGGCCCCGCCTATGAAGAGCGCGCTTCACGCAAAGCCCTTTTGTTCGGCGATCTTTTTCAAAAAGAAAGCTTACGCGCGAAGCTTGAGCTGGCGTTGAAAGAAAAAAACTTCCTGCTCGAAAAATTCTACAACGAAAAGCCGGTCTCGGTGGACGAGATGCTCAAGCTGATCGAACGAGTGGCCGAGCAATTGGCTCCTTACCGCTCACGCGACACCAGCCTAACGATCTACAAGGCTCTTAAGAGCAGTAAAAAAGTTTTGTTCGAAGGCGCGCAAGGATCGTTACTCGATTTGCTTCACGGTACGTATCCGTTCGTCACAAGCTCAAGCACCCTTTCCGGCAGCGCCATGATCGGTGCCGGGATCGGTCCGGGCACGATCAATCAGGTGATGGGCATCACAAAGGCCTACACCACCCGTGTGGGCAGCGGCCCGTTTCCCACCGAATGCGATAATGAGATCGGCGAGCGATTGCGCCAGACAGGTGCTGAATTTGGCAGCACAACGGGCAGATCGCGCCGCTGCGGTTGGCTGGATCTGGTCGCGCTGAAGTACGCGATTCGCTTAAGCGGCATCACTTCTTTGGCGTTAATGAAACTCGATGTCCTTAGCGGAATGGAAAAAATCGACGTGTGCCTAGCTTATGAGCTCGACGGTCAAAGGATCACCGAATATCCGGTGTCCCCTGGCGACCTCGCGCGCTGTAAGCCGATCTATGAAACGCTAAATGGTTGGAAAGAGGACCTAACGACGGCGAAGAGCCTCAAGGACCTGCCCCGCTATGCGCAAGAATACATCCAATTTATCGGTGCCAGCGTGGCTGTTCCGATCGATGTGGTGAGCGTTGGGCCCGGCCGAGATCAGACACTGTGGATCAAGCCGCTATTTAGTTAGT